>JACRCK010000011.1 GCA_016219065.1 Deltaproteobacteria bacterium
CTCGATAACCTCCAGGGCTGCTATCAGTGTCATCCCGGTCCCCAAACCCAGTGTCTGCGGGACGTCATGTCTCAAAGGGGGATGGACTGCCTTGACTGCCACGGCACCATGAGCCAGGTGGCCCAGAATCCGAACCCCTGGCTCAACGAGCCGCGCTGCGACACTTGCCATACCGATCCGAATTTCGCCCAGAACAATGCCCTGTACCGGCATTCCACCGGCCACAGCGGGATTTACTGCGAAGCCTGCCACGACAGCACCCACGCCATCGCTCCCACCGTGCAGGCCAATGACGCCATCAAGTTCATCGACTGGCAGGGCTTCCAGGGCACCTTGCGGAAATGCACGGTCTGCCATGCCACCCAGCCGACCCGCCCCGGCCCGCATAATCTTGCAGTAGTCCGGTAATACAGCTAAAAGACCGAGTCGGTCTGGCAGACCGGCTCGGTCTAAGCGAACGCGAATCAGGAAATGGAAGTGGTTCGGCATTAAACAATAGGCAAAGGTTTCCGCTACCGGGTCGATATGGCGGGCATATAACTGTAAAAAATATTCGTAATTACGCTTTTCAAAATAAATACTGGTCCGATTCGCCCCGCGATTATAAATATGATAATACTGGCCAGGTTCCAAGGGAGTTACAACCTGCATAGGTTATATCCTTGCCGTCCGAAGAGTTGGACCGAGTCGGTCTGGCAGACCGGCTCGGTCTTGAGCTTTCTTGAAGCTTCCCCCAAGCTCAGACCGACTCGGTCGGCCAGACCGAGCCGGTCACGATGCCGCCGGGTCATTGCTTTAAAAACAGAAAGCCGCTCGATTCTCGTGCGGCTTTCTGTTTTTCCATTATTCACCGGCTTTGACCGGCGATTTATCTATTTTGCACTTTGCCTTTTACATTTTGCATTTTACCTTGATATTTTTTTACTCCACCACCGGCCGCGGCAGCAATCCGGCCATTTCGGCGATCTCCGGGACTCTTTCTTCCCATTCGATGGCCATGACGTGGACTCCGGCGACGCCTTTCATCTCCTTGAGCTGCTGGATGGTCTCCACACAGATCTTGATGCCCTCTTTGGCCTGGTCTTTCTTGTCCACCCCTTTTAGGCGATTGATGATCTCGTCGGGCACGTCCATGCCGGGCACCGAGTTTTTCATGTAGCGGGCCATACCGACCGACTTCATGGGGGTCACCCCGCCCAGGATCTAAACCTTCACGGTCAGGCCCAGGTCCCGGGCCTGCTCCATGAATTTGGCCATCCGATCCATATTGTAAATACACTGGGTCTGGACGAAATCCACCCCGGCGGCCACCTTCTTGCCCAGGCGAACGGCCCGGAAATCGATGGGGTGGGCGAAGGGGTTGGCGGCGGCCCCGATGAACATTTTAGGCGGACACTGGATGTCCTGATCGTTGATGAATTTCCCCTCGTCCCGCATTTTCTTGACGGTCTGAATGAGCTGCATGGAGTCCAGGTCAAAAACATTTTTAGCCGCCGGATGGTCGCCGAACTTCTGGTGGTCTCCGGAAAGACAGAGCATGTTCCGGACCCCCAGGGCGTAGGCCCCCAGGATATCGCTCTGCAGGGCGATCCGATTCCGGTCCCGGACCACCATCTGCAGGTTGGGCTCCAGCCCTTCCTGCAACAGGATCAGGCACCCGCCCAGGCTGGACATGCGGACCACGGCGGTCTGATTGTCGGTCACATTGACCGAATCGACCACCCCTTTCAAATGGGCGGCTTTCTTCCGGACCAGTTCCGGGTCGGCGCCGCGGGGAGGACCGCATTCTCCGGTGACGGCGAAATGGCCGCCGGCTAAAACCTTCTCTAATCTGCTTCCCGATTTCATATTCTCAAATCCTCCCTGATCATTTTTCTTGGACCGCCATCCCGGCTCTTCGACCAATCCTTGCAGGGAATGACCCGGTTTAGTTTATCCAACTGTCCCAGGCCCTTCAGGCGATCGTGGATCAACTGCCAGACGCAGTCCACTTCCTTGCTGATCTCGCATTTCCCTTCGGAAGATCCGCCGCAAGGGCCGTTGAGCAGGCTCTTGGAGCAGCGGGCGATGGGGCACAACCCGCCGAAATTATGGATGCCGCAAGCGCCGCAGGCCTGGCAGAATTCGGCAAAGACGCCGTGTTCCAGCGAACCGCCGATGAAGGTGGTATTCAACCCGGGAAAGACCATGGCCAGCGGGTACCGGCCGGCAATGTATTGCGGACCGACGGTGCAGGCAATGGAAAGCACCGCGTCGCGGTCTTTGAGGGGTTCTTCCAGTTGATCGATGTATTCCGGGTCGCACTGGCGCTCCAGGGTGATTTCCGTTACATCCGGCTCTTCCCCGGCTTTTTTCCGGGCGATCCGGATTTCCGAGGCCAGGATCTCCACTTCCTTCTTGCCCCCGGCATTGCACACGGTTACGCACCCTTTGCACCCGGCGACCAGGATCTTCTTGAAGGGCTCGAGCATCTCCAGGATCTCGTTAAGGGGTTTTCTCTCGGCTACTACCATAATAAATATCCTCCAAAATTAATTAATTACTCGGTTCTGTCTTTAGGTCTCTTTTGAGACCGGTGGAATTCTTAAATTCGAAATTCGAAGCACGAAATCCGAAAATTTGAATTTGTTTCGAATTTCGGATTTCGAGTTTCGAATTTTGCCTCAGGCTGCTTTAGCTGTTGCTTTAATTGGGCTGGGCCCCAGGGCCCTGATTTTTTCCGTCATCTCCCGGGCGATCTCGGCGAAGCGGGGGCCCTGGGCTGCGGAAAGGTTGTACATCTCCACCCGCTCTTCCTCGATCCCCAGGTCCTTGAGCATCTTTTTCACCGCCCCCACCCGTTTCCGGGCCTTGATATTCCCGTTGATGTAGTGGCAATCGCCTTCGAGACAGCCGGCCACATAGACCCCGTCGGCCCCGTCCTCGATGGCTTTCAGCAGGTGGATGACATCCACCCGGCCGGTACAGGGCATAATGATAATCCGGACGTTGGTGGGGTACTGGAGTCGCATGGAACCTGCCAGGTCCGCAGCGCTGTAGGCTCAGTACTGGCAGCAAAAGGCGACGATTTTAGGTTCGAATGGTTCGGTCATAGGGTCCTCTTTCTTGTATATAATTCGCTTCGAAATCCCCCTAAATCCCCCTTTATCAAAGGGGGACTTCAACTCCCCCCTTTAGAAAAGGGGGGTGGGGGGGATTTTGCTTTTCATTAACAATTAACAATTAATTATCAATTATTAATTATTGTTGTATTTTTCCTATGCTGCTTTTTCCATTAGGGCGTCCACCTTGGCGATCACCTGCTTATCGGTAAAATGCTGCAGGGTGATGGCCTTGCCCGGACATTCGGAGACGCAGACGCCGCACCCCTGGCATTTGGAGACATCGATCTCCGCCGCCCCCTGGTCCCCGATCACGGGAACATTGAAGGGACAGGCCCGCACGCAGGTCAGGCAGACGGCGCAGAGCTCCGGATTGACCGTAGCCACCACCCCCCCGACCTTGACGGAGTCTTTGGATAACAGGGTCAAGGCCCGGCCGGCGGCGGCCTGGGCCTGGGCGATGCTCTCGTCGATCGGCTTGGGATAATGGGCCAGGCCGCAGAGGTAGATGCCCTCCGTAGCGAAGTCCACCGGTCGCAGTTTCATGTGCGCCTCCAGCAGAAAACCTTCGGCGTTCAAAGAAACCTTATAGGCCTCCGCCAGCTCCTTCATCTCGTTGGGGATGATCGCCGAAGCCAGCGAGATCAGGTCGGCCGCCAGGGTGATGGGCTGCCCCAGCACGTGATCCATGACCGTTACCTGGACTTGATCGCCCTCGACTTGCACGACCGGTTTGTTGTCCAGGTCGAAACGGACAAAAAAGACCCCTTGATTGCGGGCTTCCCGGTAGAGGTCCTCCCGGACCCCGAAGGTCCGGATATCCCGATACAGGATGAAGATATCCATTTCCGGGTTCAGCTTTTTCAGGGTCAGGGCGCTTTCCACGCTGTGGGTGCAGCAGATCTTACTGCAATAGGGCCGCTGCGGTTCCCGGGAGCCGACGCATTGGATAAATACGGCGGTTTGGGCCTTGGCCACCCGGGGATCCTGAGCGGTGATGGCCCGGTCCAGTTCCAGGGCGGTCATGATCCGGGGATCCGAACCGTAGCCGTAAACATCCGGCTGCCATTCGTGGGCCCCGGTGGCCAGGACGGTCACACCGTGCTCAAAGGTCAGGGTTTCGCCGGGCTTCCGGAGAATGGTAGTGTAGTTGCCCACAAACCCGGAGCCCTTTTCCACCTCGGTATTGAAATGCACCTGGATGTTGGGGTGCCCGGTCACCTTGCCGGCCAGGTCCCGCACATGGGCTTGGATGTCCTCCCCCTTGAAGGTATGGCGCAGTTTCAGGGCGTTCCCGCCCAGGGTATCGGTCTTTTCCACCAGTTGGACCGGGAAGCCCTGGTTGGCCAGGTTCAGCGCCGCCGTCATGCCGGCTACCCCGCCGCCCACCACCAGGGCCGACTTCTTCAGACCGAAGGAGACCTTGTGCAGGGGTTCCAGCAGGGAAACCCGGGCCACCGCCATCCGGACCAGATCCCGGGCCTTGGCCGTGGCCGCTTTCGGATCGCCCTGGTGGACCCAGGTATCCTGATCCCGGATATTGGCCATGTCGAACAGGTAGGTGTTCAGCCCGGCCTCCCGGATGGTCTGTTGAAAGAGGGGTTCGTGGGTCCGCGGGGAACAGGAAGCCACCACCACGCGGTTGATCCCCTTTTCCTGGATGACCTGTTTCATCTTTTCCTGGGTATCCTGGGAACAGGTGAACAGGTTGTCCTCCACGTGGACCACGTACGGCAGGCCTTTGGCGTATTCCCGGACGGCCGGGACATCGGCCACCCCGCCGATATTGATGCCGCAGTTGCAGACAAATACCCCGACCCGGATATCTTCCCCGGACACATCCCTTTCCGGCGGAAGTTCCTGCTGCCGGATCAGTTGATTCCGGCTCTCGAAGATCCCTTCGGCCGCGGCGCAGGCGGCGGCCGAGGCTTCCATCACGGCTTGCGGAATATCCTTGGGACCGTTGAAGGCCCCGCAGGCATAGACGCCGGGCCGTTCGGTCGTCACCGGGGTGAAGCTGCTGACCTGGGCGAACTGGTTTTTATCCAGTGCCACCCCCAGTTTTTCGGCCAGGTCGAGGGCCTCCGGGGACGTCTCCAGACCCACCGACAGGACCACCATATCAAATTCTTCCTGCAGCACCTCTCCTTTCTCGGTGACGTACTGGATCAGCAGGTTGTCGCTGTGCGGGATGGGGTCGATGGAATGGATCCGGGACCGGATGAACCGGACCCCCCGTTCCTCTTCGGCCCGAACGTAATATTTTTCGAAATCCTTGCCGTACGTCCGCATGTCCATAAAGAAAATGGCCGTATCCAGAGGACGGGGGCTGTGTTCCTTGGCGATGACCGCCTCCTTGATGGCGTACATGCAGCAGACGGCCGAACAATAGCCGTGGTCGCAGTGGTTGATGTCCCGCGAACCCACGCATTGCAGCCAGGCGACCTTTTCCGGTTCCTTGTGGTCGGAGGGCCGGATCAAATGCCCCTCGTAAGGACCGGAGGCGGAAAGGATGCGTTCGAATTCCATGCTGGTCACCACGTTCGGGTGGTGGGCATAGCTGTAACTGTCATACTTCGTAGGATCGAAAGGCCGGAAACCCGGGGCCATGACGATGGAGCCGACCTCGATGGTCCGCTCCACGGGTTGCATCTCGTGGACCACCGCCCCGGCCAGGCAGGCCTTGACGCATTGGTAGCATTCGGAACAGATGCCGCATTTCAAACAGCGCGAGGCTTCTTCCAGGGTCGTGTCTTCCGGGAAGCCCAGAGCGACTTCCTGGAAATTCCCTTCCCGCTCGGACGGAGAAATTTTCTTCATGCTCACGCGGGGTTTATGCTCCACCCCTTCGGTCGGAGGCTTTTCATAGGACCAGTCTTCTTCCCGCCCGGCCCGGAGGTCGACGCCGTTCAAAAAGCGCCGGATGCTTTCGGCCGCCCGTTTACCGCTTTCCACGGCTTCCACTACCGACTTGGGACCGTAAAAGACGTCGCCGCCGCAGAACACACCGGGGATGGAGGTTTCCAGCGTCACCGGGTCCCCCTGGAGGCCGCCGCGGGGAGTGAGGGCGATGCCCTGACCGCCGGCATAGGAGAGGTCGGCGGCCTGGCCGATGGCCACAATGACCGTATCGCCGGCGATAATGGTCAGGTCGGCTTCATCATAGGTGGGCCGGAAGGCCTTCTGGGCGTCGAAAACCGCGGTGCAGCGTTTGAATTCGACGCCGGTCAGCTTCCCCTGCTCCTGCAGGAACCGTTTCGGCCCCTGGCTGTTGACGATCTTAACGCCCTCTTCCAGGGCCTCTTCAATCTCGTAATCCCAGGCCGGCATTTCCTCCCGTTTTTCCAGGCAGATCAGGGTCACGTCTTTCGCGCCTTTGCGCCGGGCGGTCAAAGCCACGTCGACGGCCACGTTGCCGCCGCCGATGACCAGGACCTTCTGCCCGAGACTGACCGGTTCCCCCAGGGCGGATTCCTTTAAAAATTCCACCCCCTTGAGCACGCCGGGCAGGTCCTCGCCCTCCACATTCAACCCCCGGCTCAGGTGCAGGCCGGTGGCCAGGAAGAAGGCCTGATAGCCCTGGGTTTTCAAGGAGTCCAGGGTAACGTCCTGGCCGAAAGTGACCCCGGTTTTGATCTCCACTCCCAGGGCTTCGATGGTCTGGACTTCAGACCGGATGACGTCCCGGGGCAGGCGGTATTCCGGAATACCCACGGCCATCATGCCCCCGACCACCGGCAGCTTTTCAAAGACCGTCACCGGGTAGCCGTCCTGGGCCAGGAAATAGGCGGTCGACAGACCGGCCGGTCCGGAGCCGATCACGGCGATTTTTTCGGTTTTCTTTTCCGGGACTTCCGGAACGAACCGTTCCGCCTGGATCCGATCCTCGTCAGCCAGAAACCGGTGGAGGTACTGAATGGAAATGGGTTCATCCACGTCCCCCCGGGTGCAGATCCCTTCGCAGGGATGATGGCAGACCCGGCCGCAAATGCCGGGGAAGGGATGGGATTCCTTGAACAGGGCCAGGGCCTCCCGGTATTTTTTCTGGTTGGTCAGGGCGATAAACCCCTGAACACTCACGTGGGCCGGACAGGTGGCCTTGCAGGGGGCCGTGCCCCGCTTTTCGATGGCGAAGGCGCTGGGCATGGCCTGGGGATAATATTTAAAGGCCGCCTTGCGGTTGCGCAGCCCCATATCAAACAGGTTGGTCACCTCGATCGGGCAGGCCTTGGCGCATTCGCCGCAGGCAGTACATTTGCTTTTATCCACGTACCGGGGACGCTCGGTGATCTTGACCTGAAAGTTTCCCGGCTCCCCGCTGACTTCCTGGATGTCCGTGAGGGTTAGTAATTCGATATTCAGGTGTCGCCCCGCTTCCACCAGCTTGGGCGAGATGATGCACATGGAACAGTCGTTGGTGGGAAAGGTCTTGTCCAACTGGGCCATGACGCCGCCGATGGCGGACTTCTTTTCCACCAGATATACATAAAAACCGGCATTGGCCAGGTCCAGGGACGTCTGGATCCCGGCGATCCCGGCCCCGGCCACCATGACCGCTCCTACTTTTTTACTATCATTTCCGGCCATACTTTCGTTTCCTTGTCTTGGGATTTTTAGTTACGAATGCTGGGGTGGCACCTGTTTGTAATCAGGTGTCGGGTCTTGTCCATTCTATCCGGTCGGGCTTATGACCCGACCGCAAAGGGGAGGGTAAAGTCCGTTTTCATTATAAGGACGATCAGGGGTTATTACCAGAACTTTTGATCTTAAAAACAAAGTGCCCAGGGACTTAAGCCCCTGGGCACAGGCTGCGGGTTTAGAACAGGCCCTTGGTCTTTCCGGTTTTAACATCCACGTCGATCCGGCGGAAGGCGGGATTGGAGGAAGTGCCCGGCATCAGGGTGATGGTCCCGGCCACGGGGCAGAGGAACTTGGCCCCGGAATAGATCAGGACGTCCCGAACCGGCAGGGTCCAGCCCTTGGGCACGCCCTTTTTGGCCGGGTCATGGGTGAGGCTCAGGTGGGTCTTGACCATCATGGTGGCGTAGTCGTCGTACTTGGGATTGCCTTCCAGCATCTTGGCCTTGGCCTCGGCCTCGGCCGTCCAGGAAACGCCGTCGGCCCCGTACACTTCCTTGGCGATCTTGGCCACCCGGTCCCGGAGCTTCGTTTCCAGGGGATAGAGGAACTTGAACTTGGACTTGTCATTGCAGGCGTCGATGACGGCATCGGCCAGTTCCAGGGCCCCGTCGCCGCCGTCGGCCCAGTGGGTGGAGAGGGCGCAGCGGGCCCCGGCCTTTTCGGCGGCCTTGCGGACCGTGGCAATCTCCGCCTTGGTGTCGGTATGGAAGGCGTTGATGCAGACCACCGGGTTCATGCCGGATTTGCGGATGACCTCGATGCAGTGGACCATGTTGGCCACGCCTTTTTCGACCAGGCCCACGTTCTCCTTGGTATATTCTTCGGGCAGGGCCAGGCCGGCCACGACCTTGGGACCCCCGCCGTGCATCTTGAGTGCCCGGATGGTGGTGGTCAAAACCGAGACGTGGGGTTTCAAGCCGCTGTAGCGGCACTTGACGTTCCAGAACTTCTCGAAGCCGATGTCGGCCGCAAAACCGCTCTCGGTGACGTGGTAATCGAAGAGTTTCAGACCCACGCGGTCGGCGATGATGGAGGACTGGCCCACGGCGATGTTGGCGAAAGGACCCGCGTGAACCAGGCAGGGCTGGTATTCGGCAGTGGACATCAGCGTCGGGTTGATGGACTGGACCATAAAGGCGGCCATGGCCCCGCCCACCTCCAGGTCGCCGGTAGTGACCGGATTGCCCTTCTTGTCAAAGGCCACGGTGATTTCGTCCAGCCGTTTGCGCATGTCGGCCAGGTCGTTGACGATGGAGAGGATGGCCATGACCTCCGAGGAAACGGCGATCCCGAACTTGGACTGCATCATGTAGCCGTCCAGACGGCCGCCGATGCCGATGATGATGTTGCGCATGGCCTGGGCGCAGAAGTCCATGATCCAGCCCATTTCCACCCGGGTCGGGTCGATGTCCAGCCGGCGCATCTTGGTCAGGCGCTTCAACTGCTCGTCGTTGTAGTTCCGCTCGTGCTGCATCCGGGCGGTCATGGCCACCATGGCCAGGTTGTGGGCGTTCATGATGTTGTTGATATCTCCGGTCAGCCCCATGGAAAATTCGGTCATGGGGATCAGCAGGGCGTTGCCGCCGCCGGCTGCCGTGCCTTTGATGTTCATGGTCGGGCCGCCGGAAGGCTGGCGCAGGGCACCGCCCACGTTAACCCCCCGTTTGCCCAACCCTTCCATGAGACCGCAGGAGGTGGTGCTTTTCCCCTCGCCCAAGGGGGTGGGGGTAATGGCCGTGACTTCGATATATTTTCCGTCCGGTTTGTCCTTCAACCGGTCCATGATCTTCATGAAATCCATCCGGGCCAGGCGGCCGTAAGGGATCAGTTCATCCCTTTCCAGAGCCAGCTTTTCCCGCCATTCCTCCGGCCGGGGCATCTTCTTTTCCGCTGCTTCCGATATCTGCCAGTCCTTCATCTTCACCGCGTTGTACGCCATCTTTTACTTCCTCCTTTTCCCTTTTTGGCTATTTAAATTTGAGTATGCACATATTAGAGGCAAATTTTGTTCTCTTATCATAATGACCGCAACCCGTCAAGCCAAAAAATGCCCATTTTTTCACAATCTAACCCTAAGATTTTATTTTTATATTTAGTTTTCAGGCCATTCTTAGGCCGTACTTTGGCGGGGCGGCCGATCCGGAAATTATTTTGACAGACCGATCCATTTATGCTAAGCAATTTTATTTGTCCAATTAATCACAATACCTACCGTCGGTTATCCGGCCGGCCTTTGGAGACGAGCCCTCCGGGCCGGAGCCGAAAAATGCTGAAAAGGAGTCCAGTCGTGTTCAAGATTTTACAAAAAGAAGAGATGGCCCAGGGGACCGTGGTCAGCAATATCGTCGACGCCCCCCTGATCGCCGCCAAGGCCAAACCCGGGCAGTTTGTGATCATCCGGGCCAATGAAACCGGGGAGCGTATCCCTCTGACCATGGCCGATACCGATCCGGAAACGGGGACGATCAACCTGATCTACCAGGTGGTCGGCAAGTCTACGGCCCTTTTCAAGACCCTGAAGGTCGGGGATTATTTCCAGGATATCTGCGGGCCCCTGGGCCAGCCGACGCACATCGAAAAGCTGGGTAAGGTGATCTGTGTGGGCGGGGGTACCGGCGTGGCCGTCCTGCATCCCATCGCCAAGGGCCTGAAAGCCGCCGGCAACCAGGTCGTCGGGATCATCGGGGCCCGGAACAAGGACCTGCTGATCCTGGAAGAAAAAATGACCAAGGCCTCCCATGAGCTGCGAGTCTGCACCGATGACGGCTCGTACGGCCATCACGGCTTTGTTACCGACGTATTGAAAGAGCACCTGGACAGCAAGGACCCGATTGCCCTGATCGTGGCCATCGGCCCGGTGCCGATGATGAAATTCACCTGCAAGCTAACCGCCGGGTACGGCGTAAAAACCATGGTCAGCCTCAACCCGATCATGGTCGACGGAACCGGTATGTGCGGTGCCTGTCGCGTCAGCGTGGGCGGGGTAACCCGTTTCGGCTGCGTGGACGGACCGGAATTTGACGGGCATCTGGTGAATTTCGACGAATTGATCCAACGCCAGCGGGCCTATCTGGAGCAGGAAAAACGCTCCCTGGACCATTTTCATAGCTGTCAGTGTCAGGTCTGAGACAGGGACTATCGGTTCCCGCCCAGACGAAAAGGTAACGGAGGAACACCTAAATGACTGAAGATGTAAAGAAAAAAGAGAAAATAGCCCGTCAGAAAATGCCCGAGCAGGAACCCCAGGTCAGGGCCAGAAATTTTGAAGAGGTCCCCCTGGGCTACTCTCCGGAAACGGCTGAACTAGAGGCCGGCCGCTGCCTGCAATGCAAGAAACCCTCCTGCGTGGAAGGCTGTCCGGTCCAGATCGACATCCCGGCTTTTATCAAGGAAATCAAGGAAAAGAACTTTTCCGGCGCTATCATGAAGCTCTGGGAAAAGACCAGTCTGCCGGCGGTCTGCGGCCGCGTTTGCCCCCAGGAAGCCCAGTGCGAGCAGCTCTGTATTTTGGGGAAGAAAGAAGAGCCGGTAGCCGTCGGGCGCCTGGAGCGTTTTGCCGCCGACTGGCAGCGGACCAAGGGCGAGTTCAAGCTCCCCCCCAAAGCCGATCCCACCGGCAAAAAGGTGGCCGTCATCGGCTCCGGCCCTTCCGGGCTGACCGTCGCCGGGGATCTCCTCTTGAAAGGGCATGAAGTCACCATTTACGAAGCCTTCCACAAGGCCGGCGGGGTTTTGGTTTACGGCATCCCGGAATTCCGTTTGCCCAAGGCCATCGTCGAGTCCGAAGTCAACATCCTGGAAAAGCTGGGCGCTAAAATCGTCTGCAACGCCGTCATCGGCCGGACCCGGACCATCGAAGAGCTGATGACCGAGGAGGGCTTCGACGCCGTCTACATCGGGGTGGGCGCCGGGCTCCCGATCTTTATGAACCTGCAGGGGGAAAACCTGATCGGCATCTAGTCGGCCAACGAATACCTGACCCGTTCCAACCTGATGAAGGCCTACCTCTTCCCGCAGTATGACACGC
>JACRCK010000094.1 GCA_016219065.1 Deltaproteobacteria bacterium
CGGTTGACGGTCTTTTCCCCGGGCAGTCGGTTCCACTGCTTGCAGGCGATCTGGCAACCTCGACAGGCCGTGCACTTGGATGTGTCTATAAAAAATGATTTATCGGCCATTCGCGTTCACCTCCCCTATGCTTTCTTGCCTTTTTGGGCCGGCGGTTTTTTAGTTGCTTTGACGACATTGGCCATGAAGGCCTTGGATTCCGGGATCATCGTGTTGGGATCCCCCACGGTCGGGGTCAGCAGATTGGCGCTGTCGCCGCCATCCTTGGGAAAGATCCAGCCGTAATGATACGGCAGGCCGATCTGATGGATCTCCTGCCCGGCTACCCGGAAGGGTTTCAGCCGGCCGGTAACCATGGCCACGGCTTCCACCTGACCGCGCTGGGTGGAGACGATCACCCGTTCCCCGTTCTTGATCCCTTTCAATTTGCCCAGTTCCTCGCTCATCTCCACGAAAAGCTGCGGCTCGGCTTCGATCAGCCAGGGCAGCCAGCGGGTCAGGACCCCGGTCTGCCAGTGCTCGGTCACCCGATAGGTGCTGCAGACAAAGGGGAACCGGGGATCGCAGGAGGCGTACTTATCCAGCCCTTCCTTGAACAGCGTGACGACCGGATTGATCATCTGGCCGGACATGAGGTTCTTTTCCAGCGGACATTCCAGCGGTTCATAATGTTCCGGGAACGGCCCATCCTTCAAACCGGGGCCGAAGATGGCGGCCACCCCGTCGGGTTTCATGATGAAAGGATAGACGCCCTTGTCGCCCATGGGCGGGGCGGGACCGTCGGGGATATCGCCCACCCATTTTTTGCCGGCGGCGTCCCAGGACAGGAGGGCCCGTTGGGGATTGCGGGGTTTGCCTTCCAGGTCCACCGAAGCCCGGTTGTAGATGATGCGGCGGTTGACCGGCCAAGCCCAGGACCATTCCGGATAGAGGCCCAAGCCGGTGGGATCGGTCTTTTTTCGGCGGGCGGCCATGTTCCCGGCCTCGGTATAACTGGCGCAATAAATCCAGTTACCGGAAGAGGTCCGGCCGTCGTCGAGGAGAAAGACGAAACTGGGAACCAGCGTCCCCTTCTTATAGGCCTTCTTGTCCACCGGGTGTTCGGCGATATCCTCCAAAAAGTAGCCGTTGATATCTTTGGCCACCTTATGGATGTCGAAATGCCCCTTGGTTTCATAATCCCATTTCAGACTGAGAATGGGTTCGGGAAACTTCCCTTTGTCTTTTTGATACAGGGCCTGAACCTTTTTAAAGAGTTCGAACATGATGTCCCCGTCCGGTTTGGCCTCACCCGGCGGGTTGGTGCACTTGTAGCGCCACTGCATCCAGCGACCGCTGTTGCTGATGCTGCCTTCTTTTTCCAGGAAAGCGGCGCAGGGGAGTTCAAAGACCTCGGTCTTGATCTTTTTGGGGTTCATACCCGGCCCCATCCAGAAAGAACCGGTTTCGTTGTCGAAGACGTTGACGTTGACCATCCAGTCCAGTTTGGTCAGGGCTTGCCGGACCTTGCCGGCATGGGCGCCGGAACAGGCCGGATTCATGCCCCAGGCAAAGAAACCGGTGAAGGTACCTTTATACATTTCGTCGAACAGGTTCAACCAGGAGGCGTCCTGGGTCGGATCGAGCTTGGGGAGCCAGCCGTAACCGAACTCGTTTTCCTTGGTGGCCTTTTCACCGTACATGGCTTTCATGAGACTGGCCACGTACTTCGGCCGATTTTTCCACCAATTGACGCTCCGCGGGTCTTTAGAGGCCGGGGTGGTCTTGTTGTAATCGGCCAGCGTGGCCCACTGGGCCCGCGGGTTGGGCAGATAACCGGGGAGGATGTGAAACAGCAGGGCCTGGTCCGTGGAGCCCTGGACGTTCGACTCCCCGCGCAGGGCGTTGACCCCGCCGCCGGCGATACCCATATTCCCCAGCAGGCTCTGAATGATGGACATGGCCCGGATATTCTGGACCCCGACCGTATGCTGGGTCCAGCCCATGGCGTACAGTTCCGTGCCGGCCTTGTTCGGGGCTCCGGTGGATCCGTAGGCCTGATAGACCTTTACCAGGTCCTCCTTCGGAGTCCCGGTGATCTCGGAGACTTTTTCCAGCGTGTAGCGATCGTAGTGTTTCTTGAGGAGTTGAAAGACGCAGCGTTCGTCGGCGAGGGTCTTGTCCTCTTTCGGGATGCCCTTTTCGTCCTTCTCTAGTGCCCAGGTGGAGGCGTCGTAACTGCGCTTGGCCGAGTCGTAGCCCGAGAAAAGGCCGTCGTTGAAGCCGTACTTGGGGTTGACCAGGGTAGCCGCGTTCGTGTAATTCTTGACGTAAAAGTCATCGTACAATTTGTGGTCGATGATATATTTGATCATGCCGCCCAGGAAGGCGATATCCGTTCCGGACCGTAGCCGGACGAAGATGTCCGCCTTGGTGGAGGTCCGGGTAAAACGGGGATCCACGTGGATGAAGGTGGCCCCTTTGTCCCGGGCCGCCTGGATCCATTTAAAGGAAACGGGATGATTTTCGGCGACGTTGCCCCCCATGTTGAGGATGACATCGGCGTTGCGGAAATCGATATAATGATTGGTCATGGCACCGCGTCCGAACGACTCTCCCAGAGCCGCTACCGTGGCGCTGTGTCAGATACGGGCCTGGTGTTCGATATACACCAGGCCTAAGGCTCTCAGGAATTTCGAGTAGAGCCAGCATTCCTCGTTGTCCATGGCGGCACTGCCCACGGAGGCGATACCGTTGGTCCGGTTGACCACCTGGCCGGCGGCGTTCTTTTCCATGAAACTGGCGTCCCGGCTCTTTTTGACGTTGGCGGCAATCTTATCCAGGGCCCATTCCCAGGAGACCTCTTTCCATTTGTCGCTGTTGGGCGCGCGGTAACGCACCTTTTTGAGGCGGTTGTCGTTGACCGCGATCTGGTAGGAGGAAGCCCCTTTGGCGCACAGAGACCCTTCGCTGATGGGGTGGTCCGGATCGCCTTCGGCGTTGATCACTTTCCCCTGGGCGTCGGTATGGACGATAATCCCGCAGCCCACCGAGCAGAAACAGCAGACGGAAAGGTTTTCCTTGGCGCCTTTGATCCGTAATTCCTGGGCCAGGGCCTCCACCGGTGAAAGGTCGAAGCCTAACTGGGCCAGGGCCAAGCCGGCCGCGCCGGCCCCGCTAATTTTAAAAAAATCTCTTCTGGTAACTCCCATAATATTCAGTCACCATCCTTTCTAATACCTGGAACGAAAGTTAAAATCCATTGGATGCCTAAGAACGTCCGATTTGGAATAGAGGCCACCACCTCCTGTCCTGAATTGGTTGCTCAGCTTAATTAGGGTATTGATAAATTTGAATAATGGCCCGAGGAATGAAAAACTTATACTGAAGAAAGCGGGCGATTGCAATAAAAATCGTATGAAAATTAATGACTTATGCTATTAATGACATATATAAAGGTTAACGACCCAGGGTTCCAATGAAGAACTGGAGGAAAAGGAGATTAAGGGCTAACCAAAAAAATTTGAAATTTTTTTGGTTGGAAAAAACCGCTGAACAAGAACCTAAAAGAACGTAGTTTTTTTTATTTAGATTCTTACTGCCATTGTTAGAGACAAATTCTCAGAACAATGGCTGTAAGAATCTAACGCAGGCGCCTGGCCAGGTAAATAATGCGCTGCAAGGCGGATAGGTGAACGCCGAGTACCAAAAGGCTCACCAGCCCGAGTACCAGGACCTCGGTCCGGGCCCAGGCCGCGGCCGGTTGCAGCCGGGGGAAGAGGTCAGCCAGGAGGGAACCCAGCCCCAGGGTCAGGATCCTTTCCCCTCGTCCGAAGAACCCCACCGCGGCAGACAGCCCCAGTCCTTCCCCCCGGGCCCGGGTATAACTGACCATAAAGGAGCCGAGCAGGAGAAAGAATAACAGCAGCGTCGCCGCCGTCAACAGAGGGGGATAGTGGGTCCAGAAATACAACCAGAGTCCCAGGTGGATAAAAAAATCGCTGTAACGGTCGAACACCGAATCCAGGAAGGCCCCTGTTTTGGATTGGCGGCCCGTGCGGCGGGCCAAACCGCCGTCCAGGGTGTCCAGGGCTCCGGCGGCCAACACGGCGAGGCCGCCCAGCCAGAGCGAATGGACATAGGCGGGGAGGATCAGCAGGCTGAAAAACAGGGCCAGAAAGGTCAGGTGGTTGGGGCTCAGGGCGAGGCGCTGGCAAAAGGGGACCGGAACCAATTCCACCCACTTGAGGTAGCGCCGTCCCAGTCCGCTTTCTCGAAGCACGTTGATCCGTCCTGGAGTCGCTGGGTGCAGGCGATCAGCGGCCGGTTTTCATATTTTTTGGTGGAGCGGCCAAATACGTTTCCATCCGGCGTCGGGCGTCGCCTTCATCCATTTGTCGGGGCGGATGCTTCATCAGATAGGCCGAGGCCGGAAGCAGGGCGCCGGCCTCCCCGCGATCGCGGGCCACCTGACAATAGCGGATGGCGTCAATGGCTACTCCGGCGCTGTTGGGGGAATCCTGGACCGAAAGGCGGGCCTCGAGCTCCAAGGGCACGCCGCAAAAGTTGACGGCTTCGATCCGCAGAAAGCAGACTTTGTTGTCTCCCTGCCAGGGGACGTAGTCCGAAGGCCCGATATGGATATTTTCATCCGCCAGGGGGGTGCTCAGTTGGGACTGGACGGCTTCCGTCTTCGAGATTTTTTTATTGATCAGCCGTTTCCGCTCCAACATGTTCAGGAAGTCGGTATTACCGCCGGTATTGAGCTGGTAGGTCCTCTTGATTTTAGCCCCGCGCTCTTCAAAGAGATGGGCCAGTACGCGGTGGATGATCGTAGCCCCCACCTGGGATTTGATATCGTCGCCGATGATGGGAATCCCTTTTTTTTTAAATTGCTTCGCCCAGGCCGGATCGGAGGCGATAAATTCCGGCATGCAGTTGACAAAACTGACCCCCGTCAGCAGGCAACAGCCGGCATAATAGCGAGTGGCCGCCCCGGAACCTACGGGCAGATAATTGACCATGATGTCGGCGCGGGTCTTTTTCAATACTTCCTCCACGGCCACGGGTTTTTCATCGGCCACGACAAAAGTACGCTCGGGTGGGAATTCCTTCATGTGCGGGGCCACGCCGTCCAGAATGGGGCCCATTTGAACACGGATCCCATAATCGGGCAGGGCCGGCCAGATGGGAATAACGCAGTTGGGGGAGGCCAGCACCGCCTCCTGGAGCGGCCGGCCTACTTTGCGCCGGTCCACATCGAAGGCCGCCACGATTTCAACGTCCTCCGGGAAATAACCGCCCAGGTTCCTGTGCATCAAACCCAGGTCTGCGGACCGGTTATGGCGGTAGTATTCGATGCCCTGGATCAAAGCGCTGGCGCAGTTTCCCACGCCGGTGACCGCTACCCTTATTTTCCTTTTTTTCCCCATTCACCAACCTCCAGTCGGGAAAACCCCGGCACCGTTTTTGAACTTTCAGCTCTTTTGTTGGAACAGAAGATGGAGCCGATTATAGTCGCTTGGAAATAAAAATCAACCAAAAAGGGAGATCGCGCCGGCTAATAACCTATTAATAAGATAAGAAAAAGACCTTTTGCTCTTTTTCCCGGCCCGGATTTGTGTTACAGTAACAGCCCAACGGGAGACCGTAGCGAATCGGCGGAACCCGAAAGCGGAACGTCTAGGGAGGTAGTACTTTAGTGGTGCAGCGCATTTTCGCCATCGGCGACATTCACGGATGTCTGGACAAATTGATCCTTTTGATGAAGCTGATCAAAATCAACCCGGAAACCGATCTTCTGGTCTTCATCGGCGATTATATCGATCGAGGCGAGCACTCCAAGGAAGTCGTGGATTACCTGGTGGATATCAAACGCCGGTTTCGACACACCTTTTTTCTGCTGGGCAACCACGAACAGATGCTTTTGGAATACCTGGATAAAAAAAACGAGGAAGCCTTTCTGTACAACGGCGGCGATAAAACCATGCGCAGTTATTGGAAGGGCCGCTCCGGGCCGGAAACGACCCCGACCTCGAACTCCTGGATGCCGGAAGATCACCACGATTTTTATCGCTCCCTGCTGCCGTATTACGAGCGGGATGAATATATTTTCGTTCACGCCGGACTGCGTAACGGGATCCTTCTGGATGAACAGGATTTGAACGACCTGATCTGGATCCGGGAGGAGTTTTTTTATTCGGCTTATGATTTCGGCAAAACCGTCATCTTCGGCCACACCCCCTTCCCGCAGCCCTTTATCCATAATCGGCGGATCGGGATAGATACCGGGGCGGTGTACGGCAACCGGCTGACCGCTCTCGAATTGCCGGCCATGCGGTTTTATGCTGCTTAAAAG
>JACRCK010000085.1 GCA_016219065.1 Deltaproteobacteria bacterium
GATCGTGTCGATCTGTTCGGAAATGGCCAGGCGCACCTCCTCCGAATCGATAGTTAATGTCTTGGGGATGCCGGAGACCAGGTCCCGGCCTTTCACTTCGATCGATTCCGGCTCATCCTGGGGATAAGCCGTGCCGATGGTGGTCTTGATGACCTCGGCCGTCCTTTCGCCGATCAACAAATTATATTTTCTTTTGACATATTGTAAAATGGCTTCGTCAATCTTGTCTCCGCCCACCCGGACCGATTTGCTAAAGACGATTCCGGCTAAAGAAATGACCGCCACTTCGGTGGTCCCCCCCCCGATATCCACCACCATGTTACTGGTCGGCTCGGTAATCGGCAGGCCGGCCCCGATGGCGGCGGCCATGGGTTCTTCAATCAGATAAACCTCTCTGGCCCCGGCCGATTCGGCCGATTCACGGACGGCCCTCTTTTCGACCTGGGTGATCCCGGAAGGCACACAAATGATGATGCGGTGCCGGATCAAGGTCCGTCGATTATGGACCTTGCGGATAAAATGACGCAGCATGGCCTCGGTGACTTCAAAATCGGCAATGACCCCGTCTTTCATGGGCCGTATGGCGACGATGTTGCCGGGAGTCCGTCCCAGCATCAATTTGGCTTCTTTACCGACGGCCAGGACCTTGTTATAGCCTTTATTATCCTTACGGACGGCCACCACCGAGGGCTCGCTCAATACAATGCCCCGGCCTTTCACATATACCAGGGTGTTGGCGGTGCCCAAATCGATGGCCAGGTCATTGGAGAAAATTCCGAAAATAGGATCCAAAAACATAATTACTCCTTAAGCAAAAAACTAATATAAATTAAAAGAATATCAAGTTTTTCCGTAAAGTTCAAGTTTTTTAACGGGACGGCCAGGGCAGGCAGGATGGCCTCTCCGAGGGGCTTCTTGGCCCCGGACGATTTTTTAAGCGATAATTTCAAAGAATACCGCTATAATAAAACAATGTTTTCCGCCTTATCCTAATCATAAATTCTTATCCGGAAATCCAAGATTTCCGGGTAGGGCTTTTGAGCAGTCGGCCGGCAGGGTTTACAACCCATTGGGGTAAAGGATTTTGCTGAAAGCTAAAAATTGATGGCCGCCCGTTCATAAGGACCGGATCATGAAACGTTATCGTTGGGAATTGACCATAGGCGCCGGTTTTCTGGGTTTATCGGCCCTTTTTTACCTGGTCCAGATCGTCATTTTTCGCTCCCCCCGCGACACCTTCTTTTATTTCTTCCAGGACCTGGCCTTTGTCCCCATCCAGGTATTACTGGTGACCCTGATCATCAACCAGTTACTGACCATCCGGGAAAAACGGAATTTGATAAAAAAGCTGAATATGGTGGTCGGGGTCTTTTTTGCCGAGGCCGGAACCCATTTGTTAAGACTTTTCTACGCCTTGGAGCCAAACGCCGAAACCATTAAAAAAGACCTGATCATCCGGAAGGATTGGGCCGGCCAGGATTTTTTATCCAGGATCAAGACCTTCAAGCATTACCCCTATCACTTAAAAATCGACCCTGGGTCCCTGCAAGAAATAAAAGGCTTTCTCTTAGGAAAAAGGGCTTTTTTACTCAGCCTCCTGGAAAACCCCAATTTATTGGAGCACGATTCCTTTACCGATTTATTATTGGCCGTTTTTCATCTTACCGATGAACTGGCCGCCAGGGATTCCTTATCCGGTCTGCCGGAAAGCGATCTGGCCCATCTGCGCGGGGATATCAAACGGGCCATGGGGGCACTGATCTCCGAGTGGCTGGGATATTTGAAACATTTGCAGGAGGACTATCCCTACCTCTTCTCTCTGGAGATCAGAAAGAATCCCTCTGATCCCAGGGCCTCGGTGGTTATCAGGGACCCGGATAATTAAAAGAAAGCCTGGTTAAGATTGTTGAAATTCTGGAATCCAAGAGCTTGCCTTTTGAGGAGCGCTTGTACCCGGAGGAGGCCTAAGCCCTTATCCGTACCAGAGGAGAGTTCATGGAAGAACGCCTGACCAGAGAACAACTGCTGCAAAAATTGGAAAAAATGCGCCGGCAGCTTCGGCTGCTCGAGCAGTGCAGACAGGAGATGCAGGCCATTCAGGCCAAATACGATAAACTCCTGGAATCGGCCCCGGATGCCATGCTCTTCGTCGATCAAAAGGCCCGGATAGTCCTGGCCAACGCCCAGGCGGAGAAACTGTTCGGATACCCCGGGGAAGAATTGGTCGGCAAGGACCTCCACCTCCTGGTCCCCGAAAAATATCGTCTCAAACATAAAAGCAATGTGGCCGACTACTTTTCCCATCCCCGTGCCCGGAACATGGGTACGGAGCTGAATATCTACGGACTCAAAAGAGACGGGACGGAATTTCCGGCCGATATCAGTCTCAGCCCCCTTAAGGCGGACGGGGAATTGCTGGTCATCGCCTCGATCAGAGACATCACCGACCGCAAGCAGGCGGAATTACGGATTGAGCGGAATTTCCGGATCCAGGAGGCCATAAGCTCGGTCTTGAAGATCTCCCTGGAGCCGATCTCTCTTGATGAGCAGTTGAACCGGGTTTTGGACCTCATTTTGACCATCCCGGGTCTTTCATCCCCGGCCCAGGGAAGTATCTATACGATCGAAAACGACCCGGAAGAACTGGTTTTGAAAGCTTCCCGCACTCTCCCCGACCGGCCCCCTCTTTGCGACAGAATCTCCTCCGGCCAATACCTGTGCGGGAATGATGCTGCGACCTGTAGGGCGGCTTTTACGGAATGTCTGGACGGAAAACACCCATTTCCAGGGCCGGCTGAATTTCCACAGGGCTGCTATTGCCTGCCCATTGCCACAGCCGGACACAGGCTGGGACTGATCAACATCTCCTTCGGGGAAGGACACGAGAATACCGTGGAGGAAGAAAGGTTCCTGGCGGCCGTGGCCGATACCCTGGCCGCCGTGATGATGCGTCAGCAGGCCGAAGGGGAAAGAAACCAGCTTAAGGAGGAATTGGCCGAGGCGGAGAAAACGGCCGCCCTGGGCAGAATAACCGCCAGTGTGGCCGACAAAATCAGAAACCCCCTGACCGCCATCGGCGGATTCGCCAGGAGACTCGACAAACAGATTCCCGAAGGGTCTAAGGAGAAGGAATACACCAAGTTTATCCTGGCCGAGGTCAGCCGGCTGGAAAACATATTGCGAACGGTTCTTTCTTTATCCCGTGTCACGGCCTCCCGTCCGGAGAAGTGCGACCTGAAAGAAATCGTCCAGGAAGCCATTGGGATTTTCGAGGAACCCTGTAAAGAGCGGTCCATTGCCATAAAACGATCCTTCGGAGAGGTGCCGGTCATCGAGGGGGAAAGGGAGCTGCTTTTAGCGGCGATTGAAAATCTCATTGTCAATGCCATGGACGCCATGCCCCACGGAGGGCTGCTGACCATTGCCACCGGAACAGAGATGATCGACGGGGTGGCCCGGGCGGTGGTCACGGTGAGCGACACCGGCGAAGGGATCAAGGAAGAAGACCTGAACAGGATTTTTGAACCCTTTTACACCACCAAGGTCTCCGCCAAGAGGATCGGACTCGGTCTGTCCATTGCCAAGAGAGTCGTGGAAGACCACAAAGGTTGGATCCGGGTGGAAAGCACGGTCGGAGCGGGCACCGGATTTATTCTTTATTTCCCTCCGGCAACGCTATAACGCCGAACTAAGCTTTTGGTCCATTTGTGTTCCGTCATGCCGGACTTGATCCGGCATCCAGGGGTTTGATGCTTAAAGCAACCTGGATTCCGGCTTTCGCTCGACTTCCTCCGGAAGTCTCCTAATAAGGTCGGCAAAGCCGACCGACCGGAATGACATCACCGATTTTCATGCTTCGTCGGTGTCCGCATCAGGCGGGCCCGAGGGATTCCCCCTGGCCCTCCCTGTATCAGCACCCTGCCTAAAAATACAGTCTTCTACCTATTTTGTTAGGGGGCCTTTTAATTGTATAATTGGGCAATGTTAGGAAAAAAGGGAGAAAGCCCATGGTCAGCAAAAGGAAGATAATCGAACCAGGAGTCAAAGGGTTGTCCATTTCCGACAAGGATCAGGCCCTTTTACAGACCTTACTCCTTCAAAGAAAGGAGATGGTTCTTAATCAGGTCAAAGATCTGGAAAATCGTTGGCAGGAGATGTCGGAACCTCAGATCGAGATTGAAGAAATGGCCCAGGCGGTCGAGATAGCCGATCCCTACGACCGGCTGGATGAAATCGAGAGAAGAGAGGTCCGGGAGATCGAGCTGGCCTTGAAAAAACTGGACACCGGCATGTTTGGAATCTGTGAAGCCTGCGGCCGGCCGATCACCATGAAACGGTTGAAGGCCATTCCCTGGACCCGTTATTGCCCGCAGGATGCCGCAACGTTTGAAAAATTTCTTGAGATCTTTCCTCCGGCCGTTGCTACCGATATAATGACCCCTGGAAGAATACCCGGGGATTGATAGCCGAACGAATGAACCCGTGAAAACACAGGTGGCCATCATCGGGGCAGGTCCGGCCGGGCTGCTGCTCTCCCATTTGCTTGACCAACAGGGCGTCGAGTCCGTGGTTCTCGAACGTGCCAGCCGACCCCATGTGGAAGGCCGCCTTCGGGCCGGGGTGCTGGAGCAGGGCACGGTGCGGTTGATGCGCCAGGTCGGCGTCCATGACCGTTTAGACCGCGAGGGCTTGATTCATCAAGGCGTCAAGCTCGCCTTCAATGGGCGGGTGGAACGGATTGACTTTGTCAGGCAGACCAACACGCCCATCACCGTTTACGGGCAGACAAAAGTCACGGCCGATTTGATCGAGGCCCGTTTGGCCCGCGGCGGCCGGATTGAATTTGAGGCCCCGGTGAAGGCCATTAAAAATTATCTCGAGGGCCGGCCGCGCCTGGTCTTTGACCAGCAGGGCCAAGGGCGGGAGCTGATCTGCGATTTCGTCGCCGGCTGCGACGGACAGCACGGCCAGGCCCGCCGAAGCATCGAGGGGCAGGGAGTACAGTTGTTCGAAAAAAGCACTCCCTTCGGCTGGCTGGGCCTCCTGGCCGAGGTGCCGCCGGTGGATAAGGAATTGATCTATGCCAATCATCCCCGCGGTTTCGCCCTGTGCAGTATGCGTTCGCCGACCCGCAGCCGGTATTACCTGCAATGTCCGATCACCGACCGGGTGGAACAGTGGAGCGACGCCGCCTTTTGGGATGAACTGCGCCGCCGTTTGCCGCCGGCGATTGCCGAAAGAGTGGTTACCGGTCCGCGCCTGGAAATGAGCATCGCCCCGTTGCGAAGCTCTGTGGTGGAACCGCTGCGCTTCGGCCGGTTGTTTCTGGCCGGCGATGCCGCCCACATCGTCCCGCCCACCGGGGCCAAGGGCTTGAACCTGGCCGCCTCGGACGCCTATTATTTGTCCCGGGCCCTGGCCGCCTTTTATGCCGACCGACGCACGGATTTGATGGACCGTTATTCCCAGACCTGCCTGCGCCGGGTCTGGGGCGCGATCCGTTTTTCCTGGTGGTACACCCAGGTGCTGCACAAATTCGACGACGACCCTTTCAGCCAACGGCTTCAGTCGGCCGAGCTTTTATATTTGACGGGATCGGAGGCGGCCCGCACGGCCTTCGCCGAAAACTATGTCGGTCTGCCTTTTGAACCATTCGAGTAAGGAGACACGGAGGTCAAGCCATGCCAATCACCAGGGGGGAAATCGTCCGCGGTGATCGAAGCGTCTTTCCACCCTATCTGTATTCAGCCTATCGCTCCTCGCTTCGACGGGCCCCGGGCCTGCCGCTGGTCGAGGTGCCGCTGACCCTCTCGGAATTGACCGGACCCGGTCCGGCCCTAAGCGCCCTCACCGCCGAAGACGCCGACCTGACCCGCAACGCCGGCAGCGGCGGCGAGGCCCTCGGCCAGCGCATCATCGTAACCGGCCGCGTGCTCGACGCCAAGGGTTCACCGATTCCGCACACTCTGATCGAAGTGTGGCAGGCCAATGCCGCCGGGCGCTATCGTCACAAAACGGATCAATGGCCGGGGCCGCTGGACCCGAACTTTTTAGGCTTCGGGCGCTGCCTGACGGACGATCTCGGCCGCTACCGCTTCCTGACCATTCGGCCCGGGGCGTATCCCTGGAAAAATCATCCCAACGCCTGGCGCCCGGCCCACATCCATTTCTCCCTCTTCGGTCCGGGCTGGAACTCCCGCTTGATCACCCAAATGTATTTCGAAGGGGATGTCCTGCTGGGACTCGACCCCATTCTCAATGCCCTGCCGACGGCCCAGGCCCGGCAGCGTCTAATGGCCGCCTATGCCCATGAGGTCACCGAACCGGAATGGGCCCTCGGCTGGCGCTGGGATATGGTCTTGAACGGCGAACGGGCCACCCCCTTTGAAGACCCCCGGGAGGTGTGACCATGACTGTCCTTGAACTTACCCCGTCGCAAACGGTCGGCCCCTTTTTTCATCCCTGTTTGCTGCGTCCCGAGGCCCAAGGACAGGTCCTGGTAACCCCGGCCACCGCCGGAGTACGCCTTCGCCTGGAAGGGCGTGTCTTGGACGGCGACGGCCAGGGCCTGTCCGATGCCTTGGTCGAAATCTGGCAGGCCAATGCCGCCGGACGTTACCACCATCCCGGCGACGGCCGTCCCCTGCCCCTCGACCCCGAGTTCATCGGTTTCGGACGCTGCGGAACGGATCCCGCCGGGGGCTATTGGTTTGAAACCATCAAGCCGGGCCCGGTCCCTTTTGATAAAACGACGCCGCAGGCGCCGCACATCTGTCTGGCCGTGTTCGGGCGGGGGCTGCTGAATCATTTATACACCCGCCTTTATTTTGACGACGAGCCCGCCAACGGAGCCGATCCGATTCTGGCCCGGGTGCCCCAGCCGCGGCGAGAGACCCTGATGGCCCGGCGCAGCGAGACGAAGGGCATCGTCAAGTACCTTTTTGACATCGTTCTCCAAGGCCAGGGGGAAACGGTTTTTTTTAATTTCGGTTCTTCACCCGCTTAATGGGTGGGACACTTTAAAGGACAGGCTAACCCATGATGAAGAATTTTTTTGACGGGCTTTACGGCACCATGGCCATGGCCGAGGTCTTTTCACCTGAAGCCCAGGTGGAGGCCATGCTGGAGTTTGAAGCGGCCCTTGCCCGGGCCCAGGCGCGAACGGGTGTTATTCCGAACACGGCGGCCGAATCCATTGCCGCCCAATGCCGGGTCGAGTTCTTTGACGTCCCGGACATCTTTCGGCAGACGGCCATCGCCGGCACGCCGGTTATTCCGCTGGTCCGCCGGTTGACCGAAATAGTCCGGGGGGAGGCCCGAAAATATGTGCACTGGGCCGCAACCAGCCAGGATGTAATGGACACGGCCCTCGTTTTACAACTGCGCCGGGGCCTGCCGTTGCTGCTGGCCGATTTACTCACCCTGGGTGACCGCTGTGCCGGGTTGGCCAAGGCCCACAGGCGGACATTGATGCCCGGCCGGACCTTGTTACAACAGGCCGTGCCGATCCCCTTCGGCCTGAAAGCGGCCCGCTGGCTGAGCATGGTCGGACGTCTGATCTTTGAATTACGGGGCAAACAAGACAAGGCCCTGAGGCTTCAATTCGGCGGCGCGGCCGGCACGCTGGCGGCCTTGGGCGCCAAAGGCATGGCCGTGACCGATGCCTTGGCCCAGGAGCTTCGGCTGGCGGCCCCGGAATTACCCTGGCACACGGAACGGGATCGCCTGGCCTTGCTGATTTCGGCCTTGGGCGTCATTGCCGGGGCCATGACCAAAATCGCCCAGGACATTGTCCTGTTGAAGCAAATCGAAGTGGGTGAAGTGACCGAAGCGGGGGGAGAGGACAAAGGCACCTCGTCGGCAATGCCTCAAAAAGAGAATGCCCTGGAGGCGATCCTGGCCCGGGCCAGCGCCCGTTTAGCCATTCATGAGGTACCGCTCGTCTTGGCGGCCATGGAGCAGGAACACGAACGGGCGGCCGGTGCCTGGCAAAGCGAGGGGCCGGCCATCCCGGCGGCCGTTTGTTATACGGCCGGAGCGGTGGCCCACGTAAAAAACGCCCTTCTGGATTTAGAGGTCAACGGCCCCAAAATGCGCGAAAATCTCGAAAGGGACGGCGGTTTGCTGATGGCCGAGGCCTTGCTGATCGCCCTGGCGGAACGTGTCGGCAAACCGAAAGCCCGGACGATGATCAAAGCCGTGGTTAAGCAGGTGCGCACCGGGCACCGGCCCCTGTCCCAAGCCGCGGCGGAATCGCCTGTTATAGCCGCTGTCTTGACCAGGCCGGAAATTGTCTCTGCCCTCAACCCGGAGAATACTCTCGGCTCCAGCGATATTTTCATCGACCGCGCCCTGGCCGGGTATGAAGCGGATTCGGCCGTCATCCGGCCGGACCCGGGTTCGGCCGAAGACCTCCCCGGCCTTCTGCCGGGATCTATCCGTTGAAGGTTCGGTGGGCTGTTAAGCGTTTCATCGGCTGCTTTTTCGGGAAGACGGTTTCAGCCTTTGCCGATCAGGGTAAAAGTCCCGGTCCCGGTCCCGGCCCCGGCCCATATCAAGGCAAAAGCAACGGATCAGGAAAAAAGTTTGACCTTTTAGTTTTAAGATGCTAAAAACTAACTATGGGTTCCGGACCAAAAAAAATCGCCGGCCAAGTGCGCCGCCTTATCAATCGATTGATGTTCCTGGAGAAACGCAGCGTTTTCCAACATGGGCCCCTGCGGCTTTACCCCTCAGAAATCCATTTAATGCAGGTCATAAAGGAAACCCCCGCTTTGAATGCCGGCCGGATGGCCCAAAAATTGGGGATCAGTAATGGTGCGGTTTCCCAAACCCTGGCCCGGCTGGAACGCAAGCGGATGATTAATAAAACCAAAGATCCTGCCCTCAAAAACGAGCTGACCGTCACCTTCACCGAATCCGGCCGGGCGGCACTTCAAGGCTTTGAAAGGGAGCAGGCCTCGGCCATGAATATTTTTTCCAGCTATCTGTCCGGCTTATCTTCTAACGACCGGTCCGTCATCGAGCGTTTCCTTGCCCATATGGAGGACCTCTTGAAAAAGCTGGAGTAATTTTTTTTGGACTGCGTTTATAGCAACTAAAAACAGAAAGGATAACGATCATGCCGAACAAACTGATGGCCGGGGTCTGGCGCCTGATGATTGGCGTCCCCCCCTTTCTTTGGGAGAAACAGATTGAACGGGCCGGGCACAAGGTCAATCGATCCACCCGCTTCATGACGCCCGAGCACAGGTTGGTGCATCACTTTGCGGTCAGGGAGCTGCCCCGTGCCGGAGGGCCCCTGTCGCCGGAAATGGCCGCCCGGGAATTGGGTATACCCGTAGAACGCATCAAGGAACTGCTGCAGGAACTGGAAGAGCGTTTGACCTTTCTGGTCCGAAACAGCCGGGGACAGGTCGTCTGGGCCTATCCGGTGACCGTCGAGAAAACCACCCATGCCATCACCTTTGGCTCGGGGGAGGCCTTGTACGCCGCTTGAGCGGTGGATGCCTTCGCCACGCCCTTCGTGCAAGGGCGCCTGAGAAAAGAAGAGGTGACCATTACCGTGGCCACTGAATGCGCCCACTGTCAACGGCCCATGCAGCTTGTGATTGACAGCGCGATGCAGTGCCGCTGCCCAGAAAACGATTGCCGTCCGGTCATCTTCGTTCCCGAGGTGGATTTCCGACGTTTAAAAGACCCTGATATCATCGAGGCCTTTTGAAAGGAGAGTGTTTTCTTCTGGTCAGAAGAACACGCCAAAGCCCACCGCCGAAAAACCCATCGGGTCCGGGGGGCCTATTTTACCCCTCGGCAAATAGCCTACCTGAACAAGGCCGTCCAGAGCGCCCTTTTCGGCTGGTGATACCAAACCGGCCGGGGCGAAACCGATTTCTAAGCCGGGCCCTTATGGCCCAGGGGAGGAGTGCGTTATAAATTCATGGCCGCCTCAATCATTGAAATAAAGATAGGAGTAATAACCCGGCTATCCAGAGCCGCCTTCCTTAATGGAGCATCTTGATTTTCTTTTTGACGAAGGTCCCCGGAGAGGTTACTATAGCGGCCATATTCTTGGGACCATTTGATCCCGGAATGAAAGGGCGACGGCGGGTTGCCGCATCGAGGTTAGGCAACCGGTCAAAAGATAGGGGGAGCGTTTATGGATGGTTGGAAATGGATCGGGAAGGGGATGGCTGTTCTCCTGCTGGTTACTCTGGCCTGGCCGGCCGCGGCGGAAGCCAAAGGCCTGTACCTTCGCGGCCTAATGGGCCTGGAATGGGCCCTGCCCGCGGATTTCCAGGATAAAAACCGGGGGGCCGTCAATCCCCCGGCCCTGTTCGGGGAGGGCAGCGGGTCGGACGGCCGCCCCATAGCCGCCCACGGCGGGTTCGGCCGGATACCCTCGCTGGAAATGGCCCTGGGCCTGAAGGTCCTTCCCTGGCTGAGGACCGATATTTCCCTGGCCCATCGCTTCGACCTGAACTATTCCGGCCAGGCCAATTTCCGCAATGTCCCCGGGGACCAGCCGGTCTCCACCCAGGCCGCCTCTACCAGCGCCATGGTTAATGTCTTTGTCGAGCTGTCCGATCTTTTTGATATTAACCTGGGGCCGCTAAAACCGTATCTGGGAGGGGGGCTGGGTGGGGCCTACAACCGCCTCGACCAGGTCAAGTTCTTGTTCCCGGAATTGACCCGGCACAAAATCACCCTGACCCCTTCCGGGGATAATTTTAATCCGGCCTTCATGCTGACCGTGGGCACGGGATTTGTGTTGTCAAAACATCTGGTGCTGGACGTGGCTTACCGCTACAGCGATTTAGGCCGGGTGCGGTCCGACCCGGGAAGGGCCTTTATGAACCATGTCCCTTCGGGCATCGAAATCGAAAGTATTTATTCCCTCTTGTCCAGCCAGGGCCTTTTTCTGGGCCTGCGCTACCATTTTTAAAGGACCACCCGGTTAATCGGGAACCTTCCCTTTCAAATCATCAGCGATGGCCTCAGGATCAAAGAGCGGTTACGGCTGTTCCACCAATTCGACGCGCCTGTTTTTAGCACGTCCTTCCTCGGTGCGGTTGGTGGCCACCGGGGCGATCGGCCCCGCGCCCTGGGCCTTAAGGCGGGACGCGGCGACGCCGTGGTTCTTGATCAGCGCCTGAACCACCGCTGCCGCCCGGGCCTGCGAGAGCTTCATGTTGGCTTCGAGTTGTCCCACGGAGTCGGTGTGACCGACGACGAGCAGCTTAAGTCCCGGGTCGCTCGAAAGCAACTTGGCCACCTCCATCAAGGCGGCCTGGGACTCCGATTTCACCTCGGCCTTCCCGGTGTCAAAGTAGATTCCGTAGACGGCGGCATGGCCGGTGGACCTGATGTCGTTGCCGAAGGCATCCGCATTGGCCACAATGTCCTGGACCATACCCCCCTTTTCGACGACGGTGAGCCAGATCAGACCGTTGCCCTTCTCCACCTGGGCCCAGACCTCCTGGCCGTCTTTGACCATCTTCCCGTTCACAAACCGGTTGGTGTCTATAAAAAGAACGGTGCCCCGGACGCTCTTAATGGCGTTCTCAAAATTGCGGACCACCGCGAGGCCGCTTGGTTCTTTGGAACGGTCTTCGACCCGGTAGGTCAGCTTGGTCCGGCGCCCTTCGACGTGGGTCTTGTCCTTCTTCCCGGTCTCGAAATCGAAGGCGTCAAAGTCCTTGGTGATGCAATCGGAGAGACTATACCCCGGCATCCGCGTCGGGAAGACGGGATGGTCGACGCAGCCCTTTCTGTCCGGCGTCATGGCGTTGACGAGACCGGAGGAGAGGATGAAAATAACAGCCGTAATCCAAAGGTGTTTGATTTTTTTCACAGGAATATCCTTTCTCAGGTTGAGGGTCCTCCGCGCATCATTGGTCTCTGGCGGCGATGCATTCAACTTCCACCCGGGCCCCCATAATCAGTCCGCTGGCTCCAAGAGCGCTTCGGGCCGGATACTTGTCCGTAAAGAAGGACCGGTAGACCTCGTTGAACGCGGGCCAATCCGACATGTCGGCCAGGATCACCGTGCACTTGACCAGGTCCTGCATGGAGTAGCCGTGCGTCTCCAGCAAGGTTTTAATGTTCTTCATGGTCTGCTTGGCCTCCTCTTTCATCCCACCGGACACCAGTTTAAATGTGCCCGGAAGGTTCCCGATCTGAGCCGAGAGGTACAGCGTCTGGCCGTGTCGGACCGTTTCGGAAACCGGAAGGTTCTTCGGCAGGATCTTCCCGGAACCATGGAATTCGATTGAAGGAGTTCGGTCCGCCCATAGCGGCTGGGCCGAAAACAGGCACAAAAAGATGACCAGGATCCTCAGATAATTTTTCATTATTTTTTCCTCATCCATTACGAAAATGATGTCCCCTTTTTCTTCGTCTATCAACCGCTTACCCTATTCGGAAAAAACGAACTCCCCCTTTACTTGCCTTCAATCTGACGAAGCCATTCCATGGCAAACGTTCGGGCGGCCTCAACCGGTTCCCGTCCGGCGCGATAACAGAGCTTCCACTGGAAGGGTTTGGCTTCCAGTTGCGAATCGGCAAAACGGAATTTCCCGCCCTTGCCGGGAACGAGCTTGGCTTCAAAAGGAAAGTCCCGCGTTTCATCCAGAAATTGATGCAACCGGCCGGCGATTAAAGGCCGGGGGTCGGCCGGAAAACGTTTTTCAAAAACAACCAATCGCTCCTGATAGGTTTTTTGCTCCGAGGCCAAAGTTTGTTCTAAGCCCTGACGCAGCATGGCGGTTGTTCGGGGATCTTTCTCCATCCGGGTTATATTATCCTCCATCTGCCTGATAGTGGGTGCCATTTGCTTCTGCATTTCAGGAGTCATTTTGGCCATATTTTTCTTCATGTTTTCCACGGCCGCCCGCTGGTCGGCAAAATTCTTGGCTAATTGTTCCGGCACGGTGCCTTGGGGCTTAGGAGGCTGGGGGCGGGCCGCCTCGCGCTGTTTGTCGTAATCCACCTTAAAGGCCGGTGATTCGCAATAGGCTTTCACCAGACTCAAAGCGTTTTTTACCAAGGCCGTCCGGGCCGCCGGCGTGGCCGCCTTGTACATCCGCCTATCCGGATAGGTTTGCAGCGTGCCGTCGATTAACGAACGAATCACGCCCTGCTTCACCCCGGCTTCATTAAGACCGAAATCGGCTAACCGGCCCTGGGCCAGAATCACACCCGCGCCGGCAAACAGAGCCGCCAGGCAAATCAGGCCTAATAGTTTCACGTGCAGTCGCAAGGGTCCTCCTTAGAACGTGGATTGATAGAGGCTTTTTTAGTCTCTTTCAGAATAACCAGGAGTATATGAAGAAGAATTTTGTGCGTCAAGAGGATTTTGAGCCGTCCTATCGTAACACAATTTTCAGCGGAAGGGGTTCAAGATCTCATTACCATCGTACCACTGCCCCTTGTTGACTCTCTTACTGATCATTTTATTCCTCCCCTTCTTCAGATATGCCCGATAGGGGCCTCTTCAGTTTTTCGCCTGTGATTTCTTTTTGGTCCTCTGAGGCTTCAGATTTTTATACTGAACCCCTTTCACAAAATCGATGGTATCCTGAATTTTCTGATTATAGGGATCCATGGAAAGCGCCGTCTGCAATAAGAGGATAGAAGTATCGTAATCCCGCTTCTGCCAGGCCACAAAGGCGCTGTCGATGACCTTCCCTGATTTCTCCCTGAGCGCCTTCCGGTCGGCATTCCTGGCCTCCTCGGCTCCGATAGTTTTTCCCAGTTTCACACCACGGGCAAAGGTGACGTCATCACGGTACCGGGGATTGCTCTTGGCTGCCGATTCATAATAGGCAATGGCCGAGTCGTAATCTCCCGC
>JACRCK010000087.1 GCA_016219065.1 Deltaproteobacteria bacterium
AAGGTTACCCTGGCCGCGGGACGGCTGATCGATATCGATCCCCAAAAAGGATCGGCGCCGGAGGTAGCCACCCTGGTGGAAACATACAGCAGCCGGGTCCAGGCCGCCCTGGATGAAGTGATCGGGGAGGCCCTGACGGACTTGGAGGGGCGGGGGGCCCGCGGGAAGGAGACGACCCTGGGGGACCTGCTCACGGATATTCTGCGCCGGGAAACCGGCGCGGAGGTGGCGGTTTTAAACGGCGGGGGGATACGGGCGGATATTCTCCGGGGACCCATCCGCGTCCGCCACATCATGGATGTTTTACCATTTAACAATTTCCCGGTGGTGTTGCGTCTAACGGGCAAGGAGATCAAAGAAATCCTGGAGCATGGGGTTTCCGAGGCCGGGGGACACGGCGGCAAATTCCCCCAGGTTTCCGGCCTGCGTTTCGTCTATCAACCGTCGGCGCCCCCTTTCCAGCGGGTGCGGGGGGTCTGGATCGGCAGCCGGCCTTTGGACCCCGAAAAGGACTATACCGTGGCCACCAATGATTTCCTGGCCGCCGGAGGTGACGGGTACGCCGTTTTCAAGCGGGCTTTCCCGGAGCAGGCCGCCCAACCGGACTGGAAAACGGGATCGAAATCCGGCCGAGTTGTTTTGTATGTCCGGGGCCTAACGATCCAGTAACTGGAGATCGACTTCATCAGAAAACAGCAAAAGATCACGGCCGCGCCGGAAGGCCGGATCCGCATTCAGGATGAAGGAGCCAACCGTGGAAATATGGGTGAATGACCAACCCGTGACGTTGCTCACGGGCATGACCGTCCGCCAGGCCCTGATCCAGTTGGATCTGCTTAAGTCCATCGAAGAGGGCCGGCGGGTGTTCGATGAATGGGGCAATGAAGTCGGCCTGGATGGAACGGTTGAAGAAGGACAGCGGTTTGAGGTAAAATAGACCTAGCGTAAAATATTTGGGGGTTTTTAGCTAAATTCGAAACTCGAAATTCGAAATTCGAAACAAATTCAAATGATCAAAATTCGAAATTCGAAACCGGTGCCGAACTTACGGGCTCTACTCTGGGAGGTTGCCATTTTCTCTATTTTCGTTCCAGGGGGAAAGTTGTTTCGGTAATTTGAATTTTGGACATTGTTGTTTGTTTCGAATTTCGTGCTTCGGATTTCGAATTTGAAATCAAGGAGGTCAACCATGCAAGTTTTGATTCTCTATTATTCCCGGGGAGGGAATACCCGGAAGCTGGCCGAGGCCATTGCCGAGGGAGTCCGCGAGGCGGTGGGGGTGCAGGCCCTGCTGCGGGATACCACCGAAGTGACCAAGGATGATTTTGCGGGTTCCGCCGGCCTCATCGCCGGTTCGCCCGTTTATTTCGGAGGCATGGCCGCGGAATTGAAAAAAATTTTTGACGACTTTGTCGGAGTTCGGAAAAAGATGGAAAACAAGGTCGGGGCGGCTTTTGCCACCTCGGGGGACCCTTCCGGCGGCAAGGAGACCACCATGCTGTCGATCATTCAGTGTTTGTTGATCTACGGGATGATCGTCGTCGGCGACCCCCTGGCCGCCACCGGCCATTACGGGACGGCCTGCACCGGGGCGCCCAACGAAAAGACGGTGGAACATGCCCGCCGATTGGGCCGGCGAGTGGCCGAGCTCTGCCTGAAAATGCCGGCTTAATTCTGGAAATCCGAACAGGGGGAGACATTATATGAGCAAGCGGCGGATCGGAATACTTTTTTTAGCCGGGGCCGGTTTGTTCCTCTGGGGCTGCGACTACTCCGATTCCGGCCATTATGGGCACGACGTCCGTTACGACGCCCATGAGGTCAAATTCAATCTGAGCTGCGGCCAGGTGGATTGCGTGGCCGAAAGCGAAGAGTTTTTTTCCGCCGGGACCACCTTTGAGATCAAGGAGTGCTGGTGGTATTGCGGCTACGGCTATAAGGGTTACGACAAATCCTTTGTGAAATTGGTTTTTGAGAAGCGGGTGGGGGGCTGCTGGACCCTGGTTTCGGACAACGTCGGCGCACCATCCTGCAATTAACCGGACGGACCAGGGATTTCGGGAAAAACCGGGAGGACTGATATTATGATGAAAAAGATATCTTTGTTCGAAGCATTCGATTTCAACGATCTGCAGATGAAACGCCATCTGGTTCACGATTCCCCTTATTTCAAAATCATCGATTTCAATTTCAAGGCCGGCCAGGTCCTGCCGATCCATTCTCACCAGATAGAAGGCCAGCTCAGCCTGGTCGTCCTGGAGGGACGGGGACAGTTCCTGGGGAAAGATCAAACCACCCTGCCCGCCCAGGCGGGGGATGTGCTGATCAGCGATATCAGCGAACCCCACGGGTTCCGGGCCGAGACCGAAGTCCGGCTCCTGGTGACCATCGCCCCGCCGATTTGATTCTTTAACATTGTTACATAACCCAGGGGCGACCCGCAGCCACCCGCGAAGCATGAAAACAATGCTCAGGGTTCGAGGGGCCAGGGGGTCGAGGATTCAAGTGAAATACAACGACTCGACCCTGGAACTCTGGAATCCTTGACCCCTATTTTTGTATTAAACCCCCCTGCTCGGGGCGAGAACCCGCGAAGCATGAAAAGCTTCAGAGGTAAGGCCCAAGGATTAGACCGGCTCGGTCTGGCAGACCGAGTCGGTCTGAGCCCGGGTGAGCTTGGCAAGCTATTTTCGGACTAAATTCGATGTTCGCTGTTGGACGTTCATTTTTCGTATTCAAGTTACAAGGATGTACCTATGACAACTAAGACCCTACCCAGGCGTGAGTTCCTTGGATTCCTGGGGCTTTCGGCAGCCGGCTGGCTGGCCGGCTGCGCCGCCAACCCGGTTACCGGCGACTCGCAGCTGATGCTGATGTCCGAGGAGCAGGGGATCCAAATTGACCGCCAATATGCCCCTCATCAATTCTCAACGGATTATGGACCGGTTCAGGATACCGGCCTGAATACCTATATCGAAAACGTCGGGAAAAGCCTGGCTTCCCGAAGCCATCGTCAAAAGATGCCTTATTCCTTCCGAGTAGTCAACGCCAACTATATCAATGCTTACGCCTTTCCCGGTGGAAGCATCGCCTGCACCCGGGGGATCCTGGTCAACCTGGAAGATGAAGCGGAATTGGCCGCCCTGCTGGGCCATGAACTGGGCCACGTGAACGCCCGCCATACGGCGGAACGCCTGTCCAAAAGCACGCTGTTTTCGCTGCTGGCCGTGGGCGTCGGGACCGCCGTCGGTGCGAAGAGCAGCGACCTGGGAGGACTGGCCGCCGCGCTGGGTATGGCCGGAGCGGGTCTGCTGCTGGCCTCCTACAGCCGGGACAACGAGCGCCAGGCCGATGCCCTGGGCCTGGAGTATGCGGTCAAGAGCGGTTACCAGCCCCACGGCGCCGTGGATTTGATGGATGTCCTGCGCCGGACCTCAAAACGGCAGCCCGGGGCTATCGAACTGATGTTTGCCACCCATCCCATGAGCGAAGAACGCTACCAACTCCTGGCGGACCTGGAGAAAACTAAATACTCCGGGGACCAGAAACTGCCGGCGTACCGGGAGCGGTATATGGACCAGACGGCCCGCCTGCGGAAAATAAAAGGGCCCATACTGAAGATGCAGGACGCGGAAAAATCCCTCTCCCAAAAAAAATATAACGAAGCGGAGGGCCTGCTGATCGAAACCCTGAAGGAGGCGCCCAACGATTATACGGGCCTGGTGCTCATGTCCAAGTGCCTTATCATTCAAGACAAATATGATCAGGCCGAGGACTATTTGAATCGGGCCAAGCAGGTCTATCCCGGCGAGGCGCAGGCCCGTCACCTGTCCGGACTGAATCAGGTCAAGCGAAAGGATTTCGGGCAGGCTTACGAGGAATTCGCGGCCTACGATCGCCTCCTTCCCGGCAACCCGAAGACCGTTTTTCTGAAGGGCTACGCCAAGGAAGGGATGAAACAGAACCGGGAGGCGGCCCAGGAGTATAACCGTTACCTGCAACAGGTGACCGAAGGGGACGAGGCCAAGTACGCCTACCGGCGGTTGGTGGAGTGGGGATACATTAAGCCGAAGAAGTAGGTATAACTACGAAAAAATAATTATTAACGATCAATTCTTAATTGTTAATTCTTAACGGACCGGACGTTTTTTTAACCAGTAACCAGCAACGAGCAACGAGCAACGAGCAACAGGTTTTATTTTCGTACTAATATGACCAACCAACCCAACGAGCTGAACCGGCTCCAGCAGCAGGTGATCGCCTGCCGCAAGTGCGCGCGGCTGGTGGCCTATCGGCGGGAACTGCTCCAAAAGATCCCCCGCCGTTTTCAGGACTGGACTTACTGGTCGCAGCCCCTGCCGAGTTTCGGAGATCCGCAGGCCCGGGTATTGATCGTCGGCCTGGCCCCGGCGGCTCAGGGAGGGAACCGGACCGGGCGCATGTTTACCGGGGACCGAAGCGGCGACTGGCTCTTCGAGGCCCTGCACCGTTTCGGATTCGCCAACCGGCCGACTTCGGAGAAGGTCGATGACGGATTGCTTTTAAAAGACATTTATATTACGGCTACCATCCGCTGCGCCCCACCGCAGAACAAACCGCTGCCGGAAGAAATAGAGGCCTGCCGGCCTTATTTTCAACGGGAATTGGATCTGCTCGAAAGGGTACGCGTGTTCATCCCGCTGGGGCAGGTCGCCGTTCAGCAGCTCTTAAAGAATTTAAAAGCCAAGGGCCTGATTCTTCCGGCGTTGAAATTCGGCCATGGCCAGGTTTACCCCCTGCCGGACGGCCGGGTGATGGTCGCCTCCTATCACCCCAGTCAGCAGAACACCTTTACCGGAAAGCTGACCCGCGATATGTTTTACCGGGTCTTTGAACAGGCGCGGCGGCTGCTGATTGCTCCCGGCTAAAGACAGAGCCAATAATCAATAATTAATTATAAATTATCAACCGTCATGCCCCTTGCCTTTGACAGCCTCAGCCACGGGAAAATCGCTTTTGGGTTTTTCAACATCCAAACCGACCTCCTGCTGTTGAACCGGTATTTCTTTTTCGCTTCGGACTTTTGCCGCCTCCTCGTCGAAGCGGCCGGTACAATCCATGAAAGGAATTCAGAATGGTTCCTGAAAGGGACCCTGATGGAAGACGAACGGATCGGAAATCTGATGGGGGCGATTCACGGGTTTGACTTCCGGGGTTTTATCGGTGCGGTTTACCGTCTTTATCCCTTTCCGCAAGAACTGGAAGGTTTCAGGCAAAACCCGGAGGGCTTCCGGACCCGAGCGGTCCTGGAACAGTTACTCCCCCAGTATGGTTCGGCCGTGGATATTCCCGTCCGCCTTCCCTTGGAAAACAACGAGGCTGCCATCAGCGTCTATCGGTTCACCCGGGAAAATTTTCAAGAATTAATGGCCTACGTCTGGCTGGGCGGCTATCCCCGCTGGCGGGACGACCGGCGGCCCGCCTATGTTGAAGCCATGAAAGAGGCGTTTCCTTTTTTACTCGAGGGCCAAACCTGAGGGGGATGGCCTCGCAAAGCCCGAAGGGAAGGAACGGATTCCCCTTACCGGATCACTCCCGGTAAAAAGACCCGATAGCCATCCAAGATCTCGAAAGCCCTCGCCAAAGACGAACCGCCCCCGGTTGGTGCCGGGGTCGAGACTAGGATCGTTGCGATGCCGGGGATCCCGATCTTATCAGCCGGGACGAAGGCCCGCAATTGACTGCCGCTCAGGTAAGTGGTGATCAACGGGCTTCCGTTCCAATAGACCACCGAACGGGAGGAAAAATTTGTCCCGTTGACCGTCAACCAGAACCCCGGGCCCCCGGCCGGAGTGCCGGCCGGAAACAGGTCGGCCAGAGTCGGGGCCGGCGCCAATTCCAGCGGCGGAAAGGTATAGGCGCCGAGGTAGCTGGAAGGGATGCCGCCGGCTCTCTTGAAAACGCCGCCAACCATCAGCCGGGTCCCGGCGACAGCCAGGGTTCTGACGTTGCTGTCGGTCCCGCTACCAAGCGGCGACCAGTTGAAGCCGTTCCAGCGGGCGATATGAGCGGCCTGATCCGGGCCGGCGAAGAGGAAATCCCCGCCGGCATACAGGTAGCCGTTTCCGTCGACCGCCAGCGCGCCGACCCCGTCATCCATGCCGCCCCCCAACCCGGACCACTCGAGGCCGTTCCACATGGCCACGCCATTGACCTGTTTATTCCCGGCCTGGCTGAAGTAGCCGCCGGCATAGAGGCGGCCGTCGCCGTCGAAGGTCAGGGCCAGGACGTAATTGCTGCCGCTCAACCCGCCTCCCAGGGCGTGCCACTGGCTGCCGTCCCACAGGGCTATATGATTGACGTATAGGCTACCCGCATAAGTGAACTCCCCGGCGGCGTACAAATTCCCGGCGTTATCCAACGCCAGGGCATAGACTGTCCCGTTCAATCCTTCCCCCAAGGTATGCCAGGTACCATCCCACATGGCAATCCGGCTGGCCGGATTGCCTCCGCTCAGGCCCCCGCCTACGGTGGTGAACTCCCCGCCGACGTACAGCTTGCCGTCACGGTGAGCCAGGGCATTGACATAACCGTTCGTTCCGCCGGCCAGTTCCGACCAGGCCGCACCGTTCCAGCGGGCCAGGTAATTGGCCGAAGCCCCGCCGATAGCGGTGAAGGCCCCTCCGGCGATCAGCTCCGTTAGACTGGTTTTGACCAATGCGCGGATAAAGGAAGCAGCCGGGCTGCCCTCTCCGCTCCAGGTGGCGCCGGTCAGCTTGGCTAGCCCCAAGGCTTGCAATGAGCCGAACTGGTTGATGGCGCCCGACACAAAGACCGCATTGGTGTCGCTCAAAAGAACATCGATAACGTTGTTGACCCCCAGCCCCCCGTCCATGGCGGACCAGGCGGCGCCGTCCCACCGGGCCAAATGGTTGACCACCCGGTCGCTGGAGAGGCCAAATCTGCCGCCGGCGATCACGTCTGTTCCATCCAGGATCAAGGCATTGACTGCCTCAAATCCCTCGGTGCCGACCCCGGGGCCCAGCGCAGACCAGGCGCTGCCGTTCCAGCGGACCACGTTTTCCGCGGGCACGGCGGGTGAACCTGCCGATGAAAAATCTCCGCCCAGGATTATTTCCCCTGCCGCTCTAGGCACAATCGCCAGGACTTCGCCGCCCGTACCGTTTGATAAGGCCTGCCAGTTGGAGCCATCCCAGCGGGCGATGTTGTGGGCATCCAGGGGAGACCCCACCTCACCTACCTGTGGAAACGATCCGCCCACATATAAATCGCTCCCAATCGCCAGCAGCGCATTCACATAACCTCCCTGGGTAAGCCCGCCTTTGACCGCCTCCCAGGAAGCCCCATTAAAGCGGGCAATCTTGACCGCTGGAATTCCTCCCGCGTTGAAGAAATCCCCGCCGACAAAAAACGAATCGCCCGTGGATCCCAATTCAATGGCCCTTACCGCGTCGTCCACTCCGCTGCCCCGCGCTTGCCAACCGGTGGAGAAATCGCGATAGGCGATATTATGGGCCTCCACGGTGCCGACCTGGCTGAACAACCCGCCCACATACATGCCGCCGCCGACGTTGACACTGCCGCTGACGACCTTGATAGCCAGGACCGAGCCGTTCACTCCGTCACCGACCTCCTGCCAGAACGCTCCGTTCCAGACCGCCAGGTTATTCGCGGCCGTGCCGCCGGCATGGGTGAAAAATCCACCGACGATCAAGTTGTTGGCACTGTCCACTGCCAGGGCAGAAACTCGTGCGGTACCGGCGGTAATGGTAATCCCGCTACCCACGTCCCGCCAGGTGGTCCCGTCCCACATGGCCAAATTGTTCACCGGGACACCTCCGGCAGTGACGATCTCGCCGCCGACATAAATGTTTCCGGAACTATCCTGGACCATGGCATACACCGTTCCGGTGATACCGGGCTGGTGAAAGCCGGCATCCCAACAGGCGTCCGAGGGGGCCGCGCAGGCCCCCTTCAATGGAGGCGGAGTGTCCGCCCTTGCCGGAGAAAATCCGACTCCGAAAAAAGCGAAGGTCAGAATGACAACCATGGGCAGATACTTCAGGGAATAAAACCTTTTTAATCGTAAAGCCATTATAAAATCCTCCTGCGAGTCGGCCAACGGCATGAACCATTGTGACGACTGCCTTGGTGTGGGGCAATTATAAATTACCAAACCATCCCTATAGGATCATCGGCCGGCCGGTCGATTTCTTGAGTAAAAAAATCAGATGCCAAGTTGTCGAATTTTTTTAAAAATTGGCAGAAAGGCGGTTTAAAAATTCTTCAGGATCATCGGCAGCCGGATCGATGTGGTGGGGTCGAAGCGGACAAACCGGATGTTGTCCACGTGGTAGGTGTTGCCCTGGGGCGGATGATCGGGGAGAGGCATTAGTTGATTGATGTCGAAGCCGAATTTGTCGATGAAGTCCACGGCCAGGTAACCGGGAATGGGCTGGCGATCGACCACCCGGATGCCGTTGAGGGATACCGAATAACGATGGGACACCAGGTCGTAAACGAAAGCGACCGCGTAGCGCATACTCGACTGGAAGGTTCCGAAGGTCACCATATGATCGATCAGGGGCTCCGCGGAAAACCCGATCAGCCTTCCGTCATCCAGGAAACCAAATAATACCTGCATATCCTGGCGGGTGGGATCATCCGAGCGCGGAAAACGAATCAAAAACAACCCCCACCCCCCGTTCACCCGGTCAACCAGCATATCCCAACTGATGAAAAAGATTCCGTTGCCGAAGTCCCCCCCCAACCGACCGAGGTAATCCAGGGAACTGCCCTGGGGCACATCGACGAGGGCCTCCTGCCCCGCGGGCCCGGTCGTCACCCGGACCAGGGGAGCACCGTGGGGGTTCACCCAGCCGGCCGAACCCGCAGGACCCACCGTCGGGGTCCGCACCACATTGGTGATAACGGCATTCAAGCCGTCCCCTTCAAAGTCGTCCAGAAAGATCAGCGCGGCCCGGGCCTGAGGTTCTAAAGAAAGCGTCCCTACCAGGATAGATAGAAAGAAAACGGTCAGGATGTTCCTGAACCAGTACCCACTGGGATTGATCATTTTTAACCTCGGCTGTTCAAAAGAACTCCCGGACAATTTCCCGAGCCTCCTATTGTGGTTGGGCCAGGCGTACTGCCATTGAAGCACTCGGTTAGATTATAAACCGCTCCGTATTGGAATAGACTGTATCTTGACGGGGAGCCCGTTATATGTAACTATTTTGGATATTGCACAAATAGTGCTCTTGATGATATCAAATAGATTAGTCGATAAAAACACCTATTTTCGGAAAGTACCAGGGATAGACCATCAATGCCGGAAAAACAATTGTGAAGAAGCTTTACGAATGTGATCTCGGCGATCTCTTGCCTTTTTTGAAAAAGGTGGAGTCACTAACAGGAGGACAAATTATGAAGAAGCCATCCGTCGTGGCGGTCAAATTGCTGGTGTTGTTCCTCGTATTATTCATGGCTGACCGCGTAGCAGCCGCAGACAGATTGACGCCGATCGCCAAGGATATTTATGCCTATGTAGACACCAAGGGCAGTACAGCGAAAAACAGCTTCGGGGTAAACGCCGGCGTTATCATCGGCCGGGACGGTATCGTGGTGGTGGATACCATGGTTTCCGCCAAAGAGGCCAAGCGGCTCATTCGGGACATCCAGGCCGTCTCCCGGAAGCCGATCAAGTATGTGATCAACACGCACTATCACCTCGACCATTCCTTCGGCAATTCCGAATTCGCCAAACTCGGCGCGGTGATCATCGCCCAGGAAAACGCCGGGAAAGCGATGGCGAACAGCGCCCAGGAGACGCTGAAGAATGTCAAGGAATTAGGACTTACGCCCGAGGAAATGCAGGGCACTGCGGTGGCCTACCCCGTTATGACCTATGGCGACAAGATGACCATCGAGGTGGGCGGTCAGCAGATCGAGCTGATTCACGCCCGTCATTCCCACACCGACGGCGATACGCTGGTCTATCTGCCCGGCAGGAAGGTCCTTTTCACCGGCGACATCCTTTTCACCAACTATCATCCCTTTCTCGGCGAGGGGAATATCGAGGAATGGGTCAAAGAACTGGATGACATCAAGGCCATGGATGTGGAGAAGATCATCCCCGGCCACGGCCCGCTCTCCGGGAAAAACGATCTGGAGGACATGAAGAAATATTTAATCCTGTTTGACCAAAAGGCCAGGGAACTGGCTTCCGGATCGGATGACCTGCCGAAGATCGTGGCCGCCATCCAGAAGGACCTGCCCCAGCGGCCCGAGGGCGCCTGGCTCATCGGGGCGAGCATTCAGGCGAAGTACTTGAAGAAGCGCTAAGCAAGGCCGGGTGGCGGAGGCCGATCGCCCTTACCGGATGACGGCGGGCAAAAAGACAGCCGAGGTCCCTTTGCCGAAGTTCCCCTCTAACCCGGCGAAGGTCCGTAATCTCACGGCGGTGCGATCGATCATGAAATTAATTTAGACCAAAGTCTAAAATAGTCATGACTTTTTTAGACTTTGGTCGAGATGGATAGCTTGAACCGACCCCTGTTTGTGTTGACTTAATCTCCCGCCAGTTCTAAGGCCTTCGGAAACCTCTCCCGGGCCTTTTTTCATCCCTGAACCGGTGCAGGCGGCACCGGTCGGGCCGTTGGTCGTCATCGGCCTTCTTAATTAAATTTGATTGCCTCAGGCCATTCGTACGTTATTATTTAAATGTAAGTACACTGGAGAAACCCTCTAGATGGATAACATTTTTTCGGCCCGGGTAGATGAAGCGACCATACGGCGGATCAGCCGTCTGGCCCACAAACTCCATACCACCAAGAAAGCGGTCATTGAAGCGGCTGTCCGCTCCTATGCGGAGAAGTCCGAACTGGAGCGAGATAGCGATGTTTGGGGGGAAACCCACGGGGCCTGGGAGCGTCAGGAGTCCCCGGGGGAGACGGTTAAGCGGGTGCGCCAGGCCTTTCGGGAATCGATGAGAAGATATCCGCGATGAGGGCCTATATTGATTCAGACGTTCTGATCGGGTATCTTCGCGGAGAAAGCCGGGCTTTGAAATTTTTTCGGACTTTCAAACAAAAAGGGGAATACGAACTTTGGGTTGGGGCCATGCAGCGGGCCTTCATGGGCCTAAAGGCCCCGCAAGCGGACTGCAACGGGTCAACGCCACACTAGTTGAGAATAAGAACATGGAAATAGCCAAGAGCACTCGGCACCATAAAATTATAGGAAATCTTGGAGAGGGATTGGTCTGTAACTGGTTTTCTCGATCTGGATTCGAGGTGACCATTGTTGATCACACTGGAATCGACATCGTGGCGTACAACCCCAAGACCCAGAACAGACTTGGGATTACGGTGAAATCAAGGACCCGCGGGAAAGGCATGGAAAGTTCATCAGTGAATGTTTTCTCGTATCAGAGAGCGAAGAATGACAGACAGAAGCTGCTCGACGCCTGCACTGCCTTTGCATGTGAACCATGGATTGCCGTGTATGTGGAGTCTACGATGTCGGCTGACCTTTATCTGCTATCGCTCACGCACTATGACTCCCACTACAAAAGCACACGGGGGCGTGCAATTGACGCCTGGAAAATGAGCAAACATTACAGGGAAACCTATACCAGAGATCCCGAGGTCCAGCATATTCACATGGAATTCAACACGAGCGGATGGCAATGGGATCAGATATGAGACCGCTAAGGTGCAGCCAATTCAGCGAAAAAAACGTTCTGCTTCCGGCCGACTCCCTCGTTATGTAAAATAAAGAAGTGGGTTGCGGATCGGGGTTGGACCCAATGCCGTTAACTTAAGGATAATTTCTTTTTCCGCATCACCCCGGTGAAAACTGGGGTCCAGAAAGCTCGAAAAATTTGAATCCCAGCCTTCGCCGGAATAACAGCGAGGGCTTAATTTCAAGCCGAATTCTGTTAAGTTAACGACATTAGGCCCGACACCTTTTTGCTTTGTGAACACGGGCCACGGGTTAACGCTGCATAGGGGGATGAGAACTGAAGAAGGGTCGCAACTAATGATATGAGTAACGCACGAAACAGATGCGCCTACTGCGAACGTGAGAAACAGCTCACCCGAGAGCATGTGGTCCCCAACTTTCTCTACAAGGCAAATCCTTTGGCGAAGTTTGGCTACAACTTGAGGGCCGATAAGTTCATGGCTTGGGAGGCCCAGGTCAAAGATGTCTGTGCCGACTGCAACAACCATTATCTTTCGAAGGTTGATTCCTATGCAAAGGACTTTTTCAAAGCGAATCGCATTGAGAAGATGGTGACGGAAGAGAAGACAGTCAGAATCACATATGATCATTCGTTGTTACTTAGAGTCCTCTTTAAACTCACGTTTAATTGCTTGAGGTTTAAAGGAGAGGACGCTCGCTGGATAGAACATTTCAAAGAGTACATTCTCCATGGTACTGGATTTCCAGCTTATTACCGAATCAAAATTGGAATCGAGGTTGTGCCGTGTCACAGAATCATGGAAAAGGAAAGAGCGAGCCTATCAGGGGAATCCAAGACCTGGAAATACCTGCCACCGCATATGATCCGTATGGGTAACATCTGTGGGATTTCCGGGGATGATGTCTTTGCCCGTTATGTTTTTGTAAACAATTTCTATTTCTACTGCATCGTCTGCCCCGAGCCCGACGCACAAGAGAAATTGAAGGTTGCCATGAAACGTCTAAGGTCGACCTGGCCATCTATTCTGTTTCTGCATCCACACAAAACTTCTATGACCCTCCGGGTATCTGATGACTCCATTATTAAAAAGTATTCGGATACTGCAGCGATGCTTTCTGATAAGTGGGCTGAATACTTAAAGACAGACAACACACCCAGAAACCGCGTGCAGCGGATCGCTGAAAAAGCTGGCTCCCGCTGACGCAAGCATTGGCGCAACCTGCGGCGCCGCCAAACAAGACATTGGATGTCGATGGTACAGGCCCGCAAGTGGCGTGCCACGGCCAACGCCACATTAGGCCAAGACGGTGGAAGACGAGATTATGGGAAGATACCAAGAAATAACAAAGAATATTCCTTGGAATTACATAGGTAAAGAAACAACGGCGTCACTTCTCGGTAAGAGCATAGTCCCGGTCGGTATACTC
>JACRCK010000088.1 GCA_016219065.1 Deltaproteobacteria bacterium
CTGCCACGATCTCCCTTCTTCTTCCCGTCAGTTTCAAGATCGGATCTCCCGTGACCTCCATCATCATGATGGCAGGGATCTTCTACGGGGCCATGTACGGCGGATCGACCACTTCCATTCTGGTCAATATCCCCGGGGAGGCCGCCTCGGTGGTCACCTGTCTGGACGGCTACCAGATGGCCCGCCAGGGCCGGGCTGTCCCGGCCCTGGGGATGTGCGCCATGGCCAGCTTTATCGCCGGCACCTTCAGCGTGATTTTCCTGATGGTCCTGGCCCCTCCTCTGGCCGAAATGGCCTTAAAATTCGGACCTCCCGAGTACTTCTCCCTGATGATTCTGGGATTGATGCTTCTGATCTTTCTTTCCTCCGGACCCATGAGTAAGGCCCTGCTGGTGGCCGGGTTCGGCCTGTTTTTAGGAACCATCGGCTTAGACAACCTGACCGCCACCACCCGCTTTACCTTCGGGACCGTAACCCTGATGGACGGGGTCGATTTAGTCCCGGTGGTCATGGGCCTCTTCGGGATCGGGGAGGTCCTCTATAATCTGGAGCAGCCGATTCAGCGGGAGGTCTTCAACACCGAATTTAAAAATCTTCTCCCCAACCTTAAGGACTGGATCGATTCCAAGTGGGCCGTGATTCGGGGAACGGTGATCGGGTTTTTTCTGGGCATCCTGCCCGGAGGCGGGGCGGTGATCTCCTCCTTTGCCGCGTATGCCATTGAAAAACGGCTTTCCAAGACGCCGGAAAAATTCGGCACCGGTATAATCGTCGGCGTAGCCGCCCCGGAGGCGGCCAACAATTCAGCCGCCGGCGGGGCCTTCATTCCCTTGATGACTTTGGGGATTCCGGGAAACGCGGTGATGGCCATCCTCCTGGGGGCCCTGGTCATCCATGGGATCCAGCCCGGTCCGATGATGATCGCCCAGCATCCCCACCTCTTCTGGGGCGTGGTGACCAGCATGTACGTCGGCAATGCCATGCTCCTGATCCTCAACCTGCCCCTGGTCGGTCTCTGGGTCCGGGCCCTGCGCATCCCTTACAGCATCCTCTTCCCCCTGATCCTTTTGTTCTGTCTCATCGGCTCTTACAGCCTGAAAAACAACATGGGAGATATGCTGGTCATGGTTGTTTTCGGGGTCATCGGTTATCTGATGCGCAAGTATCGCTATGACACGCCGCCCCTGGTCCTGGCCCTGGTCCTGGGACCGATGATGGAGGCGGCCTTAAGGCGGTCCCTCTTGCTCTCCGATGGGAGCCCGGCCATCTTTTTTCAGCGCCCCATCTCGGCCGCCTTGATGCTGGTCAGCGTCTTTCTCCTGGCCTCCGCCGTGCTTCCGGGATTGATCCGGAAAAGGAAAAAGATCGCCCTTAATGTGGAGGAGTAATAACGGTAGGTTTAAGGATCACTTCGCTTAAGGAGCGTTTCACTTGAGGATCGTTCATCTTTGATGAACTTGAGGCTAAAGACAGTTGCCTCTTCCCTCAAACGAAGTGCTCCTTAAGCGAAGCGATCCTCGGACCACAGAAATGGTAGAAAAAATTCTCAGTATGAACATGGTTAGAAGCCAACTTTTAAGAGGAAGATGATGTCCAACATACCCATTGCCGTTGACCGGCTCAATCAATTCGTTATCGATCTGACCCAAAAAGCCGGTCTGCCCGAAGAACAGGCCCGTATCCTGTCCGATACCCTGATCGAAGCCGACCTGAAGGGGATCCGCACCCACGGAATGCTGCGTCTGCCGATCTACGTCAAGCGGATGGAAACCGGTGCGGTCAATGTCAAAGAAGAGATGGCCGTGGTCAGGGAAGCGGGAACGGTCCGGCAACTGGATGCCCGAAACGGCCTGGGTCAGGTGGCCTGTTTTCGGGGCATGGGACTGGCCATAGCCAGGGCCGAGGAATTCGGCCTGGGGGCCTGCGGCGTTTTTAACAGCAACCACTGCGGGGCCCTGGGATATTATACCGACCTGGCCACGGAAAAGAAGATGATCGGGATCATGACCACCAATGTCTTTCCCTTGATGGCCCCGAAGGGGGGTAAAGAAAAAGTGGTGGGCAACAACCCCTTGGCCCTCTCCGTCCCCCGCCGGGAGGGTCCGCCCATCACCTACGATGTGGCCACCAGCACCGTCTCTTACGGAAAGGTGCTCACCTTCCTCCGACGGGGCGAGAAAATACCCTTAGACTGGGTCCTGGATGGAAAGGGACTACCCACGGATAACCCGGAAGAACTCATTTCCCGCCGTGGGTCCATGACCCCCTTTGCCGGTCACAAGGGCTACGGTCTGGCCTTTGTCCTGGAAATCCTGGCCGGGGTTTTGACCGGGGCCGCTTTCGGGCAAGGCCTCCATTCCCTTTATGACGCCGATCATTTTGCCGGGTTAGGGCAATTTCTGATGGCCATTAATATCGAAAACTTTATGGAGCCGGAGGTCTTTTTTCAAAGACTGGAAGAATGGATCAATGAGGTGAAATTCTCTCCCCTGGCCGCCGATTCATCGGAAATCCTCGTTCCCGGCGAACTTGAGCAAAGGAGCAAAAGGGAAAACATGGAGACCGGCCTGGTTTATGATGAGGCCCTGCTCAAGGAAATCGACCTCCTGGCCGAAAAATATTCAATGGAGCCGCTGGGCAAAAAATAGTTGGTCTGATGGTAAGGCCACTTCCCCTGTTCTTTTCTTGCCGTTAATTCATTTTTGTGTCATTATTACCGGACTTCTAAAAAGTCTCTCTGATCGTCTCCCCGGCGAAAGCCGGGGTCCGGACATCGTCCCGGCGAGAGCCGGGAACCAAACCATCGGACAAGTTTTCCGCCAGGCTGGAGAGGTTTTGATGACGGCGGATCTCGGTCCAGGAAAGGAAAAAGACCATGGCAAAGCACATCGGCATCGTGGCCTGCAGCGCCGAGGGGGCGGCCCTCTGTTACCGGACCATCTGCATGGAAGCACCGGCCCTTATGGGTGAGCACCTGCACCCGGAGATCTCCATGCACACCTACCCGCTGGGTCAGTATATGGTGTACGTCCGGTCCGGTGATTGGGCCGGGGTGGCCGGACTGATGGTGTCCTCCGTACGGAAGCTGGCCGACATGGGTGCCCAATTGGCCATCTGCCCGGATAACACTATTCATCAGGCCTTCGACCTCGTGGCGACCGCTTCCCCGATCCCCTGGATCCACATCGCCGAGGCCGTGGGTCAGGAAGCCAAGAAGCAGGGGTTTAAAACCCTGGCCATCACGGGCACGAAGTATTTGATGACCGGGCCGGTCTATCCCGAAACCCTTCGAAAGTTAGGCATTACCTGTCACATCCCCGATGAAGCCGACCGGGAACGGATCGACACCGTCATCTTCAAAGAGCTGGTCAACGGTGTTTTCAAAGAGGAGTCCCGTCTCTACTTCAACGCCGTCATTCAGAAGATGAAAGAGCGGGGCTGCGAGGCCGTGGTCCTGGGCTGTACGGAGATCCCTTTGCTGGTGGACCCCAACGACTGCCCCCTGCCGACGCTCGATTCAACCCGTCTGCTGGCCCGGGCCGCCTTGCAGGAATCGCTTAAATAGTTTCCATCGGGACGGTTATTTTCCGGATGGATACTAACTAAGGAGTCAAATTTTTTTCAAAATGGATAGAATTTATGCAACAGGTTAGCTTTTTGAAATAGCGTCAATAACCCCCTC
>JACRCK010000090.1 GCA_016219065.1 Deltaproteobacteria bacterium
CCAGCTCCACCATCGGGTGGGAAAAGCGCCATAATGTAAACGCTGGAGAATATGGTTATTACGTAGCCAATCCTTGAACCCACAAGCGTCCTCGGTTGCCGCCCTATTTTAATGTGATGGAATCGGGGTCGGCCCAGACGAACTAATTGATTTCCGTCGTATTATATCGAATCAGATGGCCATTTAGGTTCTTAAAGTGCCTTTCCCCCCTCCAAAAGAGGCTTTTACGCAGCCAACCCCTGCCCAGAGCCAATCGATATTTCCTCCCCAACAGGATCTGGCACATCACCCACCGCTGCCACAAGAGAGAATTTTTATTAAAATTTGCCAAAGACCGCCGGCGATTGTTACCGTAGCCCGACCGTACGACATGATTTTTCGCTTGCTCCCGATACGGGAACATTGGTATACTACTTTTAATGCGGATCATCTCTCGAAAGAGGCTCAGAGAATTCTGGGAGCACCACCCCGATGTGAGACAGCCGCTTCAAGCCTGGCATCAAGACACCAAGCGCGCAGTCTGGAAAAGCCCATCTGACATTAAAGCCGTCTACAGAAATGCCAGTTTTGTCGGAAAGAATAGAGTCGTGTTCAACCTTAAGGGCAACGACTATAGACTGGTAGCAGCCATTCACTACGATCACGGGATTGTGTTCATCAGATTTATCGGCACCCATCAGGAGTATGACCGAATCGATGCAGCCACGGTTTGAAGGAGGATCAGGGTATGAGAGTAAGGCCAATAAAGACGGAAGCCGACTACGAGGCCATGCTCAGAGAGGTTGAGCGTCTCTTTGACGCCAAACCCGGCACGGACGAGTCAGACCGACTTGAGGTTTTGACAACTCTGATTGAAGCATACGAGGAGAGGCACCATTCAATTCCCCTTCCCGACCCGGTTGAGGCTATCTTGTATCATATGGAAAGCCGAGGTCTTACCCGTCGTGATTTGGAACCCTTTATCGGCAGTCGGGCACGGGTATCCGAAATTTTAAATCGAAAACGCCCCCTCACCATGGAGATGATTCGAAATCTTCATAATGGTTTGGGTATTTCCGCCGAGGTATTAATTCAAGTGTATAGGACCTTAAAAGACGCGGCCTAGCAGTGAATCCAGTTTTCGGAGCTGATTTTTTTAGGCGACCATCGGCAGACAGGCAGATTTTATTTTTTCCTCGGCCCTTTCGCCAGGCGGCGATGGCGGAAGAGGACATAAGTTGCCCCTGCGCCACCGTCGTAGGACTGGGCGCTGCTAAAGGCGATAACCCATTTTCGCCAGTGGCTGCGTGTCAGCCATTCGACAACCTTGGTTTTCAAAACCGGATCACCGGGTGAAGAGATTCCTCGTCCGTGGATAATCTGGACACCCTTTCATGATATTTATCCCTGGCCATTGGTTTGAACCTTCAATGGCTTCCCGAAAGGCGCTTTCTTCGTTATCTGTTATGGGAAACCTCGTTAAGCTTTTCTCCCAATTTGCTCGCATCAGAATCCATTGATATTCCATTCTCTATAATTATAATTGAATGAAAGACTAATCCAATCTTAATCTCAGACCTTGGGGAGGTACAACATGCACCTGTTTTGGTTTCTTCTGGTTGGGCTCGTGGCGGGCTGGCTGGCCGGCAAACTCACCAAAGGCTCCGGATTCGGCGTGGTGGGTAACATCGCGATGGGCGTGATCGGGGCCTTCATCGGCGGGTACCTCTTCCGCCTGGCCGGTATCCACGCCGGGGGCACGATTGGCAGCATCATCGTGGCGACCATCGGCGCCGTGGTGCTGGTCATCGTAGTCAAGGCCATCAAGAAGGTTTAGTAATCCGGGGCCATGGCCTTTTTTTCTGGTTCGATCTCCTTTGGTCGTGAATAGGGTTGCCAGGGGGTTGGACCCCGATTTGGAATTGGAGGAGACCCCATTTAGAAACGAAAGGAAATGGCAGAATGAGTGATATCATAGGAATTGCCTGGTTCAAGGACGAGGCCACTTATCGCCGGGCGCTGGCGATCTTCATCGATTCCGGAAAGATGCCCGCCAGTTTTGAAGACTGGAAAGCTCTGGTCGCCAGACAGTTGGAATTAATTAAGTATAGCGGCAATATCGCCCTTCGTGCCGACATCGATCCGAAAACATTTTCCGCCTGGTGCGCCTCTCACGGATTCAAGGCCAATTCCCAGGGGAGAATCGCGTTCGTCGACCATGTCGTGCTGGAGTATCGGAAGACCGGGGAAGGAACGGTCATTGAATAACTCGAATTTCCTATTAAACCAAGGAGTTTTGGAATCAGATGCTTAATTTTTTACCGTTTAAAATACTGGGCTTGCTGTCAGCAGTCCTTTTGGGTCTCAATGTGCTGTTTTGGGTAAGCCTCCTTTTTTTCTTCTCCCTTTTAAAATTTCTGCTGCCCTGGCCGCCTTGGCGCCGGGGTTTCGACCGGATTTTACCTTGGATTGCGGAGAATTGGATTTCCTGCAACAGCGGCTGGATGCGACTGACGCAAAAAACCCGTTGGGACGTGCAGGGGCTTGACGATTTAAATTATCATCAATGGTATCTGGTTATCGGCAACCACCAATCCTGGGCCGACATTTTCGTCATGCAGCATCTACTCAACCGCCGCATTCGCCTCCTCAAATTTTTCTTGAAACGTGAACTCATCTGGGTGCCGGTAATAGGACTGGCCTGGTGGGCGCTGGACTTTCCGTTCCTGCGGCGCCATACTGCCGAGTATCTAAAAAAGCATCCCCGACAAAAAGGCAAGGATTTGATCACGACGCGCAAGGCCTGCGAAAAATTCGCGCGTCATCCGACCAGCCTGATGAATTTTCTTGAAGGCACCCGTTTCTCCGGGGCCAAGCACCAACGACAGCAATCGCCCTATGAATATCTTTTACGTCCGAAATCCGGAGGTCTGGCGCAGGCATTAAACGTGCTGGGGGAAAAGTTCCATTTCCTGCTGAACATTACCATAGTATATCCCGACGGCATTCCGACTTTCTGGAAGTTCCTCTGCGGCAAGGTCAATCGGGTGGGGGTGCACTTTCAGACCATTGAAATTCCCTGGAATTTCCGCCAAGGGGATTACGCCGGTGATCAAGTCTTCCGGGAGACGTTTCACCAATGGATCCACCAATTGTGGCGGGAAAAAGATCTGAGAATTCAATTGCTTCTAGACGAAGCCGGTTGTATAAAAAACTCGGATTGTTTGCCACTGTGCCTACCAGGCTCATAACGAAATTTGCCAAGACACCCTGATTTACCTGGCCCCGGCCTGGATCAGCAACCCCTTGATCTCCCGGCATTTCATCTGCTCCGCCAACCACAGCGGCGTCTGCCCTTCGGCGTTTTTGTCGTTGACCCGGGCCCCGGCCTCGATCAGCGCCTTGACCACCTTGCCCAGATCGCAGCGATAGGCGGCCAAGTGGAGGGGGGTCCTTCCGAAATCGTCTTTTTGGTTGACGTCGGCGCCGGAGGCGATCATCCGGAGGACCTGTTCCGGCGGGGATATGGCCAGGGCCGTATGGAGGGGAAATTTCAGACCCGGGGGGGAGTCGGCGGCCGTACCGGATGGCGGAGGCGTTTTGGCCGTCGGGGCCCGGCCACCGTCCAGCAGCCGGATCTCCGTTTTTCCTCCCGGTGTCTCGGATATTTTCGGCGGCCTGGCGGCGGGCCGGCCGGCCAGTTCCTCCGACAACGGTTTGGCCGGCAGCAGTTCATAGGTGAATTCCAGTTCCGCCCATTTTTTCACCACATCGATTTGCAACTCGGCGATTTCCCCGTAAAAGGCCAGGGTCCGCCGGTTCCGACCGTCTTGCGTCGTTGTCTGATTGAAGGCGTCCCGGACCAGTCGCCGCCCCGAGGCGTCATAGGCCCGCACCGGCCCCAGGGCGGGATTCAAAAAAAACATTTCCTCGATGTTCGGGTCCGGGTAGCTGACATACGGTCCATCGAACACCGGGTCCCCCGGGCCGCCAGGGCCCTTTCCTTTTTTAAAAACCCGGGTGGCGATTTCCAGCGGATACCTGATTTTCCCCGCCCCCCGGACTTTCGAAAATTCAAGCGCCCCGGATCCCGTTTTCTTCCGCAATTGGATCTCCCGGGAAAAAGTGCGCTCATCCGTTCCCCCCGTCCGTTCGAAAGGGATCCCTTGACCCCGGCTATCGAAGAGTTCGGGATCCCCGAACTCCACCAGGGCGTAGGCGCTGTTGTCGATCTCCGGAAGGTAGACTACTACCTTCGGCGTGTTGAATTCCAGGGCCGCGCTGCTGCGGCCGGAGACAACCTTCAGGCCGTTCCGGACGCCCGGACCCGCCATAGACTTAAAAGCCGGCCGGCGCGGATTTTCCACGTATTGCGGCGGGTTCAACAGCACCGCTTTCGGCGGCTGGGCATAGGCCCCGGCGGCCAAAACCAGGCAGAGGGCAGGCAGAAAAAAAGGTATCGATTTCATCAAAGACCCCCTAAAATAGATGCCGGCGGTTATTTGGGAATAGGCCGATTATGGGAGTTCCCCTGAAATCTGACCAGAAAACCGGGTTAAATTTTTTGGCAATTTTAACAAATAGCTGCATAAAAGGAAACCTAGGACTACAGCCAATTACCGGCAGGGCGGGAAAATTCGAAATCGACTTACCCAATTCTCGGATCACCATATTGCCGACGATGATCAGGCCGGCTTTTGCCGACCCTAAGGACGGACAACGAAAGTAAAAATAAATCATGACCTCTATCATTATGCTATTCATCGGTTTACTGGTGGGCTGGTTCATTTCCAGGTCGAAACGCGAGATGACGCCCAATCCCTTTGAAATTTTTTACGCCACCGTTGTATTGATCAGCATCGGGTTTGGCTCCATTTTATTTGGCTTTATTCCCCACCTCTTCCTTTCCGATCAAATAGCCAGGAACATCGGCTGGCCTACGGGCAGTCCCTTTCAATTGGAAGTCGGCATGCATGACGGGAGCTGGGGAATATTGGGGTTGTTATCTTATAAATATCGCAAGGGCTTCATTCAGGCCACGGTAATCGGATTTTCGGTATTTTTAATAATGGCCGGCGGGAATCACCTGAGAGAAATGATCGTCCTGGGCAACTATTCTCCGTATAACGTTCAGTTCATTCTCGGTGACCTGGTGCCGGCCGTAGTATTCCTGATGCTGGCCTATTACTATTCGAAGCATCAATCCGACAACGGGCCGACAGAAGACAACAACCTTGGAACGGCTGGGATTGTCTGATGTATCACAGAATTTAAAACAGATGAATCAGATCGCCTGAAAAATGTGCTACCTAGTGTACCTGTCGACCGACAGCCCGAAGGACTTGACCGAGCGCAATTCCGACCTCGTCCGCTTCGAGAAGGTGACCGAAGGCCATTTCGATCCCGGCCTCGCCCTGCTTGCTTTCCCGAATCAATGGTACGTGGGCTCCAAATCGGGCTGCAGTTGCACCTTCCGGCACCTGCACCCTTCGTCGATCGCACTCGGTTTCTCCGAACCCGAAGACTGGTATCCGGAGGGGCGGGACGAACTCGACGCCACCCGGGAATTGTACGCCGCCCTCAGCGAAATCCTGTCCTCGGGTGCCCGGCTTGACCTGTTGGACCGTTGGGAAGGATCTCAGCCCGAGGATATAACGACTCTCGTTGTCTCCTTCGACCAAGTGTCACCGGGGGCCTTCCGCCTGTTTGAGAGCCACAAATTCATACTCGAGAAGGATGAAGTCAGTGACCCGGTTTCTGGAAAATAAAATTCAAGAGCAAGCCCCGGCAACACCATCATGACGCAAACCTCCCGAAGGAATATGACTAGGACGCCAAGAAGATCGCCGCAGGCGGATGGGTTCCGAACGACGCTGATCGCTCCCTGTGGCATGGATTGCCGCCTGTGCCGGGCTTATGGAAGAGATAAGCGCGCCTGCCCCGGTTGTCGAGGCGACGACAGCACCAAAGCAAAAACCCGTATTACGTGTCCAATCAAGAATTGCGAGCGAATCGTGCCGGGGAAAGTTCGGTTCTGTTTCCACTGTGACGGCTTTCCATGCGATCGGCTGGGTCATTTGGATAAGCGCTACAGAACCAAGTACGGTATGAGCATGATCGACAATCTCGAGCGGATCAAGAAAGTCGGAATCAGGCAATTCATCCGTCACGAAAAGGAAAAGTGGACCTGCCCCGAATGCGGCGGGATCCTATGTGTTCACGAGTCGCAATGCCTTACCTGCCTCAACCAGTGGCGTTAGGACCCGTACGGCCATCAGCCGGCAGCAAGCGGGAATGGACCTGTGCGCGACCGGTGCCAGGGGGAGGGAACTTTTTCCTCCGACTTGGCCGGGTCTGCCGGAGATTTGTTGACAATCGCAATAATTCCAGTAGGGTATAAACAGTCTGGCCGGTCAACGCGGCCGGCTTCGTGAAGGAGTATCCGCACCTCTGGGAAGCGGAGCCGTGAGCGACGCTAAAACGGCCCCGAACGGTTGACGGTGCCTGCAATTGGTTTCAATTTGATTGGAGAATGGACTCTATAACGCTGCCACACCAAGGAGGCAAAACATGAACCAGTGTCTTAAAGTGATGGTTTTGTTGGTCGGCATCATCTTTTTAAGCGGATCCTACTCCGGGGCCGAAGTGATCAAACTGAAAGCCGCCAATTATCTGCCCACCACGCACAAGATGTCGCTCCTGACCGATAAATTTTGTCAGGAGATCAAGAAACGGACCAACGGCCGGGTGGAGATCACCTACTACCCGGGCGGCACGCTGCTCAACCCGTCCCAGATGTTCAACGGCATCAACACGGGTATCGCGGACATCGGCGTTTCCCACATTCAGTACACCCGGGGACGTTTCCCCGTGACCGAAATATTCGATCTGCCCCTGGGCTTCCCGAGCGGCTGGGTGGCCACGCAGGTGAGCAGCGACTTTTACCACAAATTCAAGCCCAGCGAGTGGGACAGCGTCCATCTCCTCTACCTCAATACCTCGGGGCCGCTGATCCTCCAGACCATCAAAAAGCCCGTCAAGACCCTGGAGGATTTAAAAGGGCTGAAGATCCGGGGCACCGGGCAGATGACCGAGGTCCTGAAGGCCCTGGGCGCCGTGGCGGTCCCCCTGCCCATGCCCGATGTCTATGAATCCCTGCGCCGGGGCGTGATCGAAGGCATCATGGTGGACCTCTCGACCCTCAAGTACTGGCGGTTCGCGGAGTTGGTCAGTTACGTCACCTCCACCTGGAATCTGGGAACCGGCATTACCTTCTATTGCGCCATGAATAAAAACAAGTGGAACAGCCTGCCGCCCGACATCCAGAAGATTTTTACCGAACTGGCCGCGGAAGCCAAAGACTGGCAGGGGGCCCTCTGGAACGAAATGGATATCGAGGGGGTCGAAGCCTTCAAGGCGAAAGGGGGCCAGATCATCCCGCTTTCCGATGCGGAAGTCCTGAAGTGGAAGAAGGCCGTCGAGCCGTTGATCGGAGACTACAAGAAGGACCTGATCGCCAAAGGCTACAAGGCCTCCGAGGTCGATCACTGGTTGAGCTTCATCAAAGAGCGGATCGAGTATTGGAAAAAGGAAGAGAAACAGCGGAAAATAGCCGGTCCCTTTTAGTAAAAGCGGGCCGGGAATCGAATTACCGGGAGGAAAGAATGGGTAAGACGCCGCAGGAACTCTACCAGGAACGGGAGCAGAGGGTCCTCGAGACCATCGCCCTCCGTAAGCCGGACCGGGTGCCCGTGTTTGCCCGCTTCAGCTTCTTCTCGGCCAAATACGCGGGCTTCACGGTGGCAGACTGCATGTACGATCCCGAAAAACTCTGGCAGGCCCATTGGCGGACCATGACGGAGTTCGAGCCGGATATGGATCGCAATCCCTTCGCCCTCATCTTCCTGGGGCCTATTCTGGAGACCCTCGACTTCAAACAACTCAAGTGGCCCGGCCACGGGGTGGCCCCCAACCTATCCTACCAGTTCGTCGAAGGCGAGTACATGCAGGCGGAGGAATACGATCATTTTCTGGCCGATCCCACGGATTTCATGCTCCGGCGCTACTGGCCCCGGATCTTCGGCGCTCTGCGGGGATTTGAAAATCTTCCGCCCCTCCGGGACATCATTACCTACGCCATGGGCGTGCCCTTCGGTTTCGGGGCCTTCCAGACCCCCGAGGTCTCCGCCGCCCTGGAGATCCTGCGGCAGGCGGGGGAGAAATCCGCCCAGATCGCCTCCTTTCAGAGACGCTTTACCGAACAGGCCCGGGAAGCGGGCTTTCCGATGCAGACGGGCAGTTTTACCCAGGCCCCCTTCGACACGCTGGGTGATTACTTCCGGGGGACGAAGGGCTCCATGCTGGACCTGTACCGGAGGCCGGACAAGGTGGTTCAGGCCTGCGAGAAGTTACTGCCGATCATGCTCGAAATGGCGCTGAGCGGCTCCCGGGCCTCGGGCAATCCCCGGGTCTTCATCCCCATCCACAAAGGCCTGGACGGGTTCATGTCCCCGGCTCAGTTTGAAAAATTCTTCTGGCCGACCCTGCGCGAGCTGCTGATCGCCCTCATCCACGAGGGCCTCACCCCCTGCCCCCTGTGGGAAGGCGACTGTACCTCGCGCCTCGAGGTCATCAAGGACATCCCGGCCGGCAAGGCCTGTTATGCCTTCGAGGCCACGGATCTGTTTAAAGCCAAGGAGGTCCTGGGGGATACCGTCTGCCTCCAGGGCAATGTGCCTCTTTCCCTGCTGGCCACCTCCACACCTGAAGCGGTCCGCAGCTTCTGCCGGAAACTGATCGCCGGCGTGGGTCGCGACGGGGGGTTTATCCTCGATTCGGCCACCGGTCTGGACGATGCGAAACCGGAGAACGTGCGGGCCATGATCGAATGCGCCCAGGAGTACGGCGTTTATTGAGACGCCGGGACTGACGAGTTGCCATCCCGGGCGATCGGTACCGAATATCAGGAAACCGCTGCCGGGACTTCGGTTCCCGCCCCAACCGCCTCCAGCAGCCTTTTCCGTTCCAGCAGCTTGCGATACACGAAGGCGTAGGCGATCATGGTGGCCGGCAGGGTGGTAAAAATACCGATCCCGAAAGCCAGCAAACCCACCAGGTTGATCCCCATGACCAGCAGGAAGAAAAGGAACACCTCCATTTTGACGTCCGAAGTAATCTCGGCGCTTTTCCGGAAGGCCTCTTTGATCCCGGGATGCCGGTCCACGATCAGAAAGGGGGCGAACTGGTACTTGACGCTCCAGACGATCCCGGGGACCACCAGCAAAAGCAGGCCGGCCACAATGAGCAGTACGAACAGGAGATTCACCACCAGGTAACGGCCGAAGGTCGCCAGATCTTCGAACAGTTCACGGTATCGCGGCTGCTTGCCGTCCACCAGTTTGAGGCTGATCCGGATCAGGCCCATCTGGGTGGCCATCTGAATCAGGTATCCGGCTACGGTCCAGAAAAGGGCCAGCGGCGGCGCCTTCTCCAGGGTCTGCCATCGTCCTACTTCCGGCAGGAGGTTGAGCACCAGGATCAACGCCATCAGACTCGCTAAAAAAACCAGGTGGGTTTTCAGGGCCTGCCACCCGAATTTAAGGGCCTCTAATTTGGAAAAAGTGTCGCTCAATTAAGATCCTTACCCGGCCAACGATTCCAGCGCCTGCGCCAGTTCTTTCGCCGCCCCGTCAAAAAAATGATCGGCCTCCGGAATGATGATCAGCGCCGGGGGAGAATTCATTTCTCCCAAGACTTTCTTGACCTCCTCCACCGGCCCGAAGGAGTCCCATTCCCCGGCGATGACCAGCTTGGTCTTCGCGTCGTCCTTCAAGAAGGAAAAATCCAGCATGGCCTGGGGCGGGGCCACCAGGATGGTCCCGGCCACCTCCGGAAGGTCCATCGCCGCCTGGGCGTTCACCCAGCTCCCGAAAGAATACCCGGCCAGGTAAAGCTCCTGGATCCCCAACCCCTGCAGATACCGGACCGCCGCCCGGACATCCTCCTGCTCCCCGACCCCTTCGGCGTATTTTCCCTGGCTCCGGCCCACTCCCCGGAAATTGAACCGCAGGGTGGTCCAACCCTTCCCGGCGAAGACCTCCTGAACGATACTGACCACGTGGTTACGCATCTCCCCGCCATACAAGGGATGGGGATGGGAAATGACCACCCCCCGGCCGCCTGCACCGCGGGCCAGCAGTCCCTCCAGCAGCAAATCTCCCGACGGAAAAGTTACCCGCGTCTCTTTATCAACTGCCATCCGTTTCCTCTCGCTTTATAGCCGTTTTCCCGGGCTTACTCCGGGAGCCAATGACTTCAAGCTGTCTCTTTGCCCCGCATTATACCCTATTCAATTGGATTTACAGCAAAAATCATTGGCGGCCTTGTTTTTTTCAAATTAAGGCGAATGAATTTTTTATCAGACCTTCATCCAGAAATCCAACGGAAATTTACCAACCAGCGTTCTTTTAATATCAGGCAATTCGAGTTGACCGCTCCAAACCTACCAGATAAAATAGGGGTTAACCGGTCAATGGGCGTTAGATTCTTACAACCAATGTTCTGAGAATTTGTCTCTAACAATGCTGTAAGAATCTAAATAAAAAAACTCCGTTCTCTTGGGTTCTTGTTCAGTGGTTTTTTCCAATCAAAAAAATTTCAAATTTTTTTGGTTAGGCTTTACGCTTAAAAAGGAGAATGCGGATGGAACCCATCGGTCCCTTGATGATGGAACATAGGCTTATCGAGAGGATGCTGCAATTGGTGCAAAAAGAAATTCAGGAAGCCGAAGCGAAGCAGCGGGTCGACGGCGCTTTTGTGGATGCGGTGGTTGATTTCATCCGCTGGTACGCCGACCGGACCCATCACGGAAAAGAGGAGGCCATCCTCTTCCGGGATGCGGCTCAAAAGGAACTGTCCTCCCAGGACAGGGCTTTATTGAACGAATTGATCGCTGATCATAACTTCGGCCGGAGGACCGTTACCCAAATAGCCGAGGCCAAAGGGCAGTACCTTCAAGGCTCGGAGGAAGCCCTGAAAACCCTTTCTGAAAAATTGAGGACTTTGATCGATTTTTATCATCAACACATCCAAAAAGAAGATAAATTCTTTTTCCCGGCGGCCATGATCTATTTCAGTGAACAGGAACAGAAGGCCATGCTGGAGGAATTTTGGCAAGCGGACCGAAAAATGATCCATACCAAATATGGGTTCATTGTCGGGGAGTATGAAAAACAAAAGTGAGCAGGGCAAAAGCGGGGCTTCCCGGCCGATCCGGCTTAGAAAAGCCCGGGATATCTTCTCCGCCGGCCCGCTATTTCAAGAGATAGTACGCCCCCCCCAGCAGACCGAGGACCACGACGCCCTTCAGCAGCCAGTTTGAGGAAAACGAGGGGGAACCCGTTTTGCCCTTGCGGTAGGCCTCCAGGGACAGGGTAATATTTCCCCCGCCTTGATTTTTCGGCATGGAACCGGCCTGGGCCTGGGTGTCCCCCTCGATTTTGAGGGACTTCATGATCATCTCGAACATTTTACGTTCTTCCTCCGGCATGGCCGAGAGATCCTCATACTGCTTGCCGTTGAAAACGATAGACTGTTTGGGTGATATCAAACCGGACGGAAGATCCCCGGCCGGGTTTAAAGCCGGGGCTCCGAGGCGGCGCAGATCTTCCGGAACCTCTTCCCAGGAATGGTATTCCCGCCCGTTGACGATAAATTTTTTTTCAAAATCGATTTTGATCCCCATGCCCGGCTCCTTATAATTTCTCCCCCGCTTATCGGCTATTTTTGATGAAAAATGAATTTTTCCTTCCGGTCCCGGAACGGAAACCCGTTCATTTCATTTAAAAAGTACTTTACCGCCGGAAAAGAATTTCGTAATGATATCCGTATTGGATCTGACCCGGTTTAAACGGTGGCGGAACTTCCAGCAAGACCAGGCCGCCCTATAAGGAAGGGGAACATGAAAAAAAGATATTTGCTGTTGCCCTTGGTCGCCCTGGCCTTGGCCGCCCTGGCGCCGGTTCCGGTCCGCGCCGCCGAACCCGGAGAGGCTACGGAGGCCACCCGGCAGGCCAACGCGGCCGTCCTCCAGCAACTGCCCTTCCCTGATAACCAGGATTTCGCCGATGCCGCCCGCGGCCGGATCGCCCCGGACGAAGCCGCCATGATCCGGAACGCTGCCGGCCAGGTCGTCTGGGATATGAACCGATATAAGTTCCTGAACGGGCCTGGTCCTTTGGAGACCGTCAACCCCAGCCTGCGGCGCCAGGCCACCCTTAACAATCAGCACGGCCTTTTTCAGGTGACCGAAAATGTCTACCAGGTGCGCGGCCACGATCTGGCCAACCTGGGGGTCATCACCGGCCATACGGGCTACATCGTCATCGACCCCCTGACCTCCGTCGACACCGCCCGGGCGGCCATGGAACTGGTCTACACCCATCTGGGCCGGAAGCCCGTCCGGGCCGTCATCCATTCCCACAGCCATGCCGATCACTGGTCGGGCGTCAAGGGGGTGGTCTCCGCCGAGGAGGTTCGGGCGGGCCGGGTCCGCGTCATCGCCCCGGCCGGGTTCCTGGAAGAGGTCGTGGGGGAAAACGTTTTTGCGGGCAACGCCATGATCCGCCGCGCCCAGTACATGTACGGCCCGCTGTTGACACCGGGTCCCCGGGGGCAGGTCGACGCCGGCCTCGGGAAGTCCCTGCCCCGGTCCGTTGTCAGCAGCCTGATCCCTCCGACCGATTCGGTGGAGCGGACGGGACAGACCATGACTATTGACGGCGTCAAAATGGTCTTTCAACTGACGGCCGGGACGGAAGCGCCGGCGAACATGAACATCCACTTCCCGGAATTGCGGGCCCTGTTCATGGCCGACAATTGCGTGGCCGCCCTGCACAACCTCCTCACCCCCCGGGGCTCCCAGGTCCGCAACGCCCGGGCCTGGTCCGGATTTATCCGGGAGGCGTTGGAACGCTTCGGAGAAACGTCGGAGGTGGTCTTTGTCGGCCATACCTGGCCGCGCTGGGGCCAGGAAAATATCGCCCGGTTCCTGCGCAAACAGGCCGACGCCTATAAATACATCCACGATCAGACCCTGCGCCTGGCCAACCACGGCCACACCCCGGCGGAGATTGCCGAAGCAATCCGGCTGCCGGAGTCCTTGGCCGGGGAATGGTTCAACCGCGATTACTACGCCACGGTGGGCTGGAACGCCAGGGCCGTGTATCAGCACTACCTGGGCTGGTTCGACGGCAATCCGGCCCATTTCAATCCCCTGCCGCCCGTGGCGGCGAGCCGGAAGTATGTCGAATTCTTGGGCGGCGCCGAACAGACGCTGGCCCGGGCGCAGGCGGCCTTCGACCGGGGTGAATACCGCTGGGTCGCCCAGGTGGTGAACCATGTCGTCTTTGCCGACCCCGGTAACGAAGCGGCCCGGCTGCTCCAGGCCGCGGCCCTGGAGCAGCGCGGCTACCAGTCCGAATCGGCCGTCTTCCGGAATTTCTATCTCTTCGGGGCCCGGGAGCTCCGGGAGGGGGTCCGGCAGCCCTTCGCCAAGGTGCCCCCTCCCGCGGACGTCTACGAGGCCCTGCCCCTGGACCTGATCTTTAACGGTATGGCCGTCCGCCTCAACGGGCCAAAGGCCGCGGGACGCTCCCTCACCGTCAACTGGCATTTCACCGATACGGACGAGCGGTACGTCCTGTCCCTGGAAAACGCCGTTCTGAACCATGCCGCCGGGAAACAGGTCCCGGGCGCCGATTGCTCGGTCAGACTCACGCGGGCCCTTTTCAACGACATCCTCACCGGGAAGACCACCTTTTTGGCCCGGGTATTGCTGGGGCAGATCACCTACGAGGGCAGCATTCTGAAACTGAACGAACTCATGTCGCTTTTGGATGAATTCGACCTCGGGTTCAACGTCGTTACACCTCTGGAAAAATAAGTTGCTGGCGGCTGACGACGATAGCTTTAGGGTTCAAGCGAAAACCGTTTAATTACCTAGACCCTCGAACCCTCGAACCCTTGAATCCTGGAAACCCGTCAGGAGACGGTAATAGGGAGCGCACATGGATCTGCTGCAGATTTTGACGGTTTTGATTTTCCTGGGCAGCATCATTTTGGTTATTACGGGGTGGATCGACAGCGTGGTCGCCGCCCTGCTGGGGATCGTGCTGATGATCTGGATCGGGGTCATGACCGAGGTCCAGGCCTTCCAGGTGGTGGACTGGAACGTGATCCTGATCCTGCTCAGCATCTGGATCATCTCCGGCTATTTCGGCAAGTCCGGCGTTCCCGATTTCCTGTCGGCGGTGATCCTGAAAAAATCCAAGGGCAATGTGGCGGTCTTTGTAACCTTCATCGGAACCCTGGCCGGATTTATTTCCATGCTGATCGACAACGTCGTGGTGGTCCTCATGTTCGCCCCGGTCCTCTTTCACGCTTCCCGGCGGTTCAAATTCTCTCCTTTTATTCCCCTGCTGTTTATCGGCCTCTGCGCCAATTTCATGGGCACCGCCATGCTGCTGGGGGACCTGCCGCCCCAGATGCTGCACAGCGTGTCCGGCATCGAATTCAGCGGTTTTATCTGGTACCTGGGACGCCCCTCCTCTTTTTTCATTCTATTTATTTCTTATTGCTTCACCATTTCCTTCTTTTACTGGAAATTTTCCAAGATCTATGCGGGGAAAGTGATGGACATCGCCTCCCTCGATGAACATCCCCTGGATCATATCAAAGACAAACCCTTTGCCGTCGTCACCTGCTCGATTTTTTGCCTCACCATCCTGGCCATGGCCCTGCGGCCCATTTTCGGCTACTATCTCGGCTTTATCGCCTTGTGGGGCGCCCTGACCCTGATCCTGATTTTTGAGATTTATAAAGATGCCTTCACCCTGGAGATACCCAATCTGGAACAGGTATTCTCCGAACTGGACTGGCGGGCGATCTTTTTTTACATCGCCCTTTTCGCCCTGGTCGGCGGGCTGGAACACGCCGGGGTCATTAAAATCCTCTCCAATGGAATTACCCCTTATATCAAACAGAGTATGGCGGTGGGGAGCACCCTGCTGTTTTGGGTTACGGCGCCGATTGTCGGGGTGGTGGAGCACGACGCCTATATCCTGACCATGCTCTATGTCATCCGGGACTTGGGCCGGGAACAGGCGCTCAACCCCTGGCCCTTTTACTGGATGCTGCTCTGGGCCGGAACCCTGGGGAGCAACCTCACGGTGGCCGGCGCCCCGGCTTTATTTGTGGCCAAGAATCTGGCGGATAAAGAGGAGCAACGAAAAACCGGCCTGCGGGAATTCTTGAGTATTACAGTGCCCTATGTAATCATCTCTTTGGTATTTTGTTATTTACCGGCCATGTTGATCTGGGTGCTTCCTTTCCAAAAATAGAGGAGGATTTTATGGCCATTTTAACGATCGCCAGGCAATTGGAAAGCGGAGGAAGGGATCTGGGGCGGGAAATCGCCGATCGGCTGGGCTATGAATTGATCAACCGGAAGATGATTTTCGAAGAAATGCGCTCGGTGGGCGACCAATGGGAAGAATGGGCCCGTTATTTCAAGGAGCGGGCCCCCAATGTCTGGGAACGACACGATTGGTCTTACCAGGGTTTTATCGCCCTCACCCACAGCCATGTACTGAATCACGCCCTCAAGAACCGGGTGGTCATCATGGGACGGGAGGGCAATTTCCTGCTGAAAAAGGTGCCTTACGCCTTCAGGATTCGAACCGAGGCCCCCATGCCTTTCCGGATCGAAAGGCTCCGGCAGCGGGAGGAAATCAGCCGGGAGCTGGCCCGCTTGAAGCTGGAGCAGGTGGACGAGGACATGGCCCGGTCGGTGTATCTGGTCTACGGCAAGGACTGGGCCGATCCGGAGGAATATGACCACGTTTTCGACATGAGCCGCCAGCCCTTCGAGGAGATCGTGGCCTTCGTTCAAGAGGCCCTCTTGGAAAAAGATCGGTTTCACACCCCGGAGGCCCGGGCGATTCTCGCATTGAGGGCTCTGGCGGCCGGGATCAAGGCCAAGCTGGTCATCGAGCCGACCTTTTCCGTTGCCCAACTGGAAGTGGCGCCCAAGGAAGAAGGGCTGGTCGAATACGGACTGCTCGTGAAGGGCATTGTTTATAATCGCGAGGACATCCAACGGATTGAGGAGGTCGTTCAAAGAATGGCCGGCCGGACACCCGTCGAATTTGAAATCCGCTATCGTATCCCTCCCCGCTTATCCAACTGGCAGTATAAGTAAGGGTCCGGCGCAGGCCCGCCCTCTGTAGTTTTTTGGTTTTCCTCCACAGGAGAGTTCCCTGACGGTAACGTCAAAATAGAAGGGGGGCCTCTCGGCCCCCCTTCGGGTGGTTAAGGTTAATGGAACGGCCGAGATCTAATCTTCACCCCTACCGGAGAGAGTTACCGTATTAATGGCGGTATCCGGATCATTGGAATTGATCTGGAGGGTCGCCTGGTACGATCTATCGTCCGTTGGCCTGAAGGAGACATACAGCCTGTAGGAACTCCCGGGGCTTACGGTGAAAGAGGTGGCCGACGGCCGGAAAACAGAGGCATTGGTGCCGACCGCTACCACTTGAGTCACCGTCAACGGGGCGCTCCCCCTATTGTAGACATAAAGCGACCTGGTCGCTTGTTCACCCTCACGGACCTCTCCGAAAGAGATGGAACTGGCCGAGGTCGCTATGTCCGGTGCTCCGGCCGTGGGCAGCGTGATGGTCACCGCGGCCGACAGGCTGTTGGCAACGTTATTGGCTGCGTCCTTGGCCCAGCCGTAGAGGGTCTTGGACCCGGCTGTGGCGAAGGTGTAGCTGGCCGGTCTAGTCGCCAACCAACCGGCGGCGCCGGCGGCGGGCTTGGTGGACGTTTCGGTCACCAGATATCCGGTGACGGCCACGTTGTCCGTGGCGGTGAGGGTGGTAATGGGCACTGTCAGCGAAGCCGCCGTGGCCGGGATACTGAAACCGGTCACCACAGGCAACTGGGTGTCGGCCGTGGGCAGCGTGATGGTCACCGCCGCCGACAGGCTGTTGGCAACGTTACCGGCTGCGTCCTTGGCCCAGCCGTAGAGGGTCTTGGACCCGGCGGTGGCGAAGGTATAGCTGGCCGGTCTGGTCGCCAACCAACCGGCGGCGCCGGCGGCGGGCTTGGTGGACGTTTCGGTCACCAGATATCCGGTGACGGCCACGTTGTCCGTGGCGGTGAGGGAGGTAAACGGCACCGTCAGCGAAGTTGCTGTGGCCGGGATGCCGAAGGCGGTCACGACGGGCAACTGGGTGTCGGTCGGCGGCGGCGGAGGCGGTGGGGTCGTGTTGGCGCTGACGTTTACCACGGCCGAACGGCTGTTGGAAACGTTGCCGGCGGCATCCCTGGCCCAGGCGTAGAGGGTCTTGGACCCGGTCGTGGCGAAGAGGTAGATGGTGGGTTGGACCACCGACCACCCGGGGTTGCCGGCGGTGGGCTTGGCGGACGTTTCGGTCACCGTATATCCGACGACCCCCACATTGTCCGTGGCGGTGAAAGCGGTAACCGGAACGGTCAACGAAGTGGAGGTGGAAGGGATACCGAAAGCCGTCACATTGGGCAGCGTGGCATCATATCCGGTCGGCCTGCGCAGCCCCCGCTCGGGGCGGGAGAAGTTGTGGCAATAGGAGCAGTCATACCCTTGGCTGCTTACGTGCCGGTTGTGCAAGGAGGTATAGCTCGGTATACTCTGCGACCCGTGACACTGGGTGCAGGTCGTGGACTGGGTACCTTTCATGGTGTAGCCCATGCTCCGCAAGTTCATCTGCGTGGCCGCGGTGGTATGGCACTGGGCGCAGGTCAGGGCATTGCCCTGGGGCCTGACTTCATGGGTGATCAACTGAAAGGTATCCGTTTCGATCGTCCGGTAAGCCGTGGTGTTGGGGTAGCCCATGTTCACCAGCCCGGCCTTCACGGCTGCATCATAGTTGCCTTGGGCGAAATAAACCGCCGTATCGGCCGCAATCAGCATGGCCAGGCTGTCGGCGATGGGTTGGGCCGCCTTTTTGTATTTGAAAGGATACAGTTTGCTTAAGGAGTCGTTGATGCCCCCCTCCGGTCGGGAAGTAGCATAAGCCCCGGTGGCGGCATCCAGCAGGACCGGGTCCTTCAGGCTGTAGTTCCAACTGGCGCCGTTCCAGAACCGGTAAGCGGGCTTTAAATCCCCGCCGCGGGTGATGGTGGGTTCCCAACGGTTCAAGGTGACATTGAATTCCGGAACCTGCCAATCCCGGTAGACCTCCGTGGTCTCGTTGGCCGCGGTGTCCGTCGCGTTACGGGCGTAGGTGGAGATATGACAGGTCTGACAGGCTACCCGGCCGACGTGACGATTCACATCGGCGGTAACGTGGCCGTTCGAGGCCGTTTTATTGGGATGACAGGTCGCCGTGCTGCAGCTCATCTTCACGTCCAGGTCGGTCTGGCGCAGGTCGGAGCCCCGCCCGGCGATCTTGTGGTTCTTAGTGGTATGACACTGCTGGCAGGCGAGATTGGCCCCCGTGGTGGCCATGTGGACATCGAAGGTCCGGTCGGCCGTGGTTCCATGAGCCAGGGCCATGTCCCCCCGCTTGTTGTTGTCGCCGCCGCCACCCTTGGCATGGCACTGGAGGCAGTTGACCCGTTCGGGTAAATGGACCGTCTGTATGGCCTGGTCCATGGTAATGGTCATTTTAGCCGTATCGGGCACGAAAACGCCGGCAGCCTTAACGCGTTTATAATCCTTCTGATGGCACATAAGGCAATCGATGTTTTGAAGGTCGGTGAGCGTAGGAACAGGATTGGAAGCGGGTTGAGCCCCCAGGCCCACATGGCAGGAACCGCAGGCGTTCCAGTTACCGAGAATGCTGATACAGTAACTGTTAACAGCGGTAAGCAGTTTGCCTTGCACATCGGGGCCGTTGACGGTGTAGAGGGCCGGTCCTTGCCACTGGTAGTGAGTGGAGCCGTACATGTCCCGGGCCTGGGATTCGTGACAGGCCAGACAGGTCTGAGGTCCCTGCCAGGTCAGTCCGGTGTGGGCGACAGATCCGGTGGCGTTGCCCGAAACCAGGAACAGGGCTGCTGCACTCAAAACCAGAACTACAGCAGATCCGATAAGATAAGTCTTTTTCATAAACATCCTCTTCTCCATTAGTGTTAATTCTTTATTACTTCCTTAAATAAAACCGCCAAGAATCCAGGTCCCAAACGGTTTTTCGGTCATGTCCGTCCCATGATCATCCCCTTTCCTCAGAGATACCCGGTCACCCAGGCTACATTGTTAATCTTAATTATTATTGGAGTTAAAAAAGCAATTATTATGCCACGCCTATTTATTATTTAACTTATTGAAAATATATAATTTTTTTAAATAAACGTTACAATAAGAATGTTTATTAGTGTTAATACTAACACATTAAAATATTTAATACGTTAACCATGTATGATTTCTTATACGCTTATTGATTAATCGCCATTCAGGTCTTTCAAAATTGCCCCTTTTTTCAATAAAATATAGACCTGATGCTATCCAGCCCCTTCCTAATGTTTACAATGAAAACTTTTATACGTTAACTATGTATGATTTCCGCTACATGGCTTAATTAATTTCCTTTCGGATCTTTCAAAATACCCCCCTTTTTCCGACAAAATACAGAATTGCCGCTATTCACTATCCACCTAACCTTTTGTTAACATTTTAAAATTGATGATCTCTCAAAAAGTCCGCAAGGGAGTCATTGCGAGGAGTGAAGCGACGAAGCAATCCCCTGGATTCAGCTACTTGCGCTGGGAGATTGCTTCGCTTCGCTCGCAATGACGACTTTTTGCGAACCTATCAAATTCAGGCGCAGCCCTTATAACCAACAATAAAGGTACCAAGGAGGGGCTATGATTTCACTTAAAGTCAACGGCAGGCGTTATCGGGTCGAAGCCGCCTCGGACACCCCGCTTTTATGGGTGCTCCGGGACAGTCTCGGCTTAACCGGAACCAAATTCGGGTGCGGCCAGTCCATCTGCGGCGCCTGCACCGTTCAGGTAAACGGCGAGGCGATCCGCTCCTGCGTCACGCCCGTCTCAGCCATGGCGGGGAAGGAGATCGTCACCATCGAAGGGCTTTCCGCCCGGGGCCGCCATCCGGTACAGCAGGCCTGGATCGCAGACGATGTGCCCCAGTGCGGCTATTGCCATTCGGGACAAATCATGGCCGCGGCCGCCCTGCTGGCCAAAAATCCCCAGCCGAACGACGCCGAAATCGATGCCGCCATGTCGGGCATCCTCTGCCGCTGCGGTACCTATCAGCGTATCCGCCGGGCCATTCACCGGGCCTCCGGGATGATGGTCCAAGGAGGTCGGAAATGAACGGGACCGTCAATTTGCACCGCCGTGATTTTTTAAAGACCGGGCTCGGGCTCGGGGGAGGGCTGGTCCTGGGTTTTCATCTGCCCCTGTCCGGGAGTGAGGGGAAAGCTCTGGCGGCCGCCAAGGAACCCGCATCGCTCAACGCCTTCATCCGTATCGGTCGGGACAATCGGGTCACCATTCGGATCAACAAATCGGAGATGGGACAGGGGGTGTACACCTCCCTGCCCATGCTGGTGGCCGAAGAACTGGAATGCGACTGGTCCCAGGTGCGCGTGGAAGCGGCCCCCGTGGCGGACGTGTACAATCACACCGCTTTCGGGATCCAGATGACCGGGGGCAGCACCAGCGTGCTCAGCGAATGGGACCGCCTGCGCCGGGTCGGCGCCACGGCCCGGGAAATGCTGATCGCCGCCGCCGCCGACCTCTGGGGGGTGGAAAAATCCAGTTGCCGGGCCGAGAAGGGCCTGGTCCTTCATCCCCGGGGCAAGAAACTTTCTTACGGGCAATTGGCCCTGAAAGCCGCCACCCTGCCGGTGCCGCAGGAGGTCCGGCTCAAGGACCCGTCGGAATTCAAAATCATCGGCCGGCCCACCAGACGCCTGGACACCCCGGCCAAGACAAACGGGTCGGCGGTTTTCGGCATCGACGTCAGAATCCCGGGGATGCTCACCGCGGTAATCGCCCGACCACCGGTTTTCGGCGGAAAAGTTAAAAGCCTCGACGCGGCCCGGACCAAAGCCCTGCCGGGAGTCAAGGCGGTAGTGGAAATCGAGGGCGGGGTGGCCGTGGCGGCTGTGGATTTCTGGTCGGCCCAGCGCGGGCGAGAGGCCTTGAAGATCACCTGGGACGAAGGCCCCCTGGCCGGGCTTTCAACCGAGGGACTCCGCCGGCAATATGCCGAACTGGCCCGGACGCCGGGGGCGACGGCCCGCAAAGAAAAGGATCCGGAAAAGACCCTGAGCGAAGCCGCCAAAACGATAACCGCCGAGTACGAAGTCCCTTATCTGGCCCATGCCGCCATGGAACCCCTGAACTGTACCGTCGACCTGCGCCCCGGCAGTATGGAAATCTGGACCGGCACCCAGTTTCAGACCGTAGATCGCAACAGCGCCGCCAAGGAGGCCGGGCTCAAGCCCGAAAAGGTCAAGATCCACACTACTTTTCTGGGCGGCGGTTTCGGCCGGCGGGCCAACCCCCACTCGGATTTCGTGGTCCTGGCCGTGCAGGTCGCCAAGGCGGTCAAAAAACCGGTCAAGGTGGTCTGGACCCGGGAAGACGATATGCATGGCGGCTATTACCGGCCCATGTACCTGGACCGGCTGACTGCCGGCCTCGATGCGGCTGGAAACCCGGTGGCCTGGCAGCACACGATCGTCGGACAGTCGATCATGAAAGGCACTGTTTTTGAACAGGGCCTGTCCAAAGAGGGGATCGATGCCACCTCCGTGGAAGGGGCGGCGGACCTCCCTTATGCGATCCCGAACCTCCTCGTCAGCCTCCACAGCCCGACCCTCGGCGTGCCGGTCCTGTGGTGGCGCTCGGTCGGTCATTCGCACACCGCCTTTGTGGTGGAGAGCTTTTTGGATGAAGTCGCTCACGCCGGCGGGCAGGACCCCTATGAATTGCGACGCCGGCTCCTCGGCCGGCAGCCGCGCCACTTGGCCGTGCTCGATCTGGCCGCCGAGAAGGCGGGCTGGGGGAAAGCACCGGCCCCCGGACGGGCCCGGGGGCTGGCGGTGCACCAGTCCTTCGGCAGTTTCATCGCCCAGGTGGCCGAAGTGTCCGTATCCCCGGCCGGGGCGGTGCGGGTCCACAAGGTGGTCTGCGCCGTCGACTGCGGCCGGGTGGTTAACCCCAGCACCATCGAGGCCCAGATGGAAGGAGGCATCGTCTTCGGTCTTTCCGCGGCCCTCCACGGCGCCATCACCTTCCAAAACGGCCGGGTGGTGCAAGGCAACTTCGACGATTATCCGCTCCTGACCATGGAGGAGATGCCGGCCGTGGAGGTTCACATCCTCCCCAGTACGGAGGGTCCGGGGGGCATTGGGGAACCGGGTGTGCCCCCCATCGCCCCGGCCGTGGCCAATGCCGTTTTTGCGGCCACCGGGAAAAGGATCAGGAGGCTGCCCATCAGCAGCGAGGATCTGAAAAAGGGTTAGCCAAAACGTCTCCCCCTCTCCCGATCCCGCCTGCGGCGGGATTCGGGGGGGGGTGGGTGGGAGTCATTGCGAGGAGTGAAGCGACGAAGCAATCTCCGTCACGGCTTGGACTTGCTCGAAAGCTTGTCCGAGGGATTGCTTCGCTCCGCTCGCAATGACGTATCATTAAGGCTTTGAAATTTCGATGTTGGACGTTCGATGTTCGATGTTGGACGTTCGTCTTTATTTTCGTATTAAAGGATCAATTCTCTGAATATAGAATAAAGAGCGGGAGATACGCCATGTGCCGAAACATCCGCCCCCTGTTTCATTTCGTGCCGCCCGCCTCCGATGAGGAAATCCGGGCCGCGGCCCTGCAGTTCGTCAGGAAGATCAGCGGCTTCGCCGTTCCCTCCGCCACAAACGAAAAGGCCTTCAGTCAGGCCGTCGACGAAATCGCCCAGGCCGCCTCCAGACTTCTCGATTCGCTGGCGACCACCGCCCCGCCCCGGAACCGGGCGACCGGGGCCGTCCAGGACCGCGCCCAGCCAATTGGAGGGGACCGCCGCTAAACCGCTCACGGCCAGGCCCAGGATTGGACATCTGACTGCAAATAGCGACCAAGACCTTTTATTAGTCGTCAGCCCTGCGAAAGCCGGGTCGCCTTCCTTTATCTCCTGCCGGTTTTTCCGAAAAATTACTGTATTGAGTAGTCCGGTTTTCTGAAAAGGCCACGGCAGCCCAGACGAAGGGTTCGGCCTTAAATAATCTTTTTGATTTATAATCCCCTTATATATATTATTAAGCGTTTAACTTAAAAGGGACCTCCTATGCCCAGGTTCATCGACATCCCTTTTTCAAAAACCGCCCAATCAGACATTGCCATTCCAATCAAAGTCCGCCACAGAAGAACCGTCAGGATCTTACCTGAGAAACAGGGAATCGTTTCGCCCGTTCACCGTTTCGTTTTTCCCCCGCTAGGCGGGGATCAGGAGAGGCGCCTATGCTGAGAGTACTACTGGTGGAAGACAATCGTACCTTCCGGGAAACATTCAAGCACAGTCTCCGGGAGCATTTCCCGTCCCTGATCATCGAAGAGGCGACCACCGGGGAAGAAGCCTTACAGATGGTCAACGAGACTCCTCTCCGGCTCATCTTCATGGATATTCACCTGCCCGGCGTAAACGGTTTGAAGTTGACGCAAAGGATAAAAAAGGATTTTCCGGACATTACGATTGCCGCGCTGACCGGCTACGATCTGCCGGAATACAGACAAGCGGCCTTTCAAAGCGGAGCGGACCGTTTCTTTGTCAAAGAGTCGTTGCCCTGGGGTGAAATCGGGGCCCTGGTTAAATCGCTGACCCAGTCAGACTGAAAAAGGAGTGGTATGAAAATCGGCCAGGGACTTAGGCTCACGGTCTTAGGGACAATGCTCTTGTTGCTGATCGCCGGCTGCGGTCCCAAGGCGCCGCAGCCGCTGGAAAAAATCGTCCTGGGGGCAGAGACGGTAGCCCATGCCTCACCGGTCTGGATAGCCGAGAATAAGGGCTATTTCCGGGAAGAAGGCCTCAACGTGGAAATAAAGGAATTTGCCTCGGGTCGGACAGCCCTGCAGACCATGTTGAACATCAAAGGTATCGATCTGGTCACGGCCGCCCAGACGCCGGTGGTTTCCTACAGCTTCAATAGGAACGATTATGCCATCATCGGCGGCATGGTCTATTCGGATAAAGATGTGCAGTTGCTGGCCCGGCAGGACAAGGGCATCCAGGTACCCGCAGATCTGAAAGGCCGGACCGTGGGGATAACGGCCCGCTCCTCCGGGCACTTTTTTTTGGGCTTATTCCTGTCCTATTACCAGATGAGCATGGCCGACGTCAAAACGGTCGACCTGGAACCGGATCGTTTGGTTCAGGCCTTGATCGAGGGTCAGGTGGACGCCATGGCCACCTGGGAACCGCATATTTACCAGGCCCGGAAGAGCCTGGGGGATAAGGTCCGTCTTTTACCCGGGGAAGGCCTCTATCGAGAAGACTTTTACTTTATTGCCCGCAAGGATTATCTCCAGGATCATACCGAAACCGTGAAACGGTTTCTCCGGGCCATTGAAAAAGCAGAGGCCTTTATTATGAATAACCGGGAGGAGACCCTGAAAATCGTCGGGCAAAGGTTGAAAATAGATCAGGAAATATTGAAGGCGACCTGGAATAACTTTTTCTTCCGGCTATTTCTGGACCAGCCCATCCTGACTGCTCTGGAAGACGAGGCCAGATGGGCCATACGAAACCGGCTGACGGATGCCACCCGGGTTCCGAATTACCTCGACTACATCCATCCCGAGGTCCTCAAGGAGGTCAAGCCCGAGGCGGTCAGCCTGGCCGGGGGACAGGAAAGAATATGAAAATCAACAGGAAAATAATCCTGGCCGTTTTTGTGCCGGTGTTGTTGGCCATGGCGGTGGGATCGGCCCTGGTCTATTCCTACCTCATCCTGGAAAAGGCCCAGGCTAATGGGGACAAGGTTCGGCTGATCCGGAACAGTTTTACCGAACTGAACCACCTGGTCTTTTCTTATGTCAATTACCGGGAGGAACGGCCGGAACGGCAATTTCTGGCGGAGTACGAAAAATTGACCGGACTCATGGCCGGCACCAGCTTCCGGAATCCTGCCCAGCAGCAACTAGTGGATGATATCCGTCTTAACAGCCAGGCCATGAAAGACGCCTTTCTCCGACTGGTCTCCAACCCCGACTTTGCCCAGCCCACCGCCGGCAATCAGGCGCTTGATGAAAGTGCGGAACGGTTGGTGGGGCAACTCCTGATCAGGTCCCATAAAGCCGATAGCATCGCCTCTACCTTACGCAATCTGGTCGATCAGGACATCCGGAAGACCCAAACCAGGACCCTGACTTTTATCGCTCTGGTTTTGATTCTGACCGCCCTGGTTTTCAGCCTGATTCTTTTCCGAACCGGACGGGGCATCATCTCTTCCCTGACCAAGCTCCACCGGGGGACCGAAGTCATCGGTTCCGGTAATCTCGACTTCTTCATTGCCGAAGATAAAAACGATGAAATCGGTGAACTGGCTCAGGCCTTCAACCGGATGACCGCCCGTTTGAAGGAAGTGACCGCCTCCAAGGCCGACCTGGAGCGGGAGATGGCCGAACGGGAGAAAGCGGAAACGGAGATTCGGGCCTCCCGAAAATTCCTGGAAATTGCCAACCGGCACACCGACCTCGACGGGCTGCTCCAGGGTTTCGTCAAGGAAATAAAGGAATTCACCGGGTGTGCGGCGGTCGGGATTCGCCTGTTGGACCTGGAGGGCAACATCCCTTATCTGGCCTACCAGGGCTTCAGCCGCCGGTTTTATGAAACCGAAAGCCCCCTCTCGATCAAAACGGATCACTGCATGTGCATCAATGTCGTCCAGGGGACTACCGACCCCGGCCTTTCTTTTTATACCGAGGGCGGCTCGTTCTATATGAACGGGACCACCCGGTTCCTGGCCACGGTCTCGGAAGCGGATAAGGGCCAGACCCGAAATGTCTGCAACCAGACGGGCTATGAATCGGTGGCCCTGATCCCCATCCGGAGCGGACCCGATATCCGAGGGCTGATTCACCTGGCCGACCCGCAAGAAAACAGGGTTCCCCTGGACCGGGTAACCTTATTGGAACGGGCGGCTGCGGTCCTGGGCAACGGCATCCAGAGGATCCTGGCCGAGGCCCTGCTGAAAAAGGCCCATGCTGAACTGGAAATCAAGGTGGCGGAGCGCACGGAGGAGTTGACGGCCGAGATCAGGCAACGCCAACTGATCGAAGAGGCCCTGCGGGAATCGGAAGGGGAACTCCGTTATCTCTCTTCCCAGATCCTGGTGGCCCAGGAAAAAGAAAGAAAAGAGATCGCCGAAGACCTGCATGACCATACCTGGCAAATCCTGAATACCATCAAGCTCGACATCGACCAGTTGCTGTCTCCGGAAATGACCGCTAACCGGCCGGCGGCCCGGCAGCTCGGCAAGAGAATTATCGCCAATATCCGGGCGGCCGTGGAAAGGATCCGCACCATGCAGGGGGACCTCTGGCCCCCGGTGATGGACGATATCGGTCTGCTGGCCACGATCAACTGGTACGGCCGGGAATTCGAGCAGGGCCACCCCGGGATGACCGTGGTAAAACAGATCGAAGTGACGGAAGAGGACGTCCCCGATCACCTCAAGATCGTCATCTACCGGATAATGCAGGAGACCTTGAAGAATGCCGCCCAACATAGCAGCGCGGATCGGATCCGACTCTCTTTGAAAAAAGACGGTCCCCGGATTGAATGCGCGATCGCCGACAACGGCCAGGGGTTCGATCTGGAACGAATCCTTTACCGTGCCGGACCCTGGGCGGGTTTCGGGCTCATCGGCTTGAAAGAGCGGACCGAACAATCGGGAGGAACCTTGGATATCCGCTCCGGTGAGGGGAGCGGGACGATCCTTCAGGCCTCCTGGTCGTTGAATGGAACTGAGCAAAAAACTCCGGACCGCCGACCGATCTCATCCATCTTAAAACAGGAAGAGCCTTTCCGGATGGTAACGGAAACCATCTCCGACTGGGTCTATTCGATGAGTGTGAAACCGAACGGGCAGTTTATCTGCGATTGGATCACTCCCGGATTTGCCCTGGTGACCGGCCACAGCGCGGATGCGGATTTGACCGAGATCGTTCACCCCGAGGATCAGGCCGTTCTGGAAGAACGTTTCCGTCATATCCAGGCCTTGCAACCTTATGCCGGCGAATATCGGATTGTCACCAAAAACGGCGAGGCCTGCTGGATTCGGGATTCGATCAATCCGGTGGCCGACCCCCTCCATCCGGGGACCATCCGGGTGGTCGGAGCCGCGCAAAACATCACCGGGCATAAACGGATGGAGGCGGAGAGAATCCGACAGAAGGTGATTCTCGAAGGCATCAATAGCATCTTTCAGGAAGCCCTTGTTTCTCATACGGATGAAGACTTGGGACGAGTTTGTTTGACAGTTGCGGAGGAGATATCTCAAAGCCGGTTCGGATTTATCGACGAAATAGGTCCGGACGGTTTGCTTCACTCCATCGCCATCAGCAACCCCGGCTGGGAGCAATGCACCCTGGTCGATAAGAGCGGCCATCTCAGGCTGCCGAGTAATCTCAAAATCCATGGACTCTATGGCCGTGTCCTGCTGGACGGGAAAAGTCTGCTGACCAATACGCCGGCGGAGCATCCCGACAGCATCGGCACGCCTCCCGGTCATCCGCCCCTAAAAGCCTTCCTGGGCGTCCCCTTGATCCGCGACGAGAGGACCATCGGCCTGATCGCCGTGGGCAATCGGGAGGGCGGGTATGGGCCGAGTGAGCTGGAAGCGTTGGAAGCCCTGGCGCCGGCAATCGTTCAAGCCTTCTCGCACCGGCGTTCGGAGACGGAGATTCAACGACAGGTGGAGGAATTGACGCGCTTTAACCGTGCGGCCGTGGATCGCGAGCTGCGCATGATTGAATTAAAAAAACAGATCAACGCGTTGTGCGCCCAGGCCGGCCAACCCCGGCGCTATCCCCTCGAAATGGACGCAGGAAGAGAGGAAAGTTAATGGTTGCATGGATAGGTTTGTCGACCAGAGCCCTTGACCGAGAAAATCAATGAGGGCGCTGAACCATAGGAACCGCCTGAATATTTCTGCGATCCTGTTTTTGGCCGCCTTCACGGTGGCCATGGCTTCCGGGTCTTGTTCTCGGGGAAAGGATTCAGGGAAAGTGGAATCAATTACCATCGGAACACTTCCCTATGAAGCCAATGCCTTGATCTACATTGCGGACGAGCAGAAATTTTTCAAAGCCAACGGTTTGGAGGTTGCCATAAAAAACTATGAAACGGGTTTGGCGGCCACCACGGCCGTGACCCAAGGGGCAGTGGATATCGCCGCTTGTGCTGAATTTATCAGTGTCGGGAAGGCCTTCCAAAAAGAGGACATTTTCATTATCGCCACCATTGCCAAAAATCTGAATGAACTGCTCATTGGTCGGATCGACAAGGGCATCAAGACGGTTGCCGATCTGAGCGGGAAAAAGATAGGCGTTCCACGGAAAACAATTGCGGAATTCTATCTCGGTCGATTTCTGGACCTGCACGGGTTGAGTACCCAAGATATAACCCTGGTTGACCTGCCGCCATCCCGGTTGCAGGAGGCTTTGGTCCAAAATGAGGTCGATGCGGTTATCGCCTGGCAGCCCTGGGCGAAACAAATAGAAAATCGATTGGCGCAGAACAAAGTGGTCTGGCCGGCCCAAAGCAGCCAGTTATTGTATTGGAATATGGTTGTAAAAGATGTCCGGTCGGCCAAACAAGACCGGCTCATAAAAAAGGTCTTGCGTTCCCTTCTTCAAGCCGAAAAATATCTGGTAGGCCACCCGGAGGAAGCGAAAGACATCGTCCGGACACGACTAAGGTACGACAATGCTTATCTGGAGGAAGTCTGGCCGAAACAGCAGTTCTTTCTCTCCCTGGACCAGTCACTCATCGCGGCCTTGGAAGACGAAGCACGGTGGATGATACAAAACAAATTGACCACGGAGAAAAAGGTGCCGGATTTTTTGGAGTACATCTATCTGGAAGGTTTGAAAGCGGTAAAGCCTGAAGCTGTGAGCATTATTCGCTGAGAGAAAGAATTATGAGACTTAAGACGCAATTCATCATCGCTTTGCTCCTCTTCGGCTTTATCCTGATCGTCATAGCGGGGTCGGCGATCATAACGAATATCGAGATGGAGAAAGCCCGACGCCAAGGGAAAATAGCCGATGCCATCGTCCGAGGTGCAAGCGAGTTAAACTACCTTTCCAATGATTACCTGATTTACCGAGAAGATCCGCAACTGAAGCGCTGGCGGTCCGGGTTTGCCAACTTTTCCAAACAGGTAGCCGGTTTGCGGGCCGACCGCCCCGAACAGCAGGCGCTCATCGCCAATATACAGGCCGGTCAAAAGCAGTTAAAAGAAGTATTCGACAGCCTGGCCTCCGCTTCGGTAAGCCTGACCCGGGATCCGGGCGCCGCTCTCGTTTCGCCCCTTTTTCAGGTCTCCTGGAGCCGAATGGCAGTTCAATGTCAGGGACTGGTAGCGGATGCTGCGCGATTATCCTATTTGTTCCAGCAAATGAGGGACCAGCTCACCGAGACCAGAACACGGCTGATATATTTTCTGTTGGGTTTGTTTGGTCTGTTTCTAGTGAGCGGCTATTGGCTCACTCACCAACGGATACTGAAATCAATGGCGAAATTAGAGGCGGGTGCGGCGGTCATCGGTTCCGGAAACCTTGATTTTGTCTTTGAAGAAATGAAAAATGACGAGATCGGCGAGTTAGCCCGCGCCTTCAATCGCATGACTACCGACTTGAAGGCCGTAACGGCGTCCAAGACCGACTTGGAGAGGGAGATGGCCGAGCGTCGGCAGGCCGAGGAGGAGTTGCGCCGGCAACGCGAGTGGCTCCGGGTCACCTTGACCAGCATTGGCGACGCCGTGCTGACTACGGACGCCGCGGGCCGGATCACCTTCCTCAACCCCATAGCCCAGGCCTTGACCCAATGGCCGCTGGAAGAAGCCGCAGGGCAACCGACTTCGAGCGTCTTCCGCATCATCAATGAAAAGACCAACGAGCCGGCCGAAGATATCGTTGGGCGGGTGCTGCGGGAAGGTTTGGTCGTTACCCTGGCCAACCACACGGCCCTGATCGACCGCGAGGGACGGGTGATCCCCATCGAGGACAGCGCCGCGCCGATTCTGAATGCCGACGGCAACGTCACCGGCGTGGTCCTCGTTTTCCATGACGTAACAGAAAAACGCCGGGCCCAACTGGCCCTGGCCGAGAGCGAAAAACACTATCGAACCCTCTTCGAGACCATGACCGAAGGTTTCGCCCTCCACGAAATCATTTGCGACGACCTGGGTCGGCCCTGCGATTACCGTTTCCTCCAGGTGAACCCGGCCTTTGAACGTCTGACCGGGCTTAGGGCCGTCGATCTCGTAGGGCGAACCCTTTATGAGGCCCTGCCTCAGGCGGAGAGCCTCTGGGTGGAACGCTACGGAGCAGTGGCCTTGACCGGCCGGTCGGCCCACTTCGACCAGTGGAGCGAGGCCCTGGGCCGGCACTTTGAGGTCATCGCCTTTCAGACCGAGCCCGGATTTTTCGGGGTGGTCTTTCGCGACGTTTCCGCGCGCAGGCAGGCCGAGGAGGCCCTGCACGCCTCCCGCCGGGCGGCGCTCAACCTCTTGGAAGACGCCGAGGAGGCCCGCCGGGAGGTCGAACGGATCAACGCCGATCTGGAGTTGCGGGTCCGGGAGCGAACAGCGGAATTATCGGCCGTTGTCGACCGGCTGCAAGATGAGATTGATCAGCGTCAACACCTGGAAGACACACTGCGCCAGTCCGAGCAACGAGTCCGGTTTTTTGCCTCCCAGTGTCTGACGGCCCAGGAGAAAGAAAGAAGACGGGTGGCCGGGGAGCTGCACGACAGCATCGTGGCCTCCCTGGCCGCTATCAAGATCGGCCTGGAGAAGGCCCGGGACGAAAGGGAGGCGGGCCGGATCATTCCGGAATCGTTTACAAATCTGATCATAGCCGTGCAGCAAACCATCGTGGACGTCCGCCGGATTATGGCCGATTTACGCCCCTCTCTGCTGGACGACCTGGGTCTCATCGCCGCTCTTAACTGGTTTTGCCGGGAGTTCCAGAAAACCTATCCGTCCATCCGGATTGAGAGCCGGATCGGCCTGGCGGAAGGAGATCTGCCGGATTCGCTGAAAACACCGATTTTCCGCCTGTCCCAGGAAGCGCTGAACAATATCGCCAAACATAGCCGGGCCGGATTGGTATGTCTCTCTTTACTAAAAGAATCCGATCGGCTACAATTAATAGTTAAGGACAACGGCCGGGGATTCAATCCGGACCAGAGCCTGAAAGGTTTAGGGTTGTCGACCATGCGGGAACGGGCCGAGCTTTCGGGCGGCGCCTTTGCCATTACCTCCGGTCAGGGAGGAACCATCGTTCGCGCCTCCTGGCCTTTAGGCAGCGGCTGATAAGGGAAATTTGACCGCGCCCTTTCCCGGCATCAATAATGATATGTTCGCAAAAAGTCGAAAACCCGTCATTGCAAGCGGAGCGAAGCAATCCCCCCTTGCAGCGACTAGCCGATTCCAGGGGATTGCTTCGTCGCTGCACTCCTCGCAATGACTCCCTGTAAACTTTTTGCGAGACCATCAATAATTATTATATGTAATTGAAGGAACCGGCATGATCCAGACCGATACCGAAAAGATAAACCAAATCAATATATTGATCGTCGAAGATAACGCTTTTTTCCGGCAATCTTTTAAGGAGCACCTGCACCTGACCGGACCCAATGTCCAGGAGGCGGTGGACGGCCCGGAGACCCTGGAAAAAGTGAAAACCTTCCCTCCTCACCTGATCTTCATGGATATCCGCCTGCCCGGAGAGAGCGGCCTTTCCCTGACGAAGAAAATCAAGGCCCGACATCCTGAAATCCAGATCGTCATTGTCACCAGTTACGACAACCCGGAATACCGGGAGGCGGCCCGGCAAAGCGGGGCCAGCCATTTTTTTTCCAAGGACGCTCTGAATTTCGAGGAGATTACGGCCCTGATTAACGCCGTCAGTCCGAGATAAGGACCGTGTCTAAAAACCTCAAGGGGTGGTCAACCGGAAAAATAGTGGCCGGAAGCCTGCTGCTGTCGGCTTTGCCCCTGGCGGCCGTGGAAATGTTCCCCGCTTCCCTCATGGTTGTGCTCGGAAGATCTATTCCCGGATTTTTATGGGGGCCCTGGTGGGGGTATCGGAACCCGAAGTGCCCGGATTCCCTGAAAACCCCGATCTTTCCCATCTCCCAGGAAGCCTTGAACCATATCGCCAAACACAGCCAAGCCAGCTCAATCAAGACTTGACGGCTCAACCCATTCCTGAAAGTAGGCACTATGGCCAAGGAAAAACCGCGTCCCGCCAAATCATTTCCTGAGCGCAAATCCGCGACAGCCCTCGTAAAAAGTCGTTTAACCCCTCAGGCAGCAGAAGAGAACCCGGCCTTCCCTATCATCGGCCTGGGTGCTTCCGCCGGCGGACTGGAGGCTCTGGAACGGTTTTTTGCCTGGGTACCTCTCGATATCGGCATGGCCTTCATCATCGTCCCCCATCTCGATCCGGATCATGCCAGCCTGATGACCGAGCTTTTACGACGGGTTACCCAACTGGAGGTCAGCGAGGCGCAAGATGGAGTGCAGGTCAAACCCAACAGGGTGTACGTGATCCCTCCCAATAAAGACCTGTCCCTGTACCAAAGGACCATCCATCTGGAAACACCCGCCGGGCCCCGGGGATTACGGATGCCCATTAACTCTTTTTTCCGCTCCCTGGCCGAAGACCAGGGCGAACTGGCGACGGCCATCATTCTTTCCGGGACCGGAACGGACGGCACCCAGGGCCTCCGGGCCATCCATGGCGCCGGGGGCATGGTCATGGTTCAAACGCCCGACTCGGCCAAGTACCCGGGAATGCCCCATAATGCGATACAAACCGGCCTGGTTGACTATGTCCTTCCTCCGGAAAAGATGCCCTCCCAACTGGCGCGTTACGGGCAGCGATCCGGCCGGCGATCCGGGCTTACGGCGGCGAAGGAAGTCCATTTACAGAAAATCCTGGCCCTGGTCCGATCCCGGACGGGCCACGATTTTTCCCTGTATAAAAAAACGACCATTCAACGCCGGATCGAGAGGCGGATGAGCCTCCATGGGATTGAAGACCTTTCCGATTACCAACGTTATCTGCAGGAAAACCCGGGAGAGAGCCGGTTACTCTTCAACGATTTCCTCATCGGGGTAACCCAATTCTTCCGGGACCCGGAAGCCTTTGAAGCGTTGGAAAAGGTCTTGCGGAAAACCATCGAGGACGGGCCGGAGGTCCGCACCTTTCGGGCCTGGATACCCGGGTGCGGAACCGGAGAGGAAGCCTATTCGGTGGCCATGGTCATCCGGGAAGGGCTGGACGAAGTTAAACGAAATTGGAAGGTCCAAATCTTTGGCACAGACATCGATGACGAGGGAATCAACCGGGCCCGCAGCGGAATCTATTCGAATAATATCGTCGAGGATGTGCCGCCCGACCGCTTGAAGCGGTTTTTTATAAAACTGGAAGATGATTCCTACCGGGTCAAAAAAGAGATCCGGGAGATGATCGTTTTCGCCGTCCAGGACCTGGCCAAGGACCCCCCCTTCACGAAACTGGACCTCCTCAGTTGCCGAAACCTTCTGATCTACTTTGAAGCGGAGTTACAGAGCAGGCTTTTGCCCCGCTTCCATTACAGCCTGCGACCCGGCGGGATCCTCTTTCTCGGAGCTTCGGAAACGATAGGTAAATTTACCGACCTCTTTGCGGTCAGCGACCGGAAATGGAAAATTTACCGGACCAAGAAAACCCTCTCGCCGGTTCGGGAAGAAATATGGGGGAGCGCCTCCTGGGTCGCCCAGGTCCCCTCCCGGTTCGGAGAAGGGGGAGCGCTTAAGAAAGCGGGGGAAATCGACATCATTCCCGATGTGCGACGAAAGCTCCTCGAAACTTTTGTCCCTCCGTCGGCGGTGGTGAATGCGCAAGGGGAGCTCCTTTACCTCCATGGCCCTACCGGGAAATATCTGGAGCTGCCCCGCGGACATCCGAATTGGAGCATTTTCGACATGGCCCGCGACGGCCTGCAGTTTGAACTGCGTTCCGGGATCCGCTTCGTCCTGACCGAGTTGAAAGAGCGACGCTATGTAAACCTGAAGGTCAAGACCACCCAGGGCTACCAACCGGTCAACCTGACCATCAAGCCCTTTGCCACGGCTCCAGAAAATCAGGGGCTGGCGCTGGTCACCTTCGAAGAGATCGTCGAAGAAGAAAAGCGACCGCCGGATGGAAAAAGCCGGCCCCCTGAAGGGGAGACGGAAAAGCGGTCCCAGGTGTTGGAACAGGAACTCGCCTATACCCGGGAATCCCTCGAGGGCACGATTGAAGAACTGCAGACCGCGAACGAGGAGGCCCGGTCGGCGAACGAAGAAATGCAATCGACCAATGAAGAGCTGCAAAGCGCCAATGAAGAACTGGAGACCTCCCGGGAGGAACTGCAATCCATGAACGAGGAGCTGCTGACCCTCAACACGGAGCTGCAGGAGAAAATCGAGCTGCTCTCCCAAGCCGAGAAGGATGTGAAGATCCTCCTCGACAATACCCGGATCGGGATCATTTTCCTGGACAACCAACTCGGCATCCAACGGTTTACCTCCGAAGCCACGAAGATATTCAGTCTCATTCCGGGGGACGTCGGGCGGCCCCTCCAACATATTCGTTCCAACCTCGACGCCGACAACATCGAGGAGGACACTCAAGAGGTGCTGGAGACCCTTCAAAGCCGGGAAAAAGAGGTCCGCTCCCAGGACGGTACCTGGTACCTGATGCGGATCATTCCAGACCGGCCTACCGAGAAAGGCCTTGCCGGACTGGTTCTTTCCTTTACCGATATTACGGAAATGAAGCATTCCGCCGAGGCCGTCAACCAATTGAAGCTCGCCTATCAGGCGGCCCACGCCTTTTCGGAAAGCATTGTGGAAACGGTTCGGGAGCCTCTGCTGGTCCTCGACGAAGAGCTGCGGGTGGTTTCCGCCAACCGGTCTTTTTACCGGACCTTTCTCGTTTCCAGGGAAGAAACCGAAGGGCGGCTCATCTACGACCTCGGCCACCAGCAATGGGACCTTCCGGATTTAAAACGACTATTGGGGGAGATTTTGACTAAAAACAGCGAATTCGACGACTTCCTCGTTGAGCAGGAAGGTGCGGGCCTTGCGCGGAGGCGCCTGATGCTCAATGCCCGGAAGGTGGTCCAGCGCGAAGGCGGCGAAAAAGGGCTGATCCTGCTGGCGATCGAAGATGTTACGAATAACAGCGCTCATCACGGAGACGATTAGCTTTTCCAAGACCGGAGCCGATTCAGACCAGAGGGGGGAAAAGATGAAAAGAAAAGGCGAGCCTCCGAAAGATTCCCTGCGAAAAAAGGCCGAAACCTTCCTGGCCCGGCAGCCTGAACCGCCAGCCGATCCACCGGTGGAAAGCCTTCAACAACTGATCCACGAACTGCAGGTTCACCAGATTGAACTGGACATGCAAAATGAAGAGCTCCGTCGGCAGCAGGCCGAAAGCGATGAGGCCAAAGACCGCTACCGGGATCTATTCGATTTCGCCCCCCTCGGCTATTTCACCTTTGATCCCGACGGAAGAATTGCGGAGGTAAACCTGACCGGCGCCGGCCTGCTCGACCTTCCGAGAACCCGGCTGATCGGTCGATCGTTTTTCTTGTTTGTGGAAAGGGACTTTCTGCCCCTGTTTCGCGCCCATTTGCAGAAAGTCTTCGCCACCCCGGTCCGCCAAACGTGCGAGTTGAAAATCAGACCCCGGCCGGAGAAATCAGCGCTCTATGTGGCGATCGAAAGCATCGCCGCCGGGCCGGGCGAAGCGATCCGGTGCCGCTCGGCCGTCATCGACGTCAGCGCCCGCAAACGGCTGGAGGAGGACCTGCGGGAATACGAAAGCGCAATCGAGAATTCCCAGGACATCATAGCCGTAGTCGATGAAAATTACACCTACGTAATGGCCAACAACCGGTTCCTTCAATACCAGGGCTTAACCCGGCCTCAGGTGCTCGGAAAAACGATCCGGGAAATTGTCGGCCGGGACGTCTTTGAAACCCTGATCCAGCCGAACGTCGATGCCTGCCTGCGGGGTAAGACCGTCCAATATGAAATGAAGCGCACGTATCCGGAACGGGGAGAAAGACATTTACTGGTAAAATATTTTCCGGTGGAGACCCCCAAGGGCATCACCCGGATCATAAGTGTTACCGAAGACATTACCGACCGGAAGCGGGCCGACAACCTGGCTCAGGCGAGGTTTCGGATATTGGCAGCGGGCCAGGCCCCTGCCATTTCCGTGCCTGATATTCTGCAGGGGACCCTGGATGAGATCGAAGCGCTGACGGGCAGCGCCATCGGGTTTTATCATTTTCTGGAAGCCGCCCACGAAACAATTTCCTTGCAGACCTGGTCGACCCATACGCTGCAAAACCTCTGCACCGCCGAAGGCGTGGGCCGCCATTATCCCATCTCCCAGGCCGGTGTCTGGGTGGATGCCGTGCGGGAGCGGCGCCCGGTCATCCATAACGACCTGGCCTCGCTGCCGCACCGCCGGGGGCTGCCCCCGGGACATGCGCCGGTCATCCGGGAAATGGTCGTCCCTATCTTGCGAGGCGGTCAGGTCGTGGCCGTCATTGGCGTGGGGAACAAATCGTTCCCCTATGATCCGGCCGATGTCGAGATCGCTGCGCTGCTGGGCGACCTTTCCTGGGAAATCGTCGAGCGCCGGCGGGCCGAGTTGGCGCTGCAGGAAGTTCACGAGCGGGCGGCCTGGCTGGCGCGGTTTCCCGAGGAGAATTCCGGTCCCGTGCTGCGGGTAGACGTCGCGGGAAACGTTCTCTATTGCAATCCGGCTTCCATGGAAATGCACGGCTGGACCTGCCAGGTTGGTCAACCGCTGCCCGACTTCCTCCACCCCCATTTCGGCCCGGCCTTGTCCAAAGGACAGGAGACGCACCTGGACCTGAAAGTAGGCCAAAGGTCTTATACCGTGACGTTCACCCCCTTCTCGGAAGAAGGCTACGTCAACATCTACGGGCTCGACACTTCCGAACGCAACCGGACCGTGGAGACCTTGCGAAAAAAAACTTTGGAACTTCAGCACCTGACCGATACCCTGGAACTGCGGGTCATCGACCGGGCCAGTGCCCTGACCCAGGCGAATGAATCGCTGCGGCAAATCTCCGTAAAACTCCTCTCGGCCCAGGAAGACGAGCGTAAGAGAATTGCCGGTGAAATTCATGATACCCTCGGGTCAACCCTGAGCGCCGCCAAATTCAAGGCCGGAGATCTGCTCCAGTGCGGGCAGACCCCCAACGAGGCCAGGGAATCGTTGAGCGCGATTATCCCTTTGATTCAGGAAAGCATCGATGAATGCCGGAGGATCCAGATGGATTTACGACCTCCCATGCTGGACGATCTGGGTCTGCTGCCTACGCTCTCCTGGTTCTGCCGGAGGTTTCAGACGATCTATTCGGGGATACGGATCGAACAGGAGGTGGGCCTCGAGGAAAGGGATCTGCCCGTTCCCCTTAAAATCGTTGTTTTCAGGGTGACTCAGGAAGCCCTGAACAACATCGCCAAATACAGTCAGGCGGACCGGGTCCTCCTGGTTTTACGCAAAAGAGGCAATCGGCTGGAACTCGTTATCCAGGATAACGGCCAGGGCTTTCCCTCCGGGAACCCCGCTTCTCCCCCGGACCTCCGAAAAGGACTGGGACTGACGAGCATGCAGGAACGAATCGAGTTTTCGGGCGGGTCCTTTGCCCTCCGTTCGACGGTGGGAAAGGGAACGACTGTTCGGGCCTCCTGGCCCCTTCCGGAAAAAGGTTAAAGAATCCGGCTCGGCGCCTGCCAAAAGACGACCAGCGAGGCACTTCCCGAACAACCCATCTTATTTAGTGGATTTTAAATTAAATTATTGAAGAGGGAAAATCCAAGATCATCCTGTTGCCCCACTGGATGATTTAAAAAACCAAGTTCAGGCAATATAGAATCTGGAAGGCAGGAGCGCACAAGCATGAGCGACGACGAAAATCAGGATAGCCTTGAGGCCTTGGGGGATCCCCTTCAGCGCAAGGTGTTGATCAAAGGCGAAGACGACCGGCCGGCGGCCGGCGAAGAAGTCAGCACGGCGGTGGCCGACCCGAAGCGCGTCGAGCTGGTCTTGCGAGAAAGCGAAGAAAAATACCGACGACTCATTGAGACCACGGGCACGGGCTATGTGATCCTCGACGATCGCGGCCGCGTCACCGATGCCAATCAGGAATATGTCCGCCTGACCGGCCGACCGGAATTGGAAGCGGTCATCGGCCATAGCGTGCTGGAATGGACCGCCCCGCACGATCTTGAGCGTAACACGGCGGAAGTTCAAAAGTGCCTCGAGCAGGGTATGGTCCGCAACTTGGAGATTGACTATCTTACCCCCACCGGCCTGATTATCCCCGTGGAGATCAACGCCACCGTGCTGCGCACCTCAGACTCCCTCCGGATTTTGACCCTCTGCCGGGACATCTCCGAGCGTAAACGGGCGGAGGTATCGTTGCGGGAGAGCGAGGCGCGTTATCGCGCCCTCTTCGAAGCCAATCCCCATCCTATGTGGGTGTACGATCTGGAAACCCTCGCCTTCCTGGCGGTCAACGATGCGGCGGTAAGCCATTACGGTTTCAGCCGGGAGGAGTTCCTGGCCCTGACCATCGCCGATATCCGTCCGCCGGTAGACGTGCCCCATTTGCTGGAAAACGTGGACCGGGTAAAAGAAAAACGTTTCGACGAGGCCGATGTCTGGAAGCATCGCACCAAGGACGGCTCGATCATCGAGGTCGAGATCACGTCGCACTATATGGACTACCGGGGGCGAAGCGCCCGGCTGGTGCTGGCCTACGACATCACCGAACGCAAACGGTCGGAAGTGGCCGTGCGGGAGAGCGAGGCCCGTTATCGGGCCCTTTTTGAGGCCAATCCCCAGCCCATGTGGGTGTATGATTCGGGAACTCTCGCCTTCCTGGCGGTCAACGACGCGGCGGTGGCCCATTATGGTTTCAGCCGGGAGGAGTTCCAGGCCATGACCATTGCCGACATCCGTCCGACGGAGGACCTGCCCCGGTTGTTGGAGATCCTGGCCCAGCCCGGAGAGCAGCGGGTCGACCGGAGCGGCACCTGGAGGCATCGCAAGAAGGATGGGTCCATCATCTACGTCGAGATCAGCTCCCATGTTCTGGAGTACGAGGGGCGGCGGGCGAAACTGGTGCTGGTCAACGACGTCACCGAACGGTTACGGGCTGCGGAGGAGAAAGAAAAACTCCAGGCCCAATTGCTCCAGGCCCAGAAGATGGAATCGGTGGCCCGTCTGGCCGGCGGTGTGGCGCACGATTTCAACAACATGCTTTCCGCGATCCTGGGCCATGCCGAGCTGGCGATGATGCAGTGCCACCCGTCGGAATCGATCCAGGCCGACCTGCAGGCTATCCAGAACGCCGCCCAGCGTTCCGCCCAACTCACCCGGCAACTGCTGGCCTTCGCCCGTACACAGACCGTAGCGCCCCAGGGCCTGGACTTGAACGACACCGTGGCCGGCCTGCTCAAAATGCTGCTCCGGTTGATCGGGGAGGATATCGATCTGGTCTGGATGCCGGCCCCGGGCCTTTGGCCGGTCAAGATGGACCCTTCCCAGATCGACCAGATTCTGGTGAATCTCTGCATCAACGCCCGGGACGCCATCACCGGAGTGGGCAAGATCACCATTGAGACGGAAAACAGCGCCTTCGATGAGGACTATTGCACGCTCCATCCGGATTTTTCCTGCGGCGAATATGTGCTGCTGGCCGTGAGCGACGACGGCTGCGGGATGGATCCGGAAATCCTCGATCGCCTTTTCGAGCCCTTCTTCACCACCACAGAAGTGGGCAAGGGCACGGGTCTGGGACTGGCAACGGTTTACGGGATCGTCCGGCAAAATGATGGTTTTATCAACGTTACCAGCGAAGCCGGCCAGGGGACGACCTTCAAGATCTATTTGCCCCGGTTTGCGGGAGCAGCCCTGGAGTCCATCCTCGCCGGTCCGCAGGAAGCCCCCCGAGGCCGCGGCGAGCTGGTCTTGCTGGTGGAGGACGAGGCGGCGATCCTGAACATGGGCCGGGCCATGCTGGAAGGGCTGGGTTACCAGGTACTGACGGCCGGGACGCCGGGCGAGGCCCTGCGCCAGGCGGAAGCCCATGCCGCCGAGATTAAGCTCTTGATCACCGACGTGGTCATGCCGGAGATGAACGGCCGGGAACTGGCGAAACTGTTGGGGGCCGTCAGACCGGGGCTGAAATGCCTTTTCACTTCCGGCTACACGGCCGAGATCATTGCGCACCGCGGTGTGTTGGACGAAGGGGTCTGTTTCCTGGCGAAGCCGTTTTCCATAAACGACCTGGCCGTTAAGGCGCGCCAGATCCTGGAAGGCCGCTAATCCCGTTGGCTGAAACAAACGATCCTGGTAACAGGTTGGGCTTTTTAAAAACGTTTTCACCGCTGAGGACGCAGAGAATAATAATTTTTCTTTGGCGGGATCCCGCCTGCGGCGGGACGCCAAAGAAAAACTGCTGCGTTCTCAGCGTCTCTGCGGTGAATAGGCCTTTCAGAAGGCTGAATAGTTACCGTTCTTTTTACACGGTGTATTGCCAGGGGGTCAGTATTCCAGGTGCAGGCCCGCCCCGATCCCGTACTCGGAATGGTATTTGACCTCCAGGGAAAACAGGCGGGATACGCGCCAGCGGGCCCCGGCCGATCCTTTCCAGCTCTCCTCCGAATCGAAGCGGATTTCACCCAACAGACTCAACCGGTCCGTCAACTGCAGCTCCCGCTCCAGGCCGAGGCGCAGCACCCCCTTGTGGGTCACCCAGGCCCGGCCTTCCAGCAGCAGGGGCAGCAGCATATCGAAGCCGATGATCCCGACCGTTTCCTCCCGGGTAAAATGCCCTCCGGCAAAGACGGAAAAAAACCGGTTGATGTACCGGCTGTAGACCGCCTCGGCCTCGTACTTCCCATTTTCCCAGCCGTTTTCCCAATGGACGGCCAGGGTGTTCCGGGTATTGGCGGCGGTCAGCCGGCCTTCGCTCATCTGGCTGAGCAGGGACACATCGAACCAGGCGTACCAGGGGTCGTGCTGCAGATGATTGCTTTTCCAGGTCCGGTATTCGGCCAGGTCGGGGTCCACGACGCTGCCCTGGTAATGGACGATCTGGTGCATGCCCGCTTCCATGTGGTACAGGATATGGCAGTGCAGCAGCCAGTCCTTCTCCTCATCGGCCGCAAATTCGATCGACTGGGCGGCCAGCGGCGGGAGGTCGAAGGTGTGCTTGAGGGGGGCCCGCTCCCCCTGGCCGTTCAGGACCCGGAAGAAATGGCCGTGGAGGTGAATGGGATGGTGCATCATCGTATCGTTCACAAAGTCGATGCGCACGTTCTCGCCTTTGCGGATAAGGATCAGATCGGATTCCCTTAAGGTCCGGTCATTGAAAGTCCAGACATAGCGTTCCATGTCTCCCGTGGCCCGCAGGGCAATCCGCCGGCCGGGACGGGTCGGGTCCAGGGTCGTCGGGGTTTTGGAACGAAGCAGAGGATAGGGGACCGGGGGTCTGTCCTCCGGGTGTAAGCGGGGTGCGGGGGCTTTCTCCGAGTGCTGGTGGGCCCCGGCGGGACCGGTCGGCGGGCGGCCGTTCCCGTGACCTTCGTGACCGCCGGGTCCTCCCGGGATTCCGGCGGGGTGGCGGTTGGCTTCCTCCGGGTGAATCCGGATGACCGGCGCCGCCCCGCCCCCGCCGTGGCCGTCGTGCCCGGCGTGCATCCGGTAAAGATCCGGCTTGGGGATATCCACCGGCTGCGCTTTCGGTCCTTTTCCCAGAAAAACGGCGGCCCGCCCCGAACCATCCTGGGCCGTGGCCCGGATTTCCAGAGCGGCCGGGTGCGGCGGCATCCGCACCAGGACGTCATAAGTTTCGGCCACCGCCAGCAGCAGGCGTTCGACCTCCACCGGCTCCACTTCCGGGCCGTCGGCCGCGGTGATGCGCAGAGGGCCTCCGCCGGACTGTAGATAAAAATAGGTGGAGGCCGCGGCGTTGATGATCCGCAGGCGCACCGTTTCTCCCGGCTGGGCCTCCAGGTACGATTCGGCCTGCCCGTTGATCAGGAACCGGTCGTACCCCACATCGGAGATGTCCATGGGCGGCATGCGGTCCCACCACTGCCGGAGGACCTCTCCCAGAGCCCCGGCCCGGGCCGCCCCGGCCAGACTCTGCACGACCCCCTTTTTCGCCGAGTAATAACCGCTCCCCCGCTTGAGCAGCCTCAGCACCTCCGCGGGGTCCTCATCGGTCCAGTCAGACAGCACCAGGACATAATCCCGATCGACCGGGGCGGACCCTCCCCGGGGATGAAACACCAGGGAGCCGTAGACACCCCGCTGTTCCTGCAGCCCCGTATGGGAATGATACCAGTAGGTTCCGGATTGCTTGACCGGAAATTCGAAGGCCCGGGTCTGCCCCGGCAGGAGAGGAGGAGTGGTCAGGTAGGGGACCCCGTCTTCCCGGTTGGGGAGAAGGATGCCGTGCCAGTGGATCGAGGTTTCCGTGTCCAGCCGGTTATGGACCCGGATCCGGGCCCGGTCGCCTTCGGTCAGAGTCAGGGTCGGCCCCGGAATACGGCCGTTGATGGTCAGGGCCTGAACCGGATTGCCGGTAACATTGACCTCCCGGGCTTCGATGACCAGGTCGTATTCCACCAACCCGGCCTGGACCCCTCCGAGCGGGTAATTCAGCAGGAGTGCCGCCAGAACGAAGTTAGCGAGCCAACAGCGCAGATTTCTCAAAAGTTCCCCCCGGTCTATGAGATTGATTCCCGGTCTGGTTGGACGCGCTATTGTAACACGTCCGCCCGATAAAACAACCTCCGGAATTGCTTCCGACCGACTATCCGTTGATTAATTTTATGAAAAGTTTTTGGCATCATTTTTGAATAGAATAAATCCATTAATAAATAATCGGTGGAAGGAAACATCGCCGTAACTCAAATTCGGAAAAATCCCTCCAGCCAAAGAAATCATTTTGTATCAAAAAAATAAGGAAAAACGCCTAGTAACTGAAAAATGCCATGGGTGGCGGCAATCGGTCTTTTATCTTAGGTCGGCTCCTTTCCCCCAGAACGGATGATGATCGGTTAGACAACAAATTGTTAACTAAAAATTTATCATGTCAAAATGTTGTCCCTAAGCTTCAATGGGCAGGTAAAAATCGGACCGGCCGATGAACGAAGCGAATCAAATTTCCGGAAATCGACCTCCAGGCGAGCTTGAGAGGCAATCCCCTCCGGCCATCCTGACGGTCGTTCTCCTCTATGCCGTTTTTGCCTCCCTCTGGATCCTCTTGTCCGATAAAGCCGTGGAATGGCTTTTCCGATCACCGGCGCAGGTCATCCTGGCCAGCACCCTCAAGGGTTGGTTTTTCGTGGCCGTCACCGCGCTGCTGCTCTACGGATTGATGCGGCGTCTCCTCGGCCCCAGGGGGGCCCCCGCGACGCCCGAGGAGGTCCGCCGCTCTCTGACCCTGCCTCTGGTCCTGACGGCCCTGGCCATCATCGCCCTGACGGCCGGCGGCATCTACCACGCGATCATCCACCATCAGGATAAGCAAGCGGCCCGACTCCAGGCCATCGCCGACCTTAAAACCCGCCAGATCGCGGACTGGCTCAAGGAAAGGCAGGGCGATGCCGAATTCGTCCTGACCAGCCGTTCCTGGGCCGAAAACTATCACCGCTGGCGGGACCGGGGCGAAGTCGCCAGCCGCGATCGACTCCTCAGTCGCCTCGAAGAATACCGGAAATACAATGCGTTCCAGAGCGTCCTACTGCTGGACGAGCAGGGGAAGTGCCTCTGGTGTTCGGAAGGTGAGCCACCGGAGATCGACTCGCTACTGAGCGCCATCGCCCGGCAGGCCTCGGCCCTGGGCCGGATAATCCGGCTCGGACCTTATCGGGACGGCGCCGGCCGCCTGCATCTTGACTATGCGGCCCCCCTGCCGGCCCTGAACGGCCGTCCCAGTCCGGTCGTAGTTCTGCACCTCGATCCGCAAAGCCACCTGGTCCCCATCCTCCAGAACTGGCCGGTACCCAGCACCAGCAGTGAAACCCTGTTGTTTCGCCGGGACGGCGACAAGATCCTGTTTCTCAATGAACTGCGTCACCAGGCCGCTGCGCCCCTCAAACTGCGCCTGCCGCTAGAAGAAAAAAATCTGCTGGCGGCCCGGTTGCTGCGAGGAGAGATCAAACTAGGCCATCCGGCGAAAGGTGTGGATTACCGGGGAGTGCCGGTCCTGGGCGTGATACGGGCCGTACCTGGTACGAACTGGTTCCTGGTAGCCAAGCTGGACCGGGCGGAGGTCTACTCCGAGGCAATGGGGGACGCCCTGTGGATTGCGCTGGCGGGCCTGCTGGCCCTGTTCGTAGCGGCGGCCGGCGCTTTTTTATACCGCCAGCGGCAGGAACTGGCCTTCTCCCAGCGCGAACACCGGGTCCAGGCGGAAAAGCTGCGGGCCCTGCAACTGCTCGAGGTCATCGCCGACGGCTCCACGGACGCAATTTTCGTCAAGGATGCCGAAGGTCGTTACCTGCTCTTCAACCGGGAAGCCGCGCGGGTCACGGGCCGGGCCCCGGAGCAGGTCTTGGGCCGGGACGACCGGACCATCTTCCCGCCCGATCAGGCGGAACTCATCCGGGCCAACGACCAAAGGGTCATGGCCGACGACCGCGTGGTTACCTTTCAAGAAGACCTCAACACGATAGACGGCGAGGCCAGCTTTTGGGCCACCAAGGGTCCCATTCATGACGCCGACGCTCGGGTGGTCGGGATCTTCGGGATCTCCCGCGATATTACCGATCTCCAGCGGGCAACGAAGAACTTACAGGAAAACGAAGAGAAATACCGTCTGCTGGCCGAAAACGTTTCGGACGTCATCTGGGTTCTCGATCTGGTCAAAGAACGGTTTCGGTACGTCAGTCCCTCGGTGGAACGTATGGGGGGGTATACGAGCGAAGAAATGCTTTCCCTGGAACTCCCGACTATTTTGACTCCGGAATCGTTGCAGAAGTTTCAAAGGGTCCTTCCGGAGCGGATTCAGCGCTTCCAGGAAGGATACGTTGAGTTTTTTACCGATGAAATCGAGCAACTGCACCAAGACGGAACCAGGATCCTGGCCGAGGTCAACACCCGGTTGGTCCGGAACCCCACCAGCGGACACCTGGAATTGGTCGGGGTGACCCGCGACATCACCGAACGCAAAAAATCCGAGCAGGCCCTCCGGGAAAAGGACGAGTTGCTGCGGGAGATGAGCGCCATGGCCCACATCGGAGGCTGGAGCTTCAATCCGATCACCGGCGACGGAACCTGGACCGATGAAACCGCCCGAATCCATGACCTGGAGCCGCCGCAGGAAATCAGCGTCCCCTTCGGACTCGATTTCTTCCATGGTGAATGGCGACGGGAGCTTGAAAAAGCCGTTCGGGAAGCCGGGGAGGACGGCCGGCCTTTTGATCTGGAACTGGAAATGGTGACCGCCAAAGGGCTGCGCAAGTGGGTGCGGATCTTGGGTTACCCCATCCGGCTGGACGGCCGCGTGATTCGGGTGCGCGGTACCATCCAGGACATCACCGAACGCAAGCGGGCCGAACGGGAGCGCGATTTGACGGTGGATCTGCTGCGCCTGGTCAACGAGAGCCACAGCCAGGAAGAGATGATTCGCAGGGCCGCCACCTTTTTCCAGCAGCAGTCCGGCTTTGAAGCCGTCGGCATCCGCTTGCAGGAGGAAGACGACTATCCCTATTTCGAGGCCCGCGGCTTCCCGGCCGAGTTTGTCCTGGCGGAGAATTCCATTTGCGCCCGCAGCAATA
>JACRCK010000091.1 GCA_016219065.1 Deltaproteobacteria bacterium
ATGAGACAAAATGGTGCCGAACAATATTTAATGAATATCGTTGGTACCGCAATTCAAGCTGGCAACGGTAAACTGGTCACGTGCAGACACGTGGTTGAAGCCATACTTGACCAAGGTGCTAATGGGTATATTCTCTCCAGGATTATGAGAGATGGAACCATTGCCTATGTGCCATACCCTATTGTAAAAGCTCTTCGATACGTTGATCCAAGGACCGATGCAGTTAATGGTGAAGTTGATCTTTCAGTATTACTTGTTCCTGCAAAAAGTACCGAGCACGCGCCCTATGAGACTCCAACTGTTTCCTGGGGGGATTCGAGCGGATTAGGTGTCGGTGAAAGTATACTGGTTTGTGGCTATCCGCACGGTACGGAAATGTTTAAATTCACGCAATCCAACAGGGACATAATACAGCCAACATTCTATCAGGGCATTGTAAGTGCAATCTTGCCCGCCACAAAGCCTTTTGAGACAAGAATCATCCAGATAAGTATACCCAGTGCGGGTGGCATGAGCGGTGGCGCAGTGTTCAATCCAGAAACTGGGAAAGTCATGGGCATGATAACTTCATGCGTTCATATGAATGGCATCCCGCAACCCATGTCTTACGCAATACCCAGCGAGATAATTGCGCCGTACGTCGAGGTAATCACGTTCGAGACGAAATGAAATGACCTAACCCGGCGCACCACATTATCGCGGAAAAGGGAGTTCGCCTCCCAGTGACCTTCCCGTCGTCGCCACTCAGCTTATCTACTCCCCCGCCCCCTGAAAGGCCTGCCGCACGATTTCCTGCGCCTCCGCCTGGATTTGCGCCAAGTGCTCCGGCCCCTTGAAGCTCTCCGTATAGATTTTATAGATATCCTCGGTCCCCGAAGGGCGGGCGGCGAACCAGCCGTTTTCGGCGACCACCTTCAAGCCGCCGATGGGGGCCTGGTTGGCCGGGGCGCGGGTCAGCTTGGCCCGGATGGGTTCACCGGCCAGGGTGTCGGCTTGGATCTGCTCCGGGGAAAGGCGGCTCAGGATCTCTTTCTGGGCCGGGGAAGCCGGGGCGTCCATCCGCTCGTAAAGGGGTGCGCCGAATTGTCCGGTCAATTCCCGGTAGAGAATTCCCGGGTCTTTCCCTTCCCTTGCCGTGATCTCCGCGGCCAGCAGGTCCAGGATGATCCCGTCCTTGTCCGTGGACCAGACGGTGCCGTCCCGGCGCAGGAAGGAGGCCCCGGCGCTTTCTTCCAGACCGATGCCGTAATCCCCGTTTTGGAGCCCTTCCACGAACCACTTGAAACCGACCGGGACTTCAGCTAGGGGCCGGTTCAGGTGGGCGGCTATTCGATCGATGAGGCTGCTGCTGACCAGGGTCTTGCCTATGGCCGCCCGGGCCGGCCATTCGGGGCGATTCCGGAAGAGATACCAGACGGCCACCGAAAGGTAGTGGTTGGGGTTCAGCAGGCCCTCGCTGGGACAGACGATGCCGTGGCGGTCGCAGTCGGCATCGTTGCCGAAAGCGATGTCGTAGCGGTCCTTCAGTTCGATCAGACCCGCCATGGCGTACGGCGACGAGCAGTCCATGCGGATTTTTCCGTCTTTGTCCACGGACATGAAAGAAAAAGTCGGATCCACCACCGGATTCACCAGCTCGATATTCAAATCGTAGCGACGGGCGATGGGTTCCCAATAAGCCACGGAAGCCCCGCCCAGGGGATCCACCCCCAGCCGCAGTCCGGCCCGGCGGATGGCTTCCAGGTCGATGATCTGCTCCAGGGCTTCCACATAAGGAGTGATGAAGTCGTATTCTTCAATCCGCCCCTCCTGAACGGCCAGGGTCCTGGGAATGCGCCGGATGGCATGACGGCCCTGCACCAGCAGTTCATTGGCGCGATCTTCGATCCAACGGGTTACGGCGGTTTCGGCCGGCCCGCCGTGGGGCGGGTTGTATTTGATGCCGCCGTCTTCCGGAGGGTTGTGGGAGGGGGTGATCACCAGGCCGTCGGCCAGGCCCTTTTTCCGGCCGCGGTTATGGTCCAGGATGGCCTGGGAAATGACCGGGGTCGGCGTGTAGCCCTGGTCCCGGGCGATCCGGACCGAGACTGCGTTGGCCCCCAAAACCTCCAGGGCCGTTTCCTGGCTGGGTTCGGACAGGGCATGGGTATCCTGGCCCAGGAACAGGGGCCCGTCGATCTGCTGGGCGCGCCGGTAATCGCAGACGGCCTGAACGACCGCCAGAATATGGTCTTCATTGTAACCGGTTTTGAAAGAGGAGCCGCGGTGGCCCGAGGTCCCGAAGCGGACCTGCTGATCGGGTTGGGTGGCATCGGGTTTTTGGATGAAATAGGCCGTAATCAGCCGTGGAATGTTGACCAGGATTTCGCGGGGGGCCGGTTTCCCGGCCAAGGGATGCAAAGGCATGATTGGCTCCTGTTTTCATTCATAATTTTTATACGAAAATAAAGACGAACATCGAACATCGAACGTCCAATATCGAACATCGAATTAAATACGAAAAAACCGTTCGGTGTAGGAGTTTAATAAAAATACAAAGCGAAAATATCGCAGTTCGTTTTTCATGTAAGGGAGGGTTTATCCCCTCCCGCCCTTGGTCCACCCTGATTAGTGTTTTTCGTAGGGACGGCGTCCCCGCCGCCCGCCCTACGTTTTTTTATTCGATGTTGGACGTTGGATGTTCGATGTTGGACGTTCGTCTTTTCGTATTAAACAGCTACCCATCGAAAAACCCTCCCTCGATCAATTCCACGGTCTTATCCAGGATTCCCTGATAAACCGCCTCCCGATTTCTCCCCGTCGACTTGGGAACCTCAAAAGAGTGATCGCCGCCCTCGATGATTTCCAGGTGCCAGCGGGCGCTGACCCGGGCCAGGACCGGTTTCAATAAATCCAGTTGGCAGAAAGGATCCCGGGTACCGGCGAAGAAAACCATCGGGATCGACAGGGCATAGAGATGAGCGTCCCGGAGTTTTTCCGGATGGCCCGGCGAGTGGAGGGGGTAGCCGTAAAAAATGAGCCCCCGGACCGGGAGACGCCCGGAAGCGGCGGCCTGGGAAGCCAGGCGCCCGCCCATGGATTTCCCGGCGGCCAGCACCCAGGCCGGGCGGTAGCGGGGATGGTCGGTCAAGAAATGGAAGGCCGCCTCCCAAGCGGCCTCCAGGACCTCCGGCCGGTCCGGGGCGGTGCGCCCTTTTTCTTTGTAGGGGAAATTGAAGCGCAGGGCCAGGACCCCCGAGCGGGCCAGGCCCTCGGCCAGAAAGACCAGCAGCGGGTTTTCCGAGTCGTTTCCGGCGCCGTGGGCCAGGATGAGTCCCGGATTTCGGCCAGCCTGGAAATCGGTAGGCAGCGTTATTTTCCCGGTTATCGCGTCCTGCGGGGGAAGGGGGATGGTTACGGTTTTAATCATCGCGGCTCCCTTGAAATCCGGTGAACCAGGTGCTGGACGAGTCCCCCCGAAACGGCCCCTCAGGTCTGGGGCGAAGCGGGAGGATCCGTCTTGTCCTGCCCCAGACCTTTCAGGGAGAGGCCCTCTTTCCAAAGTATAAAAAGGCCCAGGGAAGTGATGGGAATAAAACTGATGAACCATACAATAACGGCGTAGCTCTTGGCCCGATTCTCTTCGACTCCCAAAAAAATAAGGGCCGCTGCGCAGACCCAATGAAACGTCCCGATGAACCCCGGGGCCGAGGGAATGGCGATGCCGAAGACGATGGCCACCATCAAAAACAGGGCCGAAAATAGAGACAGTTTAATCTGAAAAGGGAAAAAAAGGAAATACAGAATCAGCAGGGTGATCCCCCAGACCAGGAAGGAATAAAAGGTGGTCATGGCCAGGTCCCACGGGCTTTTCAGCATATCCAGGCCCAGGGCGAAGGCGTCCAGCTTTTCCCTGACTTTGACGGCCAACCGGGCCGGAAAGGGTTTGAGCAGAAAACCAAAAAGCCGGTTGATCGGCTCGTTGTGAAAACGCATCAGCAGCAGGGTAGCCAGAACCGCCAGGTAAAAAAGAAAACTGGCCAGTCCGGCTAGCTGGATGTTCGCCCGATTGAAAATGGTGGAACGATCCTGGGGGAAGGGCATGAACAACAACACCACCACCAGCAGCAGCATGATCGTAAAGCCGTCGAAGACCTTTTCCACCACGATCGTGGCCAGGGAGGCCGTTTTACTGATCCGCAGCCGGCTGCCCAAAAGAAAAGCCCGCAGCAGTTCCCCCACCCGGGCCGGCAGGAGGTAATTGGCCATGAAGCCGATGGCCGTGACCTTGTAGAGTTCGGCCAGGGGGATCTTTTTGATCGGACGCAGGATATATCTCCAGCGTTCCGCGCGGATCAGGATGGTCAGAAAATTGGCCAGCAGCATCGGCAGGATATAAATCAGTTCTACCCCGCGGAGGATGCGGCCCACCTCCGGCCAGTCCATTTTCCTCAAAAACAGGAACAGGAAGAGGAGGCTGATTCCCAGGCCGATCCAGTAGCTCTTTTTGGTCATCCGTTATCAATAGAACAATTCGACATTAAAATGCAAGCCATATGGTTGTAGTATGCCTGAATTCCGGACAGTCCCCCATGGCGAGAAGGGTTAAGGGGAGAAATCCCCGTCCATCCGAATACCCCGGGAAGACAAGCCAGAACGGAAATGGACTCTTGACAAAGCATAATCCTTACAGTTAGTAAGATTAGGAAGTTCGGCGGGAAATCTGGGAGGGCTTCTTTTGGAAAGTAATCAAGGCTCTGAAAAACAATCCCACGAGATAAATACCACCCCTTCCGATTGGGACCGGTATTTCAGTTCCACCAAGATCGACCACAGCATCATGGGGATATGGGCCGAGCATTTTGTTTATTCCTACCATAAATATTACGGTTTTTCGAAAAGCGACGTGGTCTTGGATTTTGGGGCTGGGTTGGGAGATATATCTTTCCTCGTTAAGGATAGGGTCGCGCGCATCTTTTTATATGATAAGTCGGAATATTTTTTGGGTCAATTGGGAAGAAAATTTGCCTCCTTTCCCCACATCCGGGTTGCCCGTTCATTGCTGGACGTCCAGGGACCCGTCTCCCTGATCATCATCAACAGCGTCATACACTACATGACGAAAAGTGAACTGGAGGAGATGCTGAGGGCGTTGCGGGACCTTTGTGATTCCAAAACCCGAATCATTATTTCCGATATCGTCCCTCCCGGTTATTCGAAACTGCTCGATGCCCTCTCCCAGTTGCGGACCGGATTGCGAAAAAAATTTTTAAAGAAATTGTTGTGGTTCATCTTGGTCAATCTCCGGGAAAATCCGAAACAGAGTCTGAGTTCCTCCTCGTTCCATCTCTATGGCGAGAGGGACTTCAAACAAATCCTTTCCAGGTTTGGTTATACCGCCCGAAAGACGGAGAAAAATTTTTCCTTCTCCAATTACCGGTATACGCTGGAGTGCCGTTTAAAAGATTAAAAAAGTGATCGGGCCCGTGCAGGGGCGTCCGGAGTGTTCCTCCGCAGGTCGGCTTTTTTCCGCCGGAACGTCCAGAAAAAAAGCCCCAGGACCCAGAGGGGGGCGACAATCAATCCGGCCACCAACCAGGGGGCGCTGTAGGCCAGACGCACCTGGTGGGACCCCGGTCCGATCGGCAGGGCCATCAGAAACCCAAAGGCTCTGAGGATCGGGGTCTTGCGTCCGTCCACCCAGCCGGTCCACCCTGGATAGGCGGATTGGGTCATAACCAGGTAACCGGGGCGGTCGGCCTGGACCTTCAACCGGACGTCCTGGTCCTCCCATTTCAGGATGGAGACCGTCCCGCCCGGGTCGGGGGTCAGGTGTCCCTCGGTTCCGGACCCTTTCCGGTCTTCTTTGAACAAAACGCACCGGGACGGGTCCAGGGACAACAACGCTTTTTGATAATCGTGACGGGCCCCGACCCCTGCGGCCCGGCTGACGAAAAAGGCCGGGGGCTGGGCCTGCTCATTGCGAGAGGCCCAGGCCGTGACAGGGGTGAGCTGCAGGGAATCGGAGACGGTGGACCCGTTGATCCATACCTTTTTAACATGGACCCGGACCCGGGGATGGATGGAGGCAAGCAGAACCTCCGCGGCCTCCACCGGGCCGCTCATCGGGATTTGAACGGCAGTGCCTCGGCCCAATTGTTCCGGAGTAAGGGGCCAGGGTCCGACCAGCCCGGCGGGGGTCCATAACCCCACTTCGGCCACCGGGGTGCCGGATTCATGTGGAGCCGGATGTTCGGCCAGGCCTTCCACGGCCAGATTAACAACCTGGGTCCCGGGGGCCAGCCGGATAGCCGCTTGGGAATAAGCCATCAGGAACCAGGCGGATCGGTTGGATTTGGGTTCTTCCCGCTCAGTTTCAAGGATGCGGCCTCCGAGGAGATTGACGGCCCGGGGCATCTCTTTCACGTTGTCGACCAGGCGCCAGTAACCATCGGGATGCAGCCGTTCCGGATAACCGTCGATCGGGTAGAAGGAACGCACCCGATAGCGATAAAGGGCCGACTGGTGAATGTCCCTTTCCCAGGGGGTTCGGACCTTATGCACGCCGATCACCAGCCGGGCTGGACTTTCCCCGGCCAAGGCGGCCATTTCCCGGGCAAAGGCATCCATGGGGCCGGTCACCTCACTCGGGTCTGGTCCGAAATCCCGCATGGTCCAGGCTGTGTTCAGGTTCACTCCGGTCGATGGATGATAGAAGGCCAGATCGAGGATCACGGCTGCTACAATCAGAAAACGCACGGCAGGCCCTCTTTCTCCCTCCCGGATCCTCCGAAAGACGAACCAGGTGGCGGCCAAAAGGAAGACGGTGCCAGTTACGGACTGAACGATCAACCGCATTGAACGTTCGTCAATTAGACTATCGGCAGGTCTCTTAAGCATCAGGGTCGTCAGGTGATAGAGCAGCCAGGCTAATATGGAAATCAAGACAAGACTGCCGCAAAGGACCGCCAGTACCCTCGAAAAACCTGAAAACTCCTCTGGCTGGGTGGAGGCCAGCAAACGATCCAGACCGTATCCGGCCAGGATCAGCACACCCAGGTGCACCAAGAAAACCCACCTGCTAGGAAAACGAAAATATTTGAAGCCGGGAAGCACGTCTACCAGGATCTTGTGCAGTCCCAGGTTGCCGCCCATCATCAGCAAAAGGGCGATCAGGACGAGGAATTTCCAGAAGCCGGACGCCGGATCCCGGCGCAGGTGCAGGACGGCTACCCAGGCCAGGACCAGGGGCATGATGCCCACATAAAAATACATCTCACTGTGGCCCCCCTCCAGGGTGGGAAAGAGAAAATTATAGAGATAACCGAAATCGGCCGAGCCGTCCTGGCTGTGGGCCAGCAGCAGCCGGTTGTCGGCTGAAGCAAATATGGATGGGGGGGGGGCAAACAACATGTCCATCAGCATATGGGAAAAATGGGGGAGGCTGGTGAGTATGAAGGAGATCGTCAGCGGCAGGTAGAGGCGCAGAGCCCCGGTCCAGGCCGACCGACTGCCGGAGTGTTCCGTATCGATGATCAGCCAGTAAAGGGCGTACAGGAATACCGCGATGCCGATGTAATAAAAAATCTGGGGGTGGCCGGCCATGAAGGCCAGACCCAGGAACAGACCGGCCCACAGGGACTCCAGCAGCCGGCTCCGCTCCCGGGCGCGATGGAGGAAAAGGAAAACGAAGGGCGCCCAGGCAAAGGTGTGGATCATCATGGGCTCCACGCTTTTGATGGTCACCACCCCGCAGCAGCCCATGACGACGCCCATGACCACCGCGGCGGTACGCCCGAGTTTCAGGTTCAACCCCAGCAGGTAAGCCCCCACGGCCCCTATGGCGCAATGGATGGTGAGCAGCCACTGGGCCGTGGTGCTGCGCAGGTACCCGTCCTGCAACAGGAAGACATAAGGCAGGGAAAGCGGGCTGAACAGGTCATAGATGTAAGACGCGAAGGGGATCCCGGTGGCTTGCAGGGAATCCCAGAGGACCAGCTTCCCCTGGCGGAGTTGCTGATAGAAATAGCTCCGGGCGCCGATAATCTCAGTGAAATCCCGGCCGTAATACAAGCGTCCCAGGTAGAGCGACCTTTGCAGAAAAGGAAGCAGGGCTACCAGCAGACCACCTAAAAAAGTTTTTCTGGGTATCTGGGTAATGCGTTTCATGGAGAGGAACTCAGCGATAGTCGCCCTTCCGGTCTTTGGATCGAATAGCGGCCAGGTCCCGCAGGCTACCCAGAGATTGTATCAAAAAGGAAACGGTGGTGGGTTCCGAAAAATAGCGGAAAACCACCGGCACCTCCTGCAGGCGCAGGTCGAATTTTTTGGCAATATAAATCAGTTCCACATCAAAAGTAAAGCTTTCCAATCGCTGGCGGGCGAAAATAATGTCCCGGGCCTTTCGGTTGAACCCTTTCAGTCCGGCCTGGGTATCGGTAATGGTCAACCCCAGCGTCCGGCGGACCAGCCAGTTGAAGGCCCGGCTCCCTACATGCCGGGTGTACAAATAACCGAAAAATTTGGGGCTCATAATAAAACGGGATTCGGGAGCCACCCGGGTGGCGATCGCCAGGTCGGCGCCGCTTTGCAACGCCTCCAGGATCTTGCCCATCTCCGGGGGGGGATAAGCCAGGTCGGCGTCGGTAAAGATCATAAAATCGCCCCGGGCTTCCTGCATCCCTTTGCGGACCGTGTAACCCTTGCCCCGGTTTTCCCCATTTTGGATCAGCCGGACCCGGGGTTGTCCCTGGCAGCTTTTTCCCAGGAGCGCCGCCGTGGGGTCCCGGCTGCCGTCATCCACGAAAAGTAGTTCGTAATCCTCGCCCAGGTTTTCCAGGTAGGCCGTTATTTCCCGAAAGGTTTCCAGGATGAAAGGGGCGCTGTTGTAAGTGGGAATGATGACGGACAGCATCAGGGGGCGGCCTCGACGGTTTGGCCCGCGGGACGGTCCAAGGTAATCCCCAGCTCCCGCAGGAGGTTTTTAATAGCTGGATCGCTGAGGGCCTGCAGCTCCGCCTCCCGTTCCTGGACGTAGGTGTCCTCGGCGGCCAGGCGGGCGTCGGGGTGGCCGGGATGGACCATGAATTCCGTAGTTCCGGCAGGCAGCCCCCGGATCGCTTCCTGCAAGCGGGGGAGAAAATCCCGGCGGCCCTGCAGGGTCAGCCCGCGGAAGGCAGCGCTGGTCGGCAGGGGCCAGGGCCGGAGGGTCAGCATCCTGAAAACCAGCCGCTTGATCAGGGCCTGACGGAAATCCCCCGCCAGCGGCTCCGCCGGTCGGCGCAACCAGGAGACGCCGAATTCTCCGGCGATCCGGGCGGCGATCGGCAGCAGACCGGGGAGCAGGTGCAGATGGTGGTGGCTGTCTACATGGGTGGGGGTGAGGCCGGCCCGGATCATCCGTTCCATCTGGCCCCGCCACTCCCGGGCCACTTCCCTCCGGTTCAGCCGGCCGGTGACAAACCGTTTCAGGATAACCCCCAAAGGGGCAAAACGGCCTTTTTCCCCCATCAGGCTGGGAATATGGGCCGGAGGGGTCAGAGGCTCACCCCAGGTCAGGGTCAAGTGGAGGCCCACGGCGAGGGCCGGTTTTCGGCGGGACAAGGCCACGGCCCGGTCAAAGTCCAGCCCCCCGGCCATGAGCGAGGTATGGGTGACGATGCCGTCCTCATGGGCTTCAAGAATGCCGTCGGTGACCCCCGGCGTAAAACCAAAATCGTCGGCGGTTACCCGCAGCCTTTTCTGGGTGGATTTTAAGTTCAAATCCTGATTTCTCTTTAATTGACCGACAGATGATCTGACTGGAACGGCTAACTTGGCAACCTTACTCCTACAAGCGCAGCAGGGCAAGATAATATTTTAATATTAGCGGCCGGCGGGTTTATAACGTAAAAAAAAGTAGAGGGCGATCCCGGCGGCCACCATGAGGGAGCTCAAGACCTGCCCCATGGTTAAGGGACCGAGGATAAAACCGAGCTGGGTATCCGGTTCCCGCACGAATTCCACCACAAAACGGAAGATCCCGTACAGGACCAGGAAGACGGCCAATAATCCGCCGGTCGGGAGTTTTTTATCCCTTAAGCTCCAGAGGATGACGAAGAGCACCAGGCCCTCCAGGAGGCACTCATACAATTGGGAAGGATGGCGGGGTAGGGGACCTCCCCGCGGAAAGATGATCCCCCAGGGGGCAGCGGTAGTCCGACCGTACAGTTCCCCGTTGATGAAGTTGCCGATCCGGCCCAGCCCCAGCCCGATCGGGGCCGTGACGATAAAGAGATCGGCCATTTTCCAGAAAGACTTCTGCTTCCGGCGGGCATACAGGAGCCCGGCCAGCAAAAGGCCGATCAACCCGCCGTGAAAAGACATGCCCCCGTGCCAGATGGCGAAAATTTCCAGGGGCTTGGAAAGATACTGGGGAAGATCGTAGAAAAGGATGTAGCCGAGGCGGGCCCCGACGATCAGGCCGAGAATCAGGAAGACGAAGAGGTCTTCCACCTCCTCCCTGGAGAAACCGAAATCTCGCTTCTTGATCTGGTAACGAACCAGGAGGTAGGAGGCCAGAAAGCCCAGGATATACATCAGGCCGTACCAGCCTATCCGGACAGGTCCAAGTTGGATCAGAACGGGGTCGAGATTGTGAATCAAAGGCATGTTCAAGTCTTTCAAGGTTGATGGTCTCGCAAAAAGTCCGCAAGGGAGTCATTGCGAGGAGTGAAGCGACGAAGCAATCCTCAGGAATTCAGCTAGCTACGCGGGGGATTGCTTCGCTTCGCTCGCAATGACGACTTTTTGCGAAACTAGCAAGGTTAAAAAATTGACCGGATCTTTCAGGAACCGGAAAGGTTATTATAAACGAACCATAGAAGAATGTTAATCGAAACCTTTTCCCGGCCCGCCCTGCTGGGCCTAGTCGTAAAGCCCCTTGTAAAAAATCCGTCAGTAATTTATGAATGAAAGCATGGAACGGGAGATACTGGCAACCATCCGCCAAGGGGGTTCCCTCGAGGAATTGCGTCGCCGATACGTCCGACTGATCGAAACCCACCGGGTCCCCTATGCCGAAAACATTACGGCCCGTTCCGACTGGCTGTTCTACGTTTATTTCTGCCGCCTGGTCTCAACCTTCCTGCCGGACCGCAAGGCCCGGATTATCGATTGGGGGGGGCTTTACGGCCACGTCACCATGATACTCCACAACCTGGGTTATCTGGACACGACCAATTATCTCCTCCATGAAACGCCCCACTATCCTTTTTTTCAACAGGCCTTCCACCTGCCCACCCTCTGGGGGCGGCAGCCCAACCGCTTGGAACTGGAAGACCGATCGGTGGACGCCTTCATCTCCTCCGGCGTCCTGGAGCATGTCCGGGAGGACGGGGTGGGGGATGAACTCACCATTTTAAAAGAAGTGCACCGGGTTTTGAAAAAAGACGGCCGGCTGTTTATCTGGAATCTGCCGGCCCGCTGGGGGTCCTCGGAACTGCTGGCCATTCTGACCGGCAAATGGCATCATGATTTCCGCTACCGGAAAA
>JACRCK010000092.1 GCA_016219065.1 Deltaproteobacteria bacterium
GAGCCCGGGGTTTCGGCGGTGAAACGATCGATGGAGCCGACGTGGCGCTGCGGGTGCCGGGGTTGCCCTATGTCCCTTTATACCTTCTACTGTGGCGGGGTGACCGGGAGTTTCCCGCCCGGACGCTTATCGGCATCGATGCCCGAGCGCATTTCCACCTGGATTTAGCGGGCGTGTTGGCTTTGACCAACCTGCTGGTATATCGCCTCTGCAAGTAATTCTTTGGGTTTATCAAGGGCTCATCCCTGAAAGAGAAAATGATCCGGGAAGAAATGAAACGGGAAGCCGACAAAAAAAAGTGATTGTCCAAGGAACCCTGTAAAATAAATTGCCGAAATAGAATATGAACCCGGCGCAGTCAGAGATTCAAAAGAGGCCTTCGCGCGCCTGATCCCCAGAAACATGGCTTATGAGCACTCCTCCGCTGCCGTTCACAATCGACTCCCGGGGCCCACACCGTTTTCCCTCAAGTCTCAAAAAACGTTGTTGCGCGTAGAGCGGAAAAAACTTAAATTAAACGGTTCGAGGCCCGAAATACCCATGGTCACGGGTGCCTTCAGGGCCATGGTAATATTCCGATTGGTTTGCTTACGAGGTGTCCTCATCATGAAAAAACTGCTGTTAATCATCATCCTAACGGGACGTTGTTCACTTCATTCACTTACCTTAAATTTTAAATGGCATTCCTGATTGAAGCCCCCCTAACGCATATCAAACAAATCAGCGGGAGGCCGACTTTTTGCCTGTTCCCTCGGATTGGCTCAGGCGGTGAGCTTTGGTTGCCCTCCACTTCAGGGGATATTTTTCAGGGTTTTCGAGATTATCAATTTCCAAGTCCACGTCCAGTTTCGACCAATATAAATGGTACCCATGAAGCAACTGAACAGTCTGTATCGATTTCAGAGTTTGATCCCTGAAGTAAGGATAATCCTTATAGCTGAGAAAGTACTCCCTTCCCTTGACGAAAAGCCAAATGCCAAAAGGTGTGATATTCTCAACGCTTACCAAAATGTTTTCGCCATGCCTGGACGATTTCATCCTTATGTTCCTCAATAATACCCTGGATTTCACCAAGTTTTTTCGGAGTCAGCTGGTGATGGACAGCCAAGGAGATAATGGGTTCCAGCCAGAATTTCGCTTCTCCGCTCTCGCTCATCACGTGAATATGGATGCGCTCTTCTTCGTTTGACAGAAAATAGAATCGGTACCCTTTTTCTCTAAAAATGGACGGACTCATATTTTATATACCCGGCTAAACAAGAAAATACCATCTCCATTCCGGTTTCTCGATATTATCCTACTAAAATTATTGAAGGTGTCAACAAGTCATACCATTTCTACCATCCTTCAAACATTCCTCGACGCCGGGCACCAGGACGCCTGGGTAGTCGAAGCCCCCGGAGCCTGTTCCGCCAGAAGGCGGGATTAAAGGAGGGGGGGATATGCAACGCCGAGGGCACAGCCGAGGGCAGCTATGCAACATTCCGTCCTCTGGAACACAAAATGGGGGACGTCTTTGAGTTTTTTGAATTATTCCCGGCTTAATAAAAAGACGGCCTTCGTCCATATATCTTTGCATTTTGAAACTAATCGCTTCAATTTACAAAGATACTTGGCTATTTTGGATTATGCCATAAAATAGACAGGATTATTTTTTAGCCTGACAACAAATTATTATAACAGCTGTGTCATCGGTTTCCCGATCAATCGGGGATCGTGTCCAGTCCACTTTTCGGGCCGCCGGTTTAAGCCGTTGATCAAAGGTGGCCAGGGGGAATCCCTTGCGCAGGGCCAGTTCCAGATAAGCAGCGTCATAGGCGGTCAGTGAATAGGCCAGGGCCAGTTCCTGGAACCGGTGGATTGCTTCGAAATAGAAGGGGGTATCTGTTTGAATTGTTGTTTAAAAAATTCGTCCGGCTTGCTATAAAGATAACCGCTCAGGGGAGGCCTACTGCTCAACGCTCAGGGGCCAAAAAGAAGGGCGTGGGTAGCTCAGGGGGCGGGCGGGGATGAACGGCTCGACTGAGCCTTTCGACAAAGCTCAAGACCCTGAGCCTGTCGAAGGGCTCGCCGAAGTCCCCGCCCCTACATTATTAACAGTCTCATATTAGAAATGACATCCGAAGCCCTATTCCTTATCTTTCCCGGCATAGGACCAGGTCAATAATCAATTGTCAATAATCAATTATCAATTGTTAATTATTAATTATTAATGAAAAACATAAGGATTAAAGGAGCAACGCATGAAAGAAAACGGACGTTTGCAGGATAAAATAGCGGCGATCACCGGGGCGGCCAGCGGCATCGGGCGGGCCACGGCCGTCGCCTTCGCCCGGGAGGGGGCCAAGCTGGTCCTGGCCGATTTGCAGGACAAGGGCCTCCAGGAAACCCTGGCGGCCGTGCGCGAGGCGGGCGGGGAGGCGGTGGTCAGACCGGTCGACGTGTCGGTCGAGCAGGAGGTCAAGGGCCTCATCGACCTGGGCCTGGCCACCTTTGGTCGGATCGACATCCTGATCAACAACGCCGGCATCACGGGGCAAACGGTCGGCATCGAAGAGCAGGACGGCCAAGACTGGCTCAAGGTCCTGGAGGTCAACCTGCTCGGCGCCATGTACGGAATCAAGCACGTGGCCGGGCACATGCGGGAGCGGGGCTCAGGGGCTATCGTCAACACCGCCTCGGTGGCCGGGATCCGCTCCGGGGCCGGGGGGAACGCCTACAGCGCCAGCAAGGCGGGGCTGATCAACCTCACCCAGACGGCGGCCTGCGACTTGGGGGGCTCCAACGTGCGGGTGAACGCGGTCTGCCCCGGGCTGATCGAAACCGGCATGACCAAGCCGGTCTTCGACTACGCCCGTTCCGCGGGCAAGGAGGCCAAGCTGGGCAGCCGCTGCGAGCTGCGCCGCTTTGGTCGGCCCGAGGAAATCGCCGCCGCCATCCTCTTTCTGGCCAGCGACGAGGCCAGCTTTGTAACGGGCCAGGCCCTGGCCGTGGATGGGGGCAACACGGCCTCCCTCAACCTGCCGGGGATGAAATTTTAGGGCAAATATGCACCGCAAAGGCGCAAAGGGCACAAAGAAATTAAAAAAAATGGCAACCCGGAGGCGGGCGGGGATGAACGGCTCGACTGAGCTCGCCGAAGTCCCCGCCCCTACGTCAGCGCTTAAAACTTATTCGCTAAACTCCGACCGGTATTTTCGTATTGATTCGATGTTGGACGTTGGATGTTCGATGTTGGACGTTCGTCTTTAAGATATTATTCGCGGCTCCCCATCCGGCATTTATCCCACTCACCCGTTATTCTTTTCCCCGCAGCGCCAGGGAATCCCCCAGGATCCCGCACCCCGCTTCAACAACCACGAAAATAATGTTCAGCAGGGTGGCGGCCGCAAAAGCCCGCTGCGTCTCTTTAAATCGAACCATTCCCTTCCCTCTTTATTTTTATTATACTGGATCGCAACGATCCGGGAAAGATCCGAAGACCCTGTAACCGTCAAACCTTCGATCCGGGTTAAAATCTGAAATCGGTGAAAGGCTCCCCCATGACGATATCGCCAAAAACCCGCCGGAATAAGAAATATTATCTGCTGCCGTTGATCATGCTCGGGGTCTGCCCTTGGACCGGGTTCTGGTTCGGACCAAGCAGCGTTAGCGGCGATATGCCGTCGCGGGCCCGCAAGGCGGTGGAGGTCCCGGCCGGGCAGGGCTTCGGAACCTTTCTCGAGAACTTAAAAATCCCCTGGGAGATCGTTTTTTTGAGCGACCGCACGGCCCTGGTGACGTAGCGGCCCGGGATCCTGAAAATCAGCGGTCAACCGGTCTTAGAGATCCCCGTCGCCGGGGTGGAGCAGCGCGGCGAGGGCGGACTTCTGGGTCTGGCCCTGCATCCCCGGTTCAAAGAAAACAAGTGGATCTACCTTTATTTTACCACCCGGGATGAGGCGGGGTTGAAAAACCAGGTGGTCCGCTATGTTTTCGAGAACAACCGGCTCTCCGGCAAGAAAATAATCGTCGATCGTATCCCGGCGGCGACCTTCCACAACGGCGGACGGATCCAATTCGGCCCCGACGGCCTGCTTTATGCCGGGACCGGCGACGCCGGTGACAGCCAATCGGCCCAGGACCCGCAAGCCCTGGCCGGAAAAATTTTGCGTGTGCGGGAAGACGGGTCCCTGCCGCCGGACAACCCCTTCGGCAATCCGGTCTTCAGTTACGGCCACCGCAACGTCCAGGGCCTGGCCTGGGACGATCAAAGGCGGCTCTGGGCCACGGAACACGGGCGGTCGGGCCTCTTTTCCGGTTATGACGAACTGAACTTAATCGAGAAGGGGAAAAATTACGGCTGGCCCGTCATTCAGGGCGACGAGACCCGGGCAGGGATGGTCGCCCCGGTGATCCACTCCGGGCCGGATGTAACCTGGGCCCCTTCGGGGGCCCGGCATTACCGGGGGAGCATCTTTTTCGCCGGCCTGCGGGGGCAGACCCTGTATCAGGCCCGGCTCGACACCGCCGGCGGGGTGGAAAAATTAGTAGGCTATTTTAAGGGAACGTTCGGACGCTTGCGCACGGTGGTTTTGGGGCCGGATGGCTTGTTCTATCTCCTGACCTCCAACACCGACGGCCGCGGGCGACTGGGGAAAAGCGACGACCGGATCGTTACGGTGGATCCGGGGAAGATGGGCGCTCCTTGATTAAGACGAACGTCCAACATTCAACGTCCAACGTCCAACATCGAACATCGAACATCGAACATCGAACTTAAAAACGTAGGGCGGGGCGGCGGGATCGCTGAGCGTCCGGAACCCCGCCTACGGCGGGGTTCCCACGCAGAGCAGGGGAACGATAAAAAGCTTACCAGATTAGCCGAGCTTGGGCTCCCCCCGAGCCTGCCCCGCGGCACGCGGGGAAAAAGGGGGGCTGGGGGGGATTTTCTTGCTTAGCGGGTGCTCACCACGAGTATGGCGGTTTAGTTCGAAAATAGACTCAATACCGGTTTTAATGTCCCGTTTCGTTTCCCTCCCCCGTCTTCAGCGATTTCAGAATCACTCCCGTGCCGATTCCCCAGGCACCGTTGGCCAGGAAGGCGGTCACCAGCAGATACGGGTTCCAGCCGCCTCCCAGGGGCCGGCCCTTTAGGGGTAACACTACCAGCAGGGCCACCAGGGAGAGGAGCACCCCCCCGAACAGAAAAGCGGTGACCCAATACCCCTTCCCGGCCGGAAACCGGCCCTCGAACAGCACGTAGATGATCCCCCAGACCCCTCCCCAGAAGGACAAGGAGAAAACCGTGGGAACCCCGAAGGGTTTGGTCGGCGCCATCTGGAATGGTCCGAAGGGCGACACCCCGGCGCTCCACAACACGACTACCAGCAATTGGTGAAAGATCAGGGTGGCCAGAAATCCGGCCACGAAACCCGCTAACAGACAGACCGGGGAACTTGGAGTCTTTCCAGACGGTTCCATAAATATTCCTCCTCTAAGCCGTTATGGGAATCCTGCTCCAATCATTATCAACCGGTTCCGCTTGTTTATCAAACCCAAATATCCCGGAAGCCCATAATATTTTAGAATACCACCGGGTTGCGAATTACGGCTAATATTAAATTATTGTTTTAATAATAAATGATTAGCGATTGATCATTGATTATTGGTATATAATATGCGATATAAAATGCCCAAAAAATACCAAGGAGCAGCCATGACTTTCCGGCATATACTTCTCACGCAAAAAGAACATACCGCCATCCTGACCATCGATCACCCCCCGGCCAACGCCTGGAACCTGGCCGCCATGGAGGAATTCAAGCAGCGTCTGGACCAGGTGGAAAACGACCGGCAGACCCGGGTGGTGATCCTGACCGGGGCCGGGGGAAAATGCTTCTCCTCGGGCTTCGACGTGACCGACGCCGCCAACGCCCCGCGCACCAGCCCCCTGGGCCGGGAACTCTGGCGGCGGGTGGACCGCTTCCCCAAACCGGTCATTGCCGCCCTGAACGGCTTCGCCCTGGGCGGCGGGCTGGAGCTGGCCCTGTCCTGCCATTTCCGCATCCTGGTGGACGACCCCAAGACCTTCGTCGGCCTGACCGAGCTCAACCTGGGTATCATCCCCGGCTGGGGCGGGACGCAGCGTTTGCCCCGTCTGGTGGGCCGGGCCAAGGCCTTGGAGATGATCCTCTTCAGTCAGCGGGTAACCGCCCAAGAGGCCCTGGCCAGCGGGCTGGTGAATCAGTTGGCCCCGGCCGAAAGGCTGCTGGCGGAGGCCCTGGACCTGGCCGGCCGACTGGCTGAACGCCCCCCCATCGCGGTCGCCTGGGTGCTGAAGGCCATGGCCGCCGGGGCCTACGAGGGCATCGACGCCGGGCTGAAGGCCGAAGCCGACGGATCGGCCGCGGTCCGGGAAACCAAGGACAAAGCGGAAGGGTTTAAGGCTTTTCTGGAAAAGAGGAAGCCGGTTTTTACGGGAGAGTAAGGGAAAGATACCGTTCGGTGTTGAAAAGACGAACGTCCAACATCGAACGTCCAACATCGAATTTAAAGACACAGGGCAGGCGTCCAGCCCGCGGATACTGCGAAGAACTGTTAGCCGCAGACTCACGCGGACAATAAAAGGAAAACACATGGATTACGAAATACCGGAAAGCCTGCGCCTGATGCAGGAGACGATACGCCGTTTCGTTCAGAAGGACCTGGAGCCCATTTCCCAGCAGGTGGAGGAGGAGGATCGCATCCCCGAGGAAGTGGTCCAGAAGATGCGGGACCTGGGGCTCTTCGGCCTGGCCATCCCCGAGGAGTACGGGGGCCTGAACCTGGGCACCCTGGGCGAATGCCTGGTCTATGAGGAATTGACCAAGACCAACGCGGCCTTCCGCTCGCGCATCGGCACCAGCAACGGCATCGGCTCCCTGGGGATCCTGCTGGACGGCACCGAGGAGCAGCAGCAGAAATACCTGCCCCGGATCGCCAGCGGCGAATGGACGGCCTGCTTCGCCCTGTCGGAGCCGGAGGCGGGTTCGGATGCCGGCAACATCCAAACCGCGGCTGTGCGGGAGGGCGACACCTTTGTCCTCAACGGCCGCAAGCACTTCATCACCAACGGGGACGTGGCCGACCTGGCCACCGTGCTGGCCGTGACCGATAAGGAGAAACGGACCCGCGGCGGCATCACGGCCTTCGCCGTCGAAAAGGGGACGCCGGGTTTTACGGTGGGGACCATCGAGCGGAAGATGGGGCTCCGGGGCAGCCACACCTGCGAACTGATCTTCGACAACTGCCGCCTGCCGGTAGCGCAGGTCATCGGCGGGGAAAAGATGATCGGCCAGGGGTTCCGGACGGCCATGCGGGTCCTCGACAAGGGCCGCCTGACCATGGGGGCCTGCGCCCTGGGGGCGGCCCAGAAACTCCTCGACCTCTCCGTGGACTATGCCAAACAGCGGGTCCAGTTCGGCCAGCCCATCGCCCGGTTCCAGTCCGTTCAGAACATGCTGGCCGACATGGGCACCGAGATCTATGCGGCCCGGCAGATGCTCTACCATGCCGCCTGGCTGCGGGACCAGGGTAAGACCGTGATCAAGGAAGCCTCCATGGTCAAACTCTTCTGCACGGAGATGGCCTGCCGGGTGGCCGACCAGGCCGTCCAGATCTTCGGGGGCATGGGCTACATGAAGGATTTACCGGTGGAGCGTTTTTACCGGGACCTGCGCCTTTATCGCATCTTCGAGGGCACCAGCGAGATCCAGCGCCTGGTCATCGCCCGCGAATTGACCCGGGATTAGTACGAAAATACCGTTCGGCGTTAGGCGTTAGGCGGAGGAGTTAAATACAAAGATTATTCCAATACTCCGACGGTTGACCCGTCATTGCGAGCGGAGCGAAGCAATCCCCCCGATAAGCTTCGAGGAAATCCAAGTCGGGACGGGGATTGCTTCGTCGCTTCACTCCTCGCATTGACTTACTAATCAAAATTCGTTTTTTCATGCTTCGCGGGTGCTCGACCCGAGCATGGGGGGTTTAATGCGTAAATAAAAAACGTAGGTTGAATTTTAAAATTTTTACCGTAAGGAGCAGCAAATGGCCGTCGACTGGAAAACGGTAAGCCGGGAACCGCGGGAATTTATCTTTGAATATACCTGGCAGGATGTGGTCCTCTATGCCCTGGGCATCGGGGCCCAGACCGATGAACTACCCTTCATCTATGAGAACACCCCGGGCGGGCTGCGGGTCTTTCCCAGCTTCGCAGCCAAGGCCGCGGGGGGCCTGATCATCGCCTTCGGACAGCAGATCGAAGGCTTCCGGTTTATTCACGGGGAACAGGCCATCCGTTTGCACCGGACCATCCCGCCCCAGGGGAAAATCATTATCACCAGCCGGGTGGCCGACGTCTTCGACAAGGGCAAGGCCGCGGTGATCCGCTTTGAAACCCAAGGGCGGCTCGCCGACGGGGCGCTCCTTTTCGAAGTGGAGCACGTCGCCTTTCACATAGGCGGCGGGGGCTTCGGAGGAGACCCGGGACCGAAAGCGGAACCCCTGAACCCTCCCGCAGGTGTGGCGCCCGTTTTAAGCCTTAGCTACTCCATTCCCGAAAACCAGGCCGCCCTGTACCGCCTCAGCGGTGATTTGAATCCCCTGCACCTGGACCCGGAGTTCGCCCGGCGCGGCGGCTTCGAGCGGCCCATCCTGCACGGACTCTGCACCTACGGCTATGCGACCCGGGCCATCGTCCACGGTCTCTGCGGCGGGGACCCGGCCCGCTTCCGGGAGTTCAGGACCCGCTTTGCCGAGGTGGTCTACCCCGGCGAGGCCCTGACCACCGAGGCCTGGCCGGTTGGGGAAGGGCGGTTCATCATCCAGGCCCGGACCGAACGGGCCGTGGTGCTCCGCAACGCTTACGCCCGGGTCGAGATTTAAAGGGCCGGCGGGGCCTTCCGCCCCGGAGAAATCAGCGGGTCCTGACCTTGGCCAATTCCGCTTGCACCGCCAGCCCGAGTTCCTGCATCCGGTAGGGTTTTTGCAAATATGGGCCGGAACTTAACCGCTGGGCTTCCTTGACCCGATCGGTTTCCGAGAAGCCGCTCACCAGGATCGTTCTTTGATCGGGATGGAGGCGCAGGATTTCCTTGAGCGTATCCAGTCCGTCCATTCCCGGCTCCATGATCATGTCCAGCAGCACCAGATCCACCGCTCGGCTTTGCAAATATTCGACGGCCTCTTCGCCGCTGCCGACGCCCACCGGGAGGTAACCCAATTCCTTAAGCAGGCGGAAGGCGATCTCCCGCTGTTCCTTCAGGTCGTCGACCACCAGAATGCTCTCCCCCTGCCCCCGGTATTTGGCCAGGGGGATTAGCGGTTGGACGTCTTCCATCCTGATGCTGGTGGCGGGCAGATAAATGGTTATGGTCGTCCCCCGGCCCACCTCGCTTTGCAGGTCGACATATCCTTTATGGTCTTTCACGGTGCCCCAGACTACGGCCATCCCCAATCCCGATCCGCTCCGGCCCATGACCTTTTTGGTATAGAAGGGCTCGAAGATCCGGGAGATATCCTCGGGCGCGATGCCGATCCCCTGATCGGTAACGGACAAGGTGGCGTATTCCCCCTCTGCCACCCGCTCGTAACCCGTGAGAGGCCGATCCAGCACCCGGTTTTCGGTGGTCAGGGTGACGGTCCCCCCTTCGGGCATGGCTTCCGCGGCGTTGTTGAGGAGATTCATGATCATTTTAGACAGGTGGACCGGAGAGCCGAGCAGGTTCCGGAGATCCGGGGATAAACGGGTCTTAATTTCCACCCGGGGATGATATAACGCCAACCCTTCAAATTCGGGACTCTGCAGATAATCCTGGACGACCCGGTTCAGATTCACCACCCCGTGCTGGGGGACGCCCCGGCGGGCCAGGGTCAACAGGTCCTGCACGATGGCCGCAGCCTTCAAACCGGAGGCCTGAATGGTCAGGATGGAATCCCTGATCGGGTCGTCCGGGGGAATTTCCAGCAAAAGCAGTTCGGGGTAACTGACCAGTCCGCTCAGGATATTGTTCAGATCGTGCGCCACGCCCCCGGCCAGATTGCCGATGGCCTCCATTTTTTCAACCACCCGCAGGCGCTGTTCCAGCTTTTTGCTGTCCGTTATATCCCGCAACAAAACCAATATCCCGGACGGCCGCCCTGCGTGATCGAGAAAACGGGAACTGCTGATGCTGACATCCAAAAGCCGGTGATCCTTGGTATAGCGCTGGCTCTCAAACCCCTGACAGGGAAGGCCCTTTTCCACAACGGAGCGAAGTACGGCGTTCGTAGCCATCTCGTGGTCAGGCGGGACATAGGGGATTTTCCGCCCCCACAATTCTTCCAGGGTCCAGCCGAAAACCCGGGTAAAGGAAGGACTCAAATAGGTCACCCGGCCGTCCAGGTCGTAGGTGACGATGGCATCGGCCGAGGAATGGATCAGGGACCGGTAAACCGCTTCGGTTCGTTTGGCTTCTTCGTAGAGTTCCTTGTATTCCTCCCGGCTCCGCCGCAGGTCTTCCTCGGCCTGAAAGCGATCGGTGACGTCCTCGTAAAACATGATAATGGGTTCATTTTCCACTATGACGGCCTGGAAATGAATCATCCGGTCCAATCCGTTCTTACAGCGGACGGTAAAGATTCGATCGGGATTTATTCCGTATTGGAGGGCTTCGGGAATATCTATTTTCCAAGCCGCCTGGACGGATTTCCGGTAAGCGGGATCGGGGTAGGCCTTTTGAAACCAGGCTTCCCGGTCGGGAAGGTCGGCCTGGGTGTACCCGAAGATTTCGGTGAATTTGGAGTTTAAATATTCGAAGGACTGCTCCCGGGTCATAATGGAAATCCCGAAGGGGGCGTTTTCCACCAGTCCCCGGAAACGCTCCTCGCTGCTCACCAATTGCTGTTCAGCCTTTTTCCTTTCGGTAATGTTGCGGATGACGCACAAAACGTTTTGATCCGCCAGCGGCATGAACCGGGCTTCGAAATATAATTCCTCGCCGGTGATCCCGAGCGAATACTCCAGGCTCACCATGCCCCTGGTGGTCTGCACCTCCCGCAAGGCGGACTTAAATTCTTCCCCGAGCTGCGGCTCGGGTATGCTCTGGATCTTTTTCCCGATCACCAGCTCCCGAGGGAGATAGAGCTCGGAAGTACTGCCCCCCCGGCAATCTATAATCTTTCCCTCCCCGTCCACCCATAAAAAAAGATCGGGGAAGGCATTGAGAACGGCCCGCAGTTCCGTGTTGGCCTGGATCAGCTCCTGGGAGCGCAAGTCCAGGGAGTGTTCCAACTGGGCCCGGTCTTGGTCGAACTCCCCATAGGCTTCATTAATCCGCTCGATAAAAGTCCGCCAGACGGGGGGCAGATCGCCGGTGTCCCCGAAATGGCTTTTAAGCTGGCGTTCCAGGAGGCTATGAAGCGGCGCCATCGATCAGCTTTCTGTCAGGACGGTTATGGTCATCGTTAGCTAGGGTCCGAGACCCGGGTGGAAAAAATTTCCCCGGCGCCTCGGAAATGAAAAGGTTGTCTTTGATTCTAAAAGAAAACCGCGCGGAGGTCAAAATAATACCGTTTCCGGTAAGTCGGTGATCCTAGAGCTCCCTTCATCTACCGGCGGAGGATTTCCAGGCTTAATGAACCTGGCGGCTGCCGGCCTGGAAGTTTTCAGGGGCCCCGGCTCTCCGGCTTTTTATACGGGGCCAGCGGGAGTCCGAACCTTTTTCCCCTTTACTATCTCTGCCGACCCCATTATAATATTTGCTTAAGCGTCTTCGCTCCAATCCCTGTTCAGAGGACCTTCCGCCAAGACCGGTTTTTTTCAAATTACTATCGAGGAGGCACAGGACATTTTATGCCCCACTCCATCATTACCGGGACCGGCAGCTATATCCCGACCCGGCGGGTAGCCAACAACGATTTTTTGAATCACGAGTTCTACGGCCCGGACGGGAAAAAACTGATCCGCCCGAACCCCGAGATCGTCGCCAAGCTGCAGGAAATCACCTGCATCGAGGAGAGACGTTACGTGACCGACGACCTCAACACTTCGGACATCGCCTTTCTGGCGGCCGAAAAGGCCCTGGAGGGAGTGGACCGGGAAACGTTGGATTACCTTATCGTCGGTCATAATTTCGGCGACGTGCGCGCGGATAATCCCCAGGGCGACCAGGTCCCCTCCATTGCCGCCCGGGTGAAGCATAAGCTGCGCATCAAAAATCCCTACACGGTCGCCTACGATGTCCCTTTCGGCTGTCCGGGGTGGCTGCACGCCCTGATCCTGGCCGACCACTATATCAAATCCGGCGGGGCCAAAAAAATTCTGGTCGTCGGGGCCGAGACCCTCTCCCGGGTTTCCGATCCCCACGACATGGACAGCATGATCTATTCCGACGGCGCCGGGGCGGCCCTGGTGGAGCCGACCGACCGGGAGGTCGGAATCCTTTCCCACGTCACCCGGTCGGATACGCTGGAGGAAGCCTATCTGTTGTGGTACGGTCCCTCCAACCATCCCAGCGCTTACGGGAACAGGATCTTCATCAAGATGCACGGCCATGAGATCTACAAATATGCCCTGAAACACGTGCCGGAAGTGGTCCAACGCTGTCTCGACCAGGCCGGGTTGACCTTGACCCAGGTCAACAAGGTCCTCATCCACCAGGCCAACCAGAAGATGGACGAGGCCATTCTGAAACGGTTGTTCAAGCTCTATGCTATTCAGGATATCCCCGCAGACATCATGCCCATGACGATTGGCTGGCTGGGCAATAGTTCGGTGGCTACCCTGCCGACCCTGCTGGACCTGATCCTGCGGGGCCAGGTGGAAAACCAGCGGCTCCATCCCGCTGACCTGGTGGTTTTTGCCTCGGTCGGCGCTGGCATGAACATCAACGCCCTGGCCTACCGGATGCCTTAAAAAGTCATTGGTCATTAAGTCATTCGGTCATTTTCAGGCATCGCGGGTGCCCCGCTCGTAACAGATGCCGGTTTTAATAACCCCGGCAGGGCCCCCTGTCTTCCCGTTAAAAATTAACAATTGATCATTGATTATTGTCTTTAGTGTTTTGTTTTATTCACCTGCTAATCAATCCGGCCTATCCGGAGGTCTGAAATCAGAAAATGAACGAAGCTCATATCCTAAAAATCGCCCAGGAACTAAATCTTTCCTCACCACAGGTCAAAGCCGCTGCCGAACTGCTGGCCGGGGGGGCCACGATCCCCTTTATTGCCCGCTACCGCAAGGAAGCCACCGGCTCCCTGGATGAGGTGGCCGTCGCCGCCGTCCGGGACCGGCTGGAGCAACTCCAGGAGTTGGATCAGCGGCGGGAGGCCATTTTCAAATCCCTGGAGGAACGGGGCCTGCTCATGGAAGACCTGCGGGACAAGATCCAGGCCGCCGGGACCCTGGCCGTTCTGGAAGACCTCTATCTGCCCTTCCGGCCCAAACGCCGGACCCGGGCCACCATCGCCCGGGAGAAGGGACTGGAGCCCCTGGCCCGGGACCTTTTCGAGCAGGGAGCGCTGGATCCCGACGCCGAGGCCGGAGCCTACGTCGACCCCGAAAAAGGGGTGGAATCGGTCGAACAGGCCCTGGCCGGGGCCCGCGACATCATCGCCGAATGGATCAGCGAGGATGAAACCGCCCGGGGCCGGATGCGTGAGACCTTTGCCTCCCAGGCGGTTTTCCGGTCTAAAATCATCGCCGGCAAGGAAGAGGAAGGGAGCAAGTACCGGGATTATTTCGACTGGGAAGAGCCCGTGACCAATGCTCCTTCGCACCGGATCCTGGCCCTGCGGCGGGGGGAAAAGGAGGGCTTTCTGATCCTGCGGGTCATCCCTCCCGAAGAGGGCGCCCTGGAGAATCTGGAACGACTCTTCCTCAAAGGGGAAGGACCGGCTTCCCGGCAGGTGCAATTGGCTATCCACGACGGGTACAAAAGACTCCTGGCGCCTTCCATGGAAACCGAGATCCGCCTGGAAACGAAAAAAAAGGCCGACGAGGAAGCCATCCGGGTCTTTGCCGAAAACCTCCGCCAACTCCTGCTCGCCCCGCCCCTGGGCGGTAAAAGGGTCCTGGCCATCGATCCCGGTTTCCGGACCGGGTGCAAGGTGGTCTGCCTCGACCCGCAAGGGAAGCTGCTCCACCACGAAACCATTTTTCTGTTGTCGGAAAAAAACGTCGCCCAAGCCACCGCCCGCATTCGGGAGTTGAGCGATCGTTTCGCCATTGAAGCCATCGCCATCGGCAACGGGACGGCCGGACGGGAAACCGAAACGTTCATCCGTGGTCTCGATCTGCCCCGGAGCCTGGCGGTGATCATGGTCAACGAGAGCGGCGCCTCCGTCTACTCGGCCTCCGAAGTCGCCCGGGAGGAATTCCCCGACCAGGACGTTACCGTTCGTGGGAGTGTCTCCATCGGTCGGAGACTGATGGACCCCCTGGCCGAGCTGGTCAAGATCGACCCCAAGTCCATCGGCGTCGGCCAGTACCAGCACGACGTGGATCCGGGCGCCCTGAAACGCAGCCTGGACGACGTGGTGGAAAGCTGCGTCAACCGGGTGGGGGTGGAGGTCAACACGGCCAGCCGGCAGTTGCTGACCTATGTCTCCGGGTTGGGGCCGCAACTGGCCAAAGGGATCGTAGACTACCGCAACACCCACGGGCCCTTCCATTCCCGGGAGGCGCTGAAGCAAGTGCCCCGCCTGGGACCCAAGGCCTTCGAACAGGCCGCCGGCTTTCTGCGCATTCGCGCCGGTGAGAACCCGCTGGACGGGAGCGCCGTTCATCCGGAGTCCTATCCCCTGGTCGATGCCATGGCCCGGGACCTGGGCTGCACGGTGGCCGATCTGCTCCGCGATGAAATCCTCCGCAGCCGGATCGACCTTACGCGCTACGTCTCGGACCAGGCGGGGCTGCCCACCCTGCAGGACATCCAGGCCGAACTCTCCAAACCCGGACGGGATCCCCGGGAACGGTTCGAGGCCTTTCATTTCGCCGAAGGGGTAGTGAAGATCGAGGACGTCCGGCCCGGAATGAAGCTGCCCGGGGTGGTGACCAACCTGACCGCCTTCGGGGCCTTCGTGGACATCGGCGTCCATCAGGACGGCCTGGTGCACGTGAGCGAAATAGCCGACCGTTTCGTGAAAAACCCGGCCGAAGTGGTCAAGGTCCAGCAGCAGGTGACGGTCAGGGTGTTGGAGGTGGATCTGGCGCGGAAGCGGATTTCCCTGTCCTTGAAGAGCGGCTCCCCTGCGGCAACGGCCGGTCCCCCGAAGAAAAATCCCCCCAAGCAGGAGCGGCGCCTGGAAAAAGAAGCCCCAAAGCAGGATAAATTTTTCAACAACCCCTTCGCCGCCGCTTTCGGAAAAAAACAAGCCTAACCAAAAAAATTTGAAATTTTTTTGGTTGGAAAAAACCGCTGAACGAGAACCCAAGAGAACGTAGTTTTTTATTTAGATTCTTACAGCCATTGTTAGAGACAAATTTTCAGAACAATGGCTGTAAGAATCTAAAGAGGCCTCTCGGACAACCCGGCTGCGGCTTCCTAGGCTGGGTCAGGCAGCTCCGGTCGCAACTGGACCTAATCAAGCGCCCTGGTCCAGATCAAAAATCCTTTTCCCGGCCGCATAATCCTTGCTGGCATAGCGGGTGATCCGAGCCAGCTTTTCCGAAATTTTTTCCAAGCGTTTGACGTTTTCCAGGACTGTCAGGGCGATATCCTGTTCCAGCCCGCCCCGGGGCAAGCGTTTGACCAACTGTTCCAGACCGGAGATGATCACGGTCAGGGGCTGGTTGATCTCGTGGCTGGCCCCGCCGGCCAGTTCCAGGATACCGCTCAGCTTTTCCTTCTCCCGCTCTTCCAGTTCCAAATTCTTTCTCAGGGTGATATCCCGGGAAAGGTGGACGACCCGGACGACCGTCCCGTTTGGCTCTTTCAAGGGGTAGGTCGTGATCTCAAAATATAGGATTTTTCCGTCTGGGCCGCTATGGGCATGCTCGACGTTGGCGGGCTTTCCGGAGGCCACGGTTTCCGCCAAAGGGCAGGGGCCATGTCCGGGCTCCTGGTGACAGGGCGCCTTCAACTGGTGGGTGATCTCATAACACTTTTTTCCCAGGACTTCGTTCCGGCTCAGACCGTAGGAATCCAAAAAGGCTTGGTTGACTTCGAGGATTTCATACGTCCTCGCCTCCAGCAGCAACAGGGAATCGGAAATTCCCTGGATGATGGCCTCCTGTTCCTCGAGCCGTCGGCGGAGACGCGCCACCGTTTCCGGACGGTCCTTTTCTTCCCGGGGCTTATTCATGCTCCAGGGAACGTCCCTTTCCGCCGATAACCGCCGCCAGTTCCCTAACCTGGTCTTTCATCGTCTCGGAGCGGGCGTACAGCTCCTCGGCGGCGGCGGACGATTCTTCCGCGCCGGCCGCATTTTTCTGCACCACCCGGTCCATCTCGTTCATCGCCTGCTTGATCTGATCGATAGCCCGGGACTGTTCATTCGAGGCCGCGGCTATTCCGGCCACCAGGATCCCCCCCTGCTTCGCCCGCTCGCCCACTTTTCGGAAAACTTCGTTGGTCCGGGCCATCAGCTCCGAGCCCTCGTTTACCTTATGGACGGTACCTTCGATAAGGTCGTAGGTGTTGCTGGCCGCCTCGGCCGCCTGCCGGGCAAGGTTTCGTACCGCGTCGGCGACCACGGCAAAGCCGGCCCCGGCCTCTCCGGCCCGGGCCGCCTCCACGGCGGCGTTGAGCGCCAGCAGATTGGTCTTAAAGGCGATTTCATCGATGGTTTTTATTATTTTTCCCGTATCCGCGCTGGCGGAGGAAATCTGGTCCATGGACTGGATCAGTTCCTTCATGGAGCGGTTGGCCTCTTTCAACACCTGTCCGGCTTCGATCATGAAACGATTGGCCTGATCGGCGCTTTCGGCGTTCTGCCTGGTCGTGGCCGACATTTCCTCGATAGCCGCGGAGGTCTCTTCCAGGCCGGCGGCCTGTCGGGAGGCATCCTCCGCCAGGGACTGGCTGGCGCTGGAAACCTGCCCGGAAACCCCGGATACCGTTTGAATGCCCTCCCAGAGGGTCTGGCCGATATTCCCCATCCGCCGCAGGGCCGCCCGCAACGTCAATCCCAGCCCCAGGGCGAAAAGGATGGGCAGGGCCGTAACCAGGGCCACAACCACCATCCAACGATAAGCCCCGGTCTCGGCCTGGGCATAAGCCCGTTTGCGATATTCCGTCATTTGGTTATTGAGGTCGAGAATGATCGTTTTGTTCTTCCGCCACAAAGGCGTCTCCCGACTGTTCAGGATCTCGATGGCCTGGTCCTTCTGTCCGGCCTTGACCGTGGCGCTGATTTCCAGCAGGACCTTGATATCTTCCTGCTCCAGAGCGGCTATTTCCTGCACCTTGGTCGCCAGGCCGTTCTCCCCCGCCGCCCTGGTAACCTCGGCCAGACGCTGGCAGGCGGCGTTGAACTCCGCCGCCGCCGTTTCCAGATTTTTAAAAGCGGTCCCGTTGCCGGGGTCGAGGATAATGTTGCGGATGGCCTGGCCCTGTTGCAGACCCTGGCTGTAGATGTCCTTGACGCCGATGAGCATAGCTTCGGCCTGAGGCACCAGGTGGGTAACGACCCGATTTATTGTCCAAACCGCGTTGAGGGCCATTCCCGAGGCCAGGGCGGTAATCGCGCAGGTGATCAGGATCCCCACCAGGGCCTTTTTCCTGATATTGGTTTTCAATATTTCCACCACAAACACCTCCAGGACGCTACCGGCGGATTACGCCCCGATAAAAAGTAAGGAAGATAAATATTTTTATCAGCTCCCAAAAGATAATCGGCAATTGCGGAAAAAACTTAACGCTGGAGTTTTTTCATTCCCTGTGGATAATTGAAAAGACAGTCTCTATAAAGGTTCGCTGCCAACGATTATGAACGTCAAGCTTTCCAATTTCGCCCCTTTTCTCTCCTGGATGCGCCGTTACCGGCGGCCGCACTTCCAGGCGGATCTGTCTGCCGGCCTGACGGTGGCCGTGGTGGCCCTGCCCCAGTCCATGGCCTATGCCCTGATCGCCGGTCTGCCGGTGCAGTACGGCCTGTATGCCTCGATCGTCCCCACCCTGGTTGCCTGTCTGTGGGGCAGCTCGGCCCACCTGATCACGGGCCCGACCACGGCCGTCTCCCTGGTGATCTTCAGCGCCCTGAAAAACCTGGCTCCTCCGGGAAGCCCGGCCTTTATCGAGCTGGCCTTTTGGCTGGCGGCTTTTTCCGGGCTCATTCAGATCGGCATGGGGGCGGCCCGGATGGGCAACCTGCTGGATTTCGTCTCCCGCTCCGTCCTGCTCGGCTTTACCGCCGGCGCCGCCGTACTCATAGCCTTCAAACAATTGCCCGGATTGTTCGGCCTGACCGTCCCCAAGGGGGGTCATTTAGTGACCACCCTTTTTCATCTGCTCGGAACACTGCACCAGTCACATCTCATCACCTTGGGCCTGGGGGTTATTACTATGGCGGTCATCTTGATCTTGAAGAAAATCCGGCCCGCCTGGCCCGGGACGCTGTTCGCCCTAGTCCTGGTCGGACTCCTGGTTCATATCTTCCGCCTGGACTCCCGGGGCGTGGCGGTGATCGGCGCCGTCCCCCGGAGCCTGCCCCCCTTTCATCTGCCATCCTGGGACGCCCTGGATAATCTCGGCCAACTGGTTTCCGGGGCCCTGGCCATCGCCCTGCTGGGACTGGTGGAGGCCGTCTCAATAGCCAAATCCATCTCGGACCAGACCCGGCAACGGCTGAACATCAACCGGGAATTCGCCGGCCAGGGCCTGGCCAATTTGTCGGCGGCCATTTTTTCCGGTTTCCCGGTAAGCGGGTCCTTTACCCGGTCGGCTGTAAATTTCCGCTCCGGGGCCCGGACCCCGCTCAGCGGGGTCCTGTCCGCGCTGGCCGTGGCCGCCACCGTACTGGCCGCGGCCCCGCTGGCCGGTATCCTGCCCCTGGCGGGACTGGCCGGCGTCCTGGTCCTGGTGGCCTACGACATGATCCATTGGGCGGACCTCAAGCGGACCATCCGGGCCACCCGGGCCGATGCCGCCGTGCTGGTGGTGACCTTTCTATCCACGCTGCTGCTGAACATCGAATTCGCCATTTACGTGGGCGTCCTCCTGTCCATCGGCCTGCATCTGGCCAAAACCTCCCGTCCCCGGATTTACGAGGAGATCCCGGACTTTCTGACCGGCAAGATGAAGCCCGCCGGTCTGGCCGACAGTTGCCCGCAAGTGGATATCGTCTATATCGAGGGATCGCTCTTCTTCGGCTCCGCGGCCTTCGTCCAGGAGGACCTGCTGCGCCGGCTCCGCAATCACCCCCGGGCCGTCGCCCTCCTGATCCGCATGCATCGGATCAATACCCTGGACGCCAGCGGGGTCCACGTGCTGGGACTGCTGCTGGAAGAGGTCCGCCGCCGGGGGGGGGATATGTATCTGGCCGGGGTCAACCAGCGGGTCTTCGAGGTGTTCCGGGATTCCGGCTTCCTCCGGGAACTCGGGGAGACCCACCTGCGGGACACCACCGGGTCCGCCATCCGCCAGGCCATGCGGGAAACCTTCTTTCCGGAGGATTGTTCCGCCTGCGAACTGAACATTTTTCAGGAATGCCCCGACCTTAAAAAGGGACGGTGGGAAACCCTGGGGAAAGGGGTCAAGGCCAGGACCTGCGCCCTGCCGGCCAGAAAGGCCGCGGCCGACACGGGACCGCCTTCCGGTTTGAAAGGGAGCGCCTCATGAAGATACTGGTTTATCTCGACCAAAAATCGGACTCCCGCCAGGTCCTCTCCTTTGCCTCGGCCTTGAAAAACCGACTGGGGGCTGAACTGGCCATCGTGGCCGTTCAATCCGGGACCCAGGCCATAGAAGAGCTGCCCGCGCCGGGGGTCCCGCTGCCCTTGCAGGAGCTGGGCCGGTTTTCGCCGGGAATGCGGTTGCTGACGGAGGCCCTGGGAATTTTTACGGCCGAAGGCCTGCTGGTTCCACAAAGCGAAGTCACCATCAAGGACGTTCCTCTCGGCCACCTTTTTACCGGGACGACCCCCAACGGAGAGAAGGTCCCCTTCTACGAATGTTTCGGCCACCTGGTGGAAACGCTCAACCGCCTGGTGGACGAGCATTCCTATCATCTGCTGATCGCCGCGCCGCCCCGGAACCCCCATCTGGCCCGCTTCTGGGCGGGCGACCGCACCCGGGACCTGATTCTGGACCTGCACACTTCCCTGCTGTTCGTCCGGGGGGGCGGGCCGGACGACCGCTACCTGATCTGCGCCGACGGCTCTCCGTCCTCCCGCCGCCTGTTTCCTTTTTTGAAGCACCTGCTGCCGGCCATCAAAGACCCGCTGGAAATCCTCTGGGTCAGAAAACCCGACAACGGCAGCGGGGCCGTTCAGGCGGCCGAAGAATGCCTGGCCCATGCCGACGAATGGCTGAGCAGTTGCGGAAAAACCACGGTCCACCATCGGCTCCAGGGGCACCGGCCGGCCGATCTGATCCTGCAGACCGCCGGGGCCCAAACCGTCATCGTGCTGGGGGCCAGTCTCAAACATGACCTGGTGCGCCGCCTGAAGGGTAGCCTGCCCATGGAAATCATCGCCCGGACCGAGGCCACCGTGCTGCTGGTGAAGCTGCCCCACGAGCCCGATATGGAATTTTTCAAGGCGCCGTTTACCTGTTGAACGATTTGCCTGTAGCCTGTACGGTGGATCAAGCGCAGCGGATCCAAAGCTCCTGCGCGAACGTTGACCCGGTATTTTCGTATTGATTCGATGTTCGATGTTCGATGTTGGACGTTCGATGTTCGTCTTTATTTTCGTATAAAGGTTTATCAAGGTCTGGACCATGCCGGATGACCCGTATCACCGCTTACGTTCCTATCTGGATCAATTGCCGCTGGGTTTCCCGGAAACACCTTCCGGGCTGGAAATAAAAATCCTTAAAAAAATGTTTTCCGAGGAAGAGGCCGAGGCCGCCCTATGGGTCACCCCCTTTCCGGAAGAGGCCCGGCAGATTGCCGAACGGACCGGCGTCGCCCTGGATGGGCTGGAAGCCCGCCTAGAAGCCATGTCGAGAAAGGGGCTGCTCTTCCGGTTCCGCCGCCGGGGGCAGACCCTCTTTCAGACCGCCCCCTTCATGATCGGCCTCTATGAATATTCCGTCCAACGTATGGACCGGGAACTGGCGGATCTCTGCCGCAGGTATTACGAGGAAGCCTATCAGGAGGAGCTGGGGGCCAGCAATGTGCCGGGCTTCAAGGTCATCCCTATCGACCAGAGGGTCCCGGCCGACCTCGTGCTTTTTCCTCACGTAAAGGTGGCCGAGGAAATTCGGGCCGCCCGGAAAATCGCGGTGGCCGAGTGCGTCTGCCGGAAAGAAGCGACCCTCACCGGTCACAACTGCGGCTCCCCCCGGGAGACCTGCCTGAGCTTCGGGGTGGCGGCCGAATATTACATCGAAAACAAGATCGGCCGGGAAATCGACGCCGAGGAGGCCCTGGCCATCCTGGAGCAGGCCGACCGGGCCGGACTGGTCCACGCCGGGGCCAATACCCGGCACCTATCCAATATCTGTAACTGCTGCCCCTGCTGCTGCGCCTCCCTGAAGGGGATCGTCTCCAAAGGGCACGACAAGCGGAAGTACCTGAACGCCCTCTACGAAGCCGTGGTGGACCCGGAGGCCTGCCTGGTCTGTGAAGCCTGCAGCGAACGCTGCCCGGTCCAGGCCATTATCGTGGAGGAAATCGCCCGGGTGGATCGGGACCGCTGCCTCGGCTGCGGCTTGTGCGCCGGCGTCTGCCCCAGTGACGCCCTTATGCTGAAGCTTCGGGAAGACCGGCAGGAGCCGTTCAGGAATATTCTGGAAATGGGCCTGGCCATTCTCGAGGGAAAAAGGCGATGGAACAGGTCACCGGCGTTTGGGCGCGCAGCTCGAATCCGAAACTTCCGATCAAAAGAATGATGCCGGGCTGAAGGGTCGCCGCTTTCAAAAGATGGCCTTCGGTAAAACCCGGGGAACGGAAACAGGGCTTCCACCCCTCCAGGAGAAGAAGTGAAGCGAAGTAAGGAGCTGCGCCTTGGAAACGATTACCATCACTGTAGGCAGCTTCCGCCTGAACTTTGATAGTGCCTGGAAAATTTTCTGGGCCGTCGCTAAAAGCTATAATCCGCACACCTCCCGGATGGCCTGGTTCGATAGGAAACAAGGCCGACATTCCCCGTCACCAAAGGAATGCGACGCCGCCGGGCTTCCCGGATGGGAAGAATACGGACGGATTTATGGGGGCCGGAGAAAGGTGGTGGTGGGAGAGGAAGATTATGTTTTTATTTATACCTAAAGATGATTAAGCAACCTGACTCCCTGGACTAAAAGGTCCTGACGAACCGCAATCATCAGTCGCACTTCTGTTCTTCTTTACAGACTCCTTCGTCGGTGAAAGGATTAATTAGTGGGGTCGGCGCGCCCAATGAAGAAAGAGGCAACCCCGATCCAGAATCTGCAGCTGTTACGTTTGATCCCTTTTTTGAGACTGGAGCGCCCAATACGGCAGGCGTTGCCCCTGATGCTTGACAAGAGGCAAGATAGCGGAGAATAGCCTCCTTTCCGGTTATAATGAGCTTTTCGGACCGCCCGTTCACGAAGAGCGTGGGCACGCTGTTAACGCCCATGTTCCTGAGTGTCGCCGTATATTCCTTGCTGAGCACCGGAGTGATGTCGAGCTTGTTCTTATCGATCTCTTCCTTGATCTCCAAGCAGTGCTTGCATTCGGTACTGTAGAACAGCATCATTTTTTTATCGACTGGCAGAGCCTGTCCTCGCGGCGGAAGGACGAACCCAACACAACCCAGAACCACTGCGAAGGCGGCGAATCCCGCCGCCACCTCTTTCCATCCCGCAAACAGCCGCAAGAGGCCAAGAGAAACAAAGATACCGAATACGCTTAAGCAGAGTAAGCATACTTCTGAAAGCCAAAATATTTGGTAGCCAACGAAAAATCCCTCTGCTGCCAGAGCCGCAATGAGGGCGAGGTTGATCGCGAAGTCGAGCAGCCCACTCCGCCTCCTCCAGTTCAAACCGGACAATAAGGCCAGGAAGGCTAGCGCAATAGAACCTATGAGAATCATTGAGAGATCGCCGAAACGGGCAAGCTGGGTCACGAGCCCGCACCCTCCAGCGACACAAATGCTCCTTCCTGACACCTGAAGCCCTGCTTCCACCAACAAATAAAGTGCGCCCAGGACGCTCACGATAAAAAAATATGTCGTACTAAATTGCTTTCCCTTCATGCTGTTTTTCTTCTTTGAATTCATCAATGTCGATCAGCACCTCGTGAGTTCGCCTTAATTCTACCAGCCAACGAAAAATTCGTCCTTGCCTTTAAAATACTCTTAGCGGGCTCCATCGAATAATAAAAATCCCCGGGCCCTCCCTCCCGATGGGGGAAGAATTCTAAGTGTTTGATAAAAAGTCATTTTTTATCAAACAAAGTATAAGGAAAGGAGAAAATGGGATCAAGAAGAAAAATTACGGGAATGGCGAGAGAGCCAATCCCATCGATAATCGCTAACTTCCTGGGCGGTCTTCGTCAAATATTTGCAAGTAACCTCATTAAAATGGGTTGGAGGAGCAATTACCCCGGAGGCTAAACGGCTCCTTCCTGAAATACTGTTTATCGTCTTTGACCCAAAAGGCCAAAGTTCTAACAAAAAAATCGCCTAACAAGACTTGGATGGAGTCAAGCTTCCCCAGGAATTCGCCACAGGCGGAATTCGCCTTTACTCCTCGATACACTCTGCAAAAGATACTTTTCACAACCTCACTTTCTTTCTTGACATAAACAAATATTCAGCTTAATTTGAATTAGTACCACATTGTGGTACATTCCGATAACAGCAAACCCACCATTTAGAGTTTTGTTCACTGCCACTTGAATTAGACAAGCCAAAGAAAGGAAAATTAATCATGAAACACTTAACCTGGTTTATTATGAGTATTTTGTTAGTCACTTTGGCATTGGGCCTGGCCACTAAAACGGCTATGGCGCAAGACCTGGCGATACTGATGCCGAACGATATCAAAGTGCTAGTTGACAATGATCGAGTCCGCGTGCTTGACGTCCTCCACAAACCCGGAGTAAAAGAGCCGATGCATTCCCATCCGGCTTATGTGGCAGTTTTTTTGAGCGCAACGAGGCAGAAGGTCACCACACCTGATGGTAAAACCGTTGAGAGAGACCGTAAAGCTGGAGAGGTATCATGGAGCGGCCCGGTGACACACGCCCTGGAGAACATAGGAACCACTGATCAACATGTTATCGTGATCGAATTGGAAAAGTAGGTAAATGAAAAGGTACTCGAACAAACTGAAATGGAACTTGGCGAAGAAGCGCCTGTTGAAAAATACCTTCACCCTCACCCTATTCATGACGGTAAGATTGCATGGTCTCTGGGGAGACTTGTAGGCGGAGTCCGGTTAGCCTCTTTGTTGATGGGGAAAAAAGCAGAGGGATTGGGCAAAAGGACCCGTCATCCCTGTAGGCCTTACAAAAACCAACTATAGTGGATGATTGTCCCCGCCCAGAGCCTTTCCAGAAAGGTCTTCCAAGGCAACAAGCGGACCTCATCCGCTTTGTTGGTTACTGAGGGATAAAAGGGGCCGATGCTCCCGGGTGAAAGCATATAAAAATCAAATAAAAAAATCAGGGGAGCCCCGCCCCGGGAACCTCGACCTCCACGGTCTCGATCCGCCCGCCGATCCCTCTCCGGCCCCGACCGGGGACGGACGATTCCGCCGTGCAGACGAAGAGCGTCCGCCGCTCCGGGCTGCCGAGCATGCAGGCGTAAGGCCTGGTGGACACCTGCACCCGGTGGGTGATCGTCCCTCCCGCCGCTACGCGCAGCACCTGGCCCGGCTCCGGGGCGGCCACCCAGACGGCCCCCTCGGCATCCAGGCAGATGCCGTCCGGAAAGACCCCCTCCAGATCGGCCCAGACCCTCCGGTCGGCCAAGCTGCCGTCGGGTTGAACGGCAAAGGCGGTCAGCCGGTGGCCGAAGGTTTCGGCCACGATCAGGGTTCCGCCGTCGGGCGTGATGACCGTCCCGTTCGGGAACAGCAGCCCGTCGCTCACTACCCGGGCCCGACCATCCGGGAAGACCAGGATGATTTCCGCCGGGGAAGCGGGCTCCCCGGCGGCAAAGTCGAACCCGAAGTTGCCGATATAAGCCCGTCCCTGCCGGTCGACCACCATGTCATTGCAGTGAAAAGAAGCCAGCCGGCTCAGATCGGCCGCCTCCGCCAGCCCCTCCGGATCGAGCCGGAGCAGACGGCGGTCGATCATGGAGACCACCAGCAGCCGGCCGTCCGGAAGCCAGCCCAGACCGGAGGGCGATCCCGGAACCTCGACTATTTTTTCCGTCTTCCCCTGAAGATCGACGGTCGTCACCCAGCGGCTCTGCATATCGGACACCCAGAGCTTCCCTTCCTGCCAGCGCGGGCCCTCCGGGAAGAGAAACCCTTCGGCCAGGACGGACGTTTTTAAGATCATGGCCCTTGCCCCTTAATCAATTTTAATCCCTGTTGAAATGAATGCCTGATTGTAAAAGGACTTCGTGTATAATATCCAGATAAAAAACTCTGGAGGATAAACAATGAAAGTTTTGGGTATCATGGGCAGTCCCCGCATCGGGGGCAACAGCGACCTGCTGCTGGACCAGGCCCTGGCCGGGGCTCGAGAGGCCGGGGCGGAGGTGGAAAAAATTCTCCTGGTCCGGAAGAAAATTTCCGGGTGCCTGGACTGCAAGGAGTGCAACATCGGCGGAAGCTGCGCCATCCGGGACGACATGCCGGAAATCCAGCAAAAGATCCTCGAGGCGGACGCCGTCATTCACAGCGGTCCCGTATATTTCTGGGCCATGACTGCGCAACTGAAGGCCTATCTCGACCGCTGGTGCGCCTTTTTCGATGCCGATTGGAACTGGCACCGGGAGGTCTACCCCCGGATGAAAGGAAAACGGATCGGATTGATCACGGTCTGCGCAGACCCGAACGTCCACACGGCGGACCCGATCGTGCACAGCTTTAAAACCACCGCCGATTTCACCAAGCTGCGCTGGATCGGGACGGTTATGGCCTCGGCCACGGGAAAAGGGGAGATCGCCGGTAACCCGGCAGCCGGGCAGGAGGCCTTTGAACTGGGGCGGAAGGCGGCAATGCTTGAACAAGCCTAGCCTGAAAACCGAACGTCCAACATCGAACATTGAACATCGAACATCCAATTTCGGAATAAGGGATATTTTATTAACAGAATTCTAGCGATTTTGTCGGGCGGTCTGATCGTCCTCGGTCTGGCGGCAGTACTGTCCGCGCAACCGGCGGCCGGTCCGGAAGGGCTGGACGGCCGGGTCTCCCGTTTTCTGGAGGAGGCCCGGTCTTCCTGGTCGGCCTGGAATGTCCCTTATGAAGACGGGAAGATCCTCTATGACCTGGTGCTCCGGAACCGTTTCCGAACCATTCTCGAAATCGGCACTTCCACCGGCCATTCCACCATCTGGCTGGCCTGGGCCGCCTCCAACACCGGCGGGAAGGTGACGACCGTCGAAATCGACCGGGGGCGCTACGAAAAAGCCCTGGTCAACTTCCGGAAGGCCGGGGTGGCGGCCTATATCGAGGCCCGCCTGGGCGACGCCCACGAACTGGTGCCGCTCCTCCCGGGCCCTTTTGATTTCATCTTTTGTGACGCCGACAAGGATTGGTACGGAAGATATTTCCAGGACCTGAAAGACAAGCTGGCTCCCGGCGGCTGTTTTGCGGCCCACAACGTCCTATGGGCCGGCGATCCCCATGTCCGGAATTTCCTGGAGCAGGTGCGGCGGGCCCCCGGATTTCGAACGACCATCGAAAGGGGGAGCGGGGAAGGGATTTCGGTAAGCTGCAAGGAAACCAGAGGTCAGAAGACAGAGATCAGAGAACAGAATAGAACTAAAAGCGGTTATTCGGGCGATTCAATTTTAATCTTTAACCCTGACCTCTGTCTTCCGACCTCCGACCTCTGACCTCCGATCTCTGTCCTCTGATCTCTGTCTTCCGTCCTCCGTCCTCTGTCTTTACTTCTTCCCTTCCTTCAGTCTCTTTTCATAATTCGTCCGGACCGCCTGCAACTCATCCGGGGTGCGGCAGATCTGCTCGGCCTGGATGGACTGCAAATTTTTTAATACCGCGAAGCCGTATTTTTCGCTGAAGGCGGTTTCACCCCAGACCACATCCTCGACCACTGCGTGGTCCGCCGCCCGCATGATCTTCCAGCCTTCCGGAGTCTCCCAGGCCAGGGGTTCGCGCTCGACGGCCGCGATGACCTTTTCGTTGTCCGTGGTCCGGGCCCGTTCCACTGCCGCCTTGAGGAAATATACCCCGGCATAGGTTTCCTGGGCCATGTAATCGGGGTATTCCTTGAACCGCTCGGTATAGGTTTTGACGAAATTCCGGTTCAGCGGGGTATCGGGGGTGGTAAAGAAATAGCGGGAGGCTACGTAGACCCCGTCGGGCATGCTCTTCCCCAGGGGGATCAGGGTTTCCAGGGCCGCCCCGTCGGTAAAGGCGAATTTGACGGTCTTGAAGATGCCGGTGGGCAGGGCCTGTTTGACAAAGTTGACGGCGTCGTTGCCCCAGATAGAGGCCCAGACCGCATCCGGCTTGGCCGCGATGATCTTCTGGATGAAGGGCGTGAAATCTTTTTCCAGCAGCTTGGGCCATAATTCCCCGACCACTTCCACCTCGGGCTTCAATTCTTTCAATTTCCCGACAAAGGAATTCCAGGATTCCTTGCCGTAGCTGTAGTCGGGGCCGATGTTCATCCACCGTTTGTAGGGTTTTTCGGCCAGGAAATAAGCGCCGGCCCGGGAATGCATCATGGCGTTGCTCAGGGTGCTGAACAGGTAGGGGTTGAATTGGGCGTCGGTCAGCGAATTGGCGGCCGACTGGGTTAGCACCAGGATCTTCTTCTGGTCCCTGACCAGTTCGGCCAGGGCCGCAGCCACACCGCTGGAGGTTGGGCCGATGATAAAATCCACCCGATCTTCGTTGATGAACTTTTTAACAATTCGAATCCCCTCGTCCGCCTTCAGTTTGTCGTCCTCGAAGAGGGCCTCCACTTTCCGCCCCAGCAAACCTCCCTGGGCGTTGATTTCATCCAGCGCCAGCTCCACGGCCTGTCGGCCGTGTTTCCCATAGCCGCCCATGGGCCCGGACATGATGAACACCACGCCGATTTTGATCGGCTTCTCCGCGGCCTGGATCGGCCCGGACAGCCATATAATCAGCAGACCCCAAAAAGCCAGCCCCATTACACCGATACGTTTTGCCATCCCGAATCCTCCTTTTTTTGGTTGATGGATTTTATCATTAGAAAAACTGAAACGTTATCCATTTTTTTTCAGCCCTGCTCCGCCCGGGGGAAGGTTGGGAGGTGGCGCACCCGCCGGAGTCGCAGCAGGGGGTTTCGCCGGAAGTTTCCCTTCCGGAGGCCGGGCGAAGAAAACGGCCACCATGGCCAGGAGGCTGGCCCCGGCGAAGATGGTAAAGGCGATCCGGTAGTCTTTGGCTGCATCGAAGATCAGGCCGGCGATCACGGGGCCGAAGGCCGCCCCGGTCAGGGAGAACATTCCGGACAAGCCCGAAATCGTCCCGAAAGAGACCATTCCGAAACACTCCCCGATCAACAGCGACTGCATCATGACGATTCCGCCCATGGTCAGCCCGAAGGCCAGGGTCCCCAGGTAGAGAACGGTCACCTGCCGGTAGTAGCCCATGAGCAGGACGGCCACACCCTGAACCAAGAAACAGAACATCGTCAGATACCGCTTGTCGGAACGGTCGGCAAGGGGTCCTAGAAAAAGGCGGCCGATGATGCTGGCCCCGGTGGTCAGGCTGACGGCCGCAGCCGCCCCGGAAGCCCCCAGGGTCTGACTGAGGAAGGAAACCTGGTGAACCAGAAAAGCGATCTGACCGCTCAAGGCCAGCAGAAAGGCGGCCACGATGGCCCAGAAGGCGGTGGTCCGCAAGGCTTCGGCCCGGGTCCAGACCCGGATCTGGGAGGCATAGGAGACGCGGGCCTCCCTCGTTTCCCGGGTTTCCAGGATGGAACGGTCGCCGTCGGGAAACTGTCCGACGTCCGAAGGCCGCGATTTTACGACCAGGACGGCAATCGGAATCACCACCACCCAAAACACCGCGCCCAGGATCGGCAGGGCCGTCTCCAGTCCCCAGTTGGAACTCAAGTAAACGGAAAACGGCACCAGGATCATGCCGCCGAGGCTCAGTCCGGTCATGGTAATCCCCAGGGCGTACCCCCGGCGGCGGATAAACCAATTGGCGATCAGGGTGTTGACCGGGATCAAGGATGTGCCGCTCCAGCCGATCGACATGAGCAGGTAGACCGCAAAAAACTGCCAGAGCTGCGTCACCCGGCCCAGCAGGAAAAACCCGACCCCGATGGTGGTCGAACCCAGAATCAGAATAGGCCTGGGACCGTAGCGGTCGATCAGCCGGCCCGCCACCAGCCCCATGAGGCCGGCCACGGCGAAGTACATGGTGACGGCTGCGGAGATGGCCCCCTTGGACCAGCCGTAATGGGCCCGCAGCGGATCCAGTATCGCCCCATGCCCGTAAAACCCGATACCCGAGGAGACGAAGAGGATGGCCGTCCCTCCCAGGACGATCCGCCAGCCGTAAAAAGGTCTTCGGGGCGCAGGGGGCAGGGGGGAGTGGGCCCTGCTATTTGATAAAACGGGATTAGACACGCAGACCTTTGATTTAAAGGCGGTTTTTATAGAAAGGCCGCCCCGGGTTGCTAAATTCCGATTAATTCATTATCTTGTAAACATACAATAGAATTATCTCGGATTTCAACGGAGATTAAAAATGAAAGTTCGGGTATTGCTGGCTGTCCTGTTTATCCATTTAGCTCTGACTATGGCCTGGGCCGACGCCCCGGGGAGCACCGCTTCCGGGACCGCCCAGCCTGCCTTGCAAAAGATCCTGCAGAAAAACGAACTGGTGGTGGGGATGACCGGCAAGCAGCCCCCGCTCAACCTGAAAAATCAGGAGGGGGAACTCATCGGCCTCGAACCCGATCTGGCCCGGGCCATGGCGGGGGCCATGGGGGTGCGCTTAAAAATCGAGTTGCTGGATTTTTTCGAGCTTTTCCCGGCCCTGGAATCCGGGCGGCTGGACATGATCATTTCCGGCATGACCATGACCGCGAAGCGCAATACGAAAATGGCCTTTGTCGGACCGTACTTCGTCACCGGCAAGTCCCTCCTGACCAAAACCGATCATATCTCCCAATGCCAGGAACTCTGCGATATCGACAGTCCACAAACCTCCCTGACCTTCCTGAAAGGCTCCACCGGTCAGTTTTTTGCCGAAAAGATGATCCCCAAAGCCCGGATGATCCCGGCGCGGGATTACGAGGAAGCCGTCCGCCTGGTGTTGGAGGGCAAAGCCGATGCCCTGATCGCCGATTTTTTGACCTGCGTTTTGGCCATAAACCGCCATCCCAACCAGGGGCTGCTGACTTCAAAAATGTTCACCTTTGAGCCGCTGGGAATCGCCCTTCCGGGAACGGACCCCCTGTTGATCAACTGGACTGAAAATTTTCTGAAGACCCTGCAGGCCACGGGTGAATTGAAAAAGCTGTCCGAGTCCTGGATCAAGAACGAAAAGTGGCTGAAGGAAAAAGTCGAACAGAGCTTTGATCTTTAAAAGGACACCCGGGGCCGGATCTGGAAAACCAAGAGTTTTCAGATCAACGTTCGCTTCGATGATCTCCCCAAAATTCGTCATTGCGAGCGGAGCGAAGCAATCCCCCGGGCCCAGCTAGCTGATTCGTGGGGATTGCTTGGTCGCTTCACTCCTCGCCATGACGATCCGGGAGACTTTTTGCGGAGCCATCCCTTTGCTGATCCTCATCCTTTTCCCGCCGTCTTCCAGTTTCCCGCCTTGAACCGCCAGGCCATGAGCCCCCCCTGGATGATCATGGACAGGGTCATGGCCCACCAGATCCCGGAAGGCCCCAGCGCCAGATGAAAGGCCAGGACCCAGGCCAAGGGGAGACGGATCAGCCACATGGCCGTGGACACCACGTAGAGCGGAGTTCGGGTGGCGCCGGCCCCCATCAGGCCGCCGGCCAGGGCCAGGCTGACGGCCATGAAGGGTTCGGCCAGCATATTGATTTTCAGATAATTTACGGTTTCCCGGAAGACGACCGGGTCGGTCGTCAAAAATCCAGCCAACGTCGTCGACCAGCCATAGATGATCGCGGCCAGCAGCCCCAAAACCAGCGCCCCGATGCCGGCGGTCTGCCAGCCCAGCCGGGCCGCCCGGTCGGTCAATCCCGCACCCAGATTCTGGCCCACCATTACGGAGGCCGCCATCTGCAAGGCAAAGGCCGGGAGGTAGATAATGGCCTCCAACCGGAGCCCGTTGGAAAAGGCCGCCAGGGCGGCGATGCTCTCCCGGCCGAAGCCCCCCAGCAGATTGTAAAGCACCACGCTGCCGGCATTCCAGGATAGCTGCAGGAGGGCCGCCGGCCAACTGCGGAAAAACAGGACCCGAAGATAGCCCCAGTCGAGACGAAAGGGGGGCCGGAAAACCGCTCGCCAGGACGGGGTCAATAACTGGAAAAGGGTAATCAGGGTGCCCACCAGGAAGGAAATCGCCGTGGCCAGGGCAATCCCCGGGTAACCCATCTCCGGCAGGGGGCCGTACCCGAAAACCAATCCAAACTCCAGCAGAATATTCAAACCGCTGACGACGGTCATGACCAGGAGCGGCTTCTGGGGCTCACCGCGGGCCCGGAAGACGGCTCCCGAGATGATCAGAAAATAATTGGGGCCCAGGGCCAGGGCAAAAATCCGCAGGAAGGCGGTGCCGACGGCCTGGATTTCTCCGGGGAAACCGCTGACCCGCACAATCCAGGCCGGGGCTCCAATACCCCCCAGGCTCAAGACGGCGGCGGTCAAGATCCCGAAAAGGAGGGACTGCCTGGCCATATGGATCAGATCCCCCGTCTGGTCGGCCCCACTGGCCTGGGAAACAAGGGAAACCGTACCGATTCCGATGGCGTTGGCCAGGATGATCAACAGGAAATAGAGCTGGGCGATAAAGCCGATGGCGGCCTGGATTTCGGAGCCGATCAGCCCCGCCACATAGACGTCGGTCACCCCGACCAGGAAATTGAACACCATGATCAGCAGCATGGGCCAGGCGTTTTGCCAGATGCTCCGATAAGGATTTCCGGTCAGGGTGGTCTGTAAGGTGGAATTGGGAACGAAAGACATGGTGAATAATTTTTATTGGCATCATCCCGGTTGACTTTCGTCATCCGGGAATTAATAATATTTTTTTATATTGTTATAGCTTTCCCCAACCCATTGCACAAGGAGGATTTATGAAAACCAGAACTGCCGTCTTATTGTTTGCCCTGCTATGGCTGTCGGCTGTCGTGATCATGGGGACCGGTCTTTCGTCCTGGGCCGCCACTCCGGCCTTAGAGGCCAAAAAAGTGGTGGAGGCCAGCCGCATGACCCTGGAAACTTTTATGGCCGATCCCTCCAACAAGGAATTCCAGAACCTGATCAAAAAGGCTGAGGGGATCTACATCACTCCCGCCCTGCTCAAGGGAGCTTTTGTGGTGGGCGTCTCCGGCGGAAACGGAGTGTTCCTGGTCAAGAATAAGGATACGGGGAAGTGGCTGGGGCCGGCCTTTTACACCCTGGGCGGGGCCAGCTTCGGTCTCCAGGCCGGGGGAGAGGCTTCGGAGGTGGTGCTCCTGATCATGACTGAACGAGGCGTGAAAGCCTTCATGAAAAGCAACTTCAAGCTGGGTGCCGACGTCGGGATAGCCGCCGGACCGGTGGGCGCCGGGGTGGCGGCCGAGACCGCCAACCTCAGCGCGGACATTCTCAGCTTTTCGAGGTCCAAGGGTCTCTTCGGGGGTCTTTCCCTGGAAGGAGCGGTCATGAAAGTACGGGGCGGCTACAATGAGGCCTATTATAGCAAAAAGCTTTCCCCCTCCCAGATCCTGCTCGGCGGCCGGGCGGTCAATCCCCATGCCGCCGGATTGGTGGAGGAAGTCACCAAGGCGACCGGAGGGAAATAGGTACCAGCCAAACATGAACCTATTGGAGTATTGGAGTGGTGGAGTATTGGAGTATTGTTTTTAAGATCATTACTCCATTCCTCCAGTACTCCAACACTCCAGTATAAAAACCTACATCCCCAACTCATCGCTGATCGCTTGCATGGCACCTACGGCGATTTCGGCGAATTCCGCCAGCGGTATCCCGATCATTTCGCATTCCCGGATGATTTCCCGGTTGACCGAAGCCGCGAAGGCCTTCTCCTTCATCCGCTTCACTACGGATTTGGGTTTGACGGCGGCCAGTTTCTTTTCCGGCTGAACCAGGGCCGTGGCCGTAATCAAACCGGTGATGGTCTCCCCGGCGGCCAGGGCATGGTGAAACGGAAGGCAGCGTTTTTCCCCGCAGGCCTGTTCGTTGTGGAGCTTGATCGCTTCCACGATCTCCGGGTCCAGCCCTTGTTCATTCAAGATGCGGACGCTTGCCATTCCGTGGACGGCCAGATCGGCGTTGGTCAGCTCCACATCCAGGTCGTGGAGCAGCCCGGCCATAGCCCACTGTTCCCGATCCTCCCCCAGCCGTACCGCCAGGGCGCCGAGCACCGCTTCGGAGGCCAGGCAATGCTTGATCATATTGGGGTTTTTGATATGGCGCTGCAATAAATCCAGGGCCCGGTCACGGGAAATTCCGGTGGCCATTTATTCTGCTCCTGATCCTTCCGTTTTATCCGCTTCCAGGGCTTCCCGGACCAGGTCCCGCAGACAAGCCGGCAAGCGCTTCAAGACCGGGTCCTGTTCCCGATTCTTGTGGCTCACAATACATTGGCAACAGGCTCCGTGCTGAAGGCATTCCTGTTTCGGGCAGGGACAATAGGCATTGATCCGTTCCCGGCCCGGGCAGTCGCGGGGTTCGCTCAAATTCATCTTTTTCACCTCTTAATAATATTTCCAGATTTTGTTCAAACTCATGTCGGTATATTGGAGTAATGGAGTATTGGAGTATTGCTTTGAACCCATTACTCCAGCACTCCATTACTCCAGCACTCCAGTTATAAAAGGTTTTAATGGTTCAACGGATGGGTGTGGCGGATGAACTTACCTTCCACCATGTAAATGACCATCTCGGCGATATTGGTCGAATGGTCGGCCATGCGTTCCAGGTGCTTGGCCACGTAGCTGATCTTGACCGCCCGGGAGACGGTGGTGGGTTCCTTGATCATGAAGAACAACAGCTCGTTGAATATCTGCTCGGCCAGCAGGTCCACTTTCTTGTCCCGCTTGATGACATCGTAAGCCAGGTCCGTATCGGGCCGGGTAAAAGCCTCCAGGGCATCGATCACCATCCCCCGGACGGTCTCGGCCATCAGAGGGACATCGATATAAGGCTTCAACTGGGGTTCGGTATTCAAATCCAAGGCCAGCTTGCTGATCGATTCCGCAAAGTCTCCGATCCGCTCCAGGTCGGTGGTGATCTTCATGGCGGTGGTGACGAACCGCAGGTCCGCCCCCACCGGTTGCCGGAGGGCCAGGACCCGGATACATTCTTCATCGATCTCCACGTCAAAGGCATTGATCACCCGGTCACCCTCGATAACCTGTTCGGCCAGCCGGTTGTCCCGTTCCACCAGGGCTTTGATAGCCAGGCCGATGGCCTCTTCCACCAGCGAACCCATTTTGAGGATTTTGACTTTCAGGTCCCGCAGCTCTTCTACCATCGGTTTCATGCTGTTGCGCCTCCTCGTTTTCTTTTCTTAGGCCGCAGGTAAGTCCATAAAGGCCCGGTAAAGCCCAGTTGGTGCATTTTCAAGGTGTCCCCGGGGAAGCGGTCGATGCCCAGGCCGGGGAACACCCAGTTGGGATGATTTTCGGAAAAAGCCCGCAGCCGATCTTCCAGGGAATCCCGGACGGCCTGCGCCACATAAAAAACGGGCCCCAAAGGATCCCATTTGTCAGGTAAAAGACCTTCCTCCCAGGAGATCTGCGCCAGCCGGGTGCCTGGAAAAATCCGGATCCCGGTCATGCAGATCACCGCCGTGGGCCGCAGGGCCTCCACCTCGGCCAGGGTCTCCTCCACGGTAGCGGCGGTTTCTCCGGGGCCCCCGAGCAGCAGGCTGAAGCAGAAGGGGATCTCCCTTTCCCGGCAGATGCGGGCCGCTTCCCGGATCTGATCCAGCGAGAAGTTCTTGCCCATCCGCAGCAACTGGGCGGCGCTGGCCGTATCCAGGCCGAATTCCAGGGCCCCACACCCCGAGGCCTTCATGACTTCACCCAGGGAATCGGTCATGAAGCCGGGGTTCACGTAAGCCGTCCAACGGATCGGCAGCCGTTCCCGGATGATCTCCCGGCAGAGTTCCCCGGCCTGTTCCACCGGAAAATTGAAATTATTGTCCACAAAAAAAATATAGTCCAGCCCTTGATCGACCAGCTTTTTGATTTCCCCGATCACCCCGGCCGGCTGGCGGACCCGGACCGCGCGGCCTTCGATCAGGGGATAGGTACAATAAATACAGGTGAAGGGACAGCCGCGCTTGGTCTGCACATTGGCCAGGGCCCCCTGCTTCCGGTAAAAAACGGCGTCGAATAATTTCCGGTCCGGCCAGGGCTGCCGGTTCACGTCCACAGCCGCCCCCCGCTGCAGCGCCCCGCCGGCAGGCCCCGAACCGTTCAGGAAGGGGGCGCCCTTCTCCGGCGGCCCCGGGAAAAGCCTGGCCAGGAGATCGACCAGGGCCTGTTCCCCTTCCCCGATGATCCCGTAATCGGCGGCCAGGTATTGCAACACCCGATCCGGCAGCAGCGTGAAACCCGCCCCCCCGAGAACAATCGGGGCGCTGCTCCGGCCGCGGCAAACCTGAACGACTTCCTTGATGAAGGGCAGATATTCGATCGACCGGGGATAACTGACGTTGTCCAGGTTGCGGATGGAGAGCCCGATGCAGTCGGGCCGGAAGGAATCCAGGTCCTGCTCCAGGACCGCCCGCCAGTCCGGATGAAAACAGAGGTCGGTTCCCTTGACCGTCAGACCCCGGGATTCCAGTACGGCGGCCAGGGCGGCCAGTCCCAGGGGAAATACCGCGTCCGGGCTCACTTCCCGGTTGGGTGAAACCAATAAAACCCGCATGGTCAGGCGGCCGCCGGGGGTTTGGCCGATACGTCCAGGATCCGGACCGGACCGTTTTCCGTCGACCAGCCGTGCAGAACCCCGGCGGGTACGAAATACCCCTGGCCCGGCCCCAAGGTCCGGCTCTCCTCCCCGATGGTCATCGAAAAGGAGCCCTCCAGCACCAGCCCGCACTGCTCGAAAGGATGGGCGTGGCCGGCATCGGCTTTCCCCCCGTCGATGTGCATCACCGCCAGGATGATCTGTTCGCCGAAATGGGCCACGCTTTTGATCCCGGGCCTGAAATCCCGGAGAGCCAGGTGGTCAAAATCAAAATAGGGCATGGGACCCTCCCGCGAATTTATAACCGGTCCACCGGTATCCAGGCCAGCAGTTCCTCCAGGTCATCATCCAGAAGCCCGGCCAACTCCGCCAATTTAAACTGCCGCCCGCACCCCGGGCAAGTAAAATAAATCTCTCTTCAGGTCCGGAACAATTGCAGAGCAGCCCGGCAATCCGGACAGGTAATCCCTTTCATAGGGGTACGATATGCGCCCGAGGTAAGGCTTGTCAATCTTTTTACCCCCCCTCGGGGGGGATATCCCTTTTTCCTACAAGTTTTTAAGATTGATTTTACAGGAATTCTTTGGTATTGAGAAAGAAAGGAGATGCCTGCCATCAGGGGAAAAACAACCAAAAAAACCTGGTCCCTCTCCCGGGAAGACCTGGCTCACTTGCGGGCCTTGGGGATTTCCAAGACTCGGACTTTGCAGCAGATTGCCCTGCTGCAAAAAGCCGGGCATCACCGGAAACTGGACCGGCCCTGCCTCGTGGGGGACGGCATTCACCGGATCTCCCGGACCGAAGCCCGATCGCTGATCCCCGTTCAGGAGGCCGGCGCCTCTGCCGGAAGGTTCCTCAAGTTTGTCCCTGCCTCCGGAGCGGCCAGCCGGATGTTTGAGTCCCTTTTGCATTACCACCGCCAGTCGGAGGTGTCCCAGATACACCAAATCCGGGAGCGGGCTCGGCAGGGCGGGCCGCGGGCTAGGGCGCTCCTCTATTTTCTGGAGGAATGGCGGTGCTTCCCCTTTTCGGAGGCCCTGCGGGCCAGAATCCTGGCGGAAGGTCTGAAGCCCGGCCCCCTGACCAAAGGGGACCGCTGGCGGACGATGTTAGATCTGCTCTTGACCGGGCGGGGTTTGAATTACCAGGTCCTACCCAAGGCCCTGATGACCTTTCATCGTTATCCCGACGGCTGCCGTTCGGCCCTGGAGGAACACCTGGTCGAAGCCGCCGCCACCATCCGAGACGAAAAGGGCCGCTCCCACCTTCATTTTACCATCTCCCCGGAACACGAGGACCTCTTTCGGGAACATCTTTCTGCGGTGAAACCCAAACACGAGGAACAATTCGGTGCCCGTTTCGAAATCAGCTATTCGCACCAACACCGTTCGACGGACACTATCGCCCTGGACCTGGAAGGGCGGCCCCTGCGGGATGCCGGCGGACGCCTGTATTTACGCCCGGGGGGGCACGGCGCCTTGTTGGTCAATCTGCACCGCCTGGGGGGCGACCTGGTCTATATCAAAAACATCGACAACGTCGTTCCGGATCATTTAAAGGCGGCGACCATTGACTGGAAGAAGATATTAGGCGGCTACCTGATTCAGACTCAAAGACGGGTCAACCGGCAGTTGGAAAAGCTTCAGAAAAAAAGGCTCACTAAAAAGGATTTGGAAACGGGACTGGATTTTCTGCGGGAGGTCTTGGCTGTTTCCGAACCACAGGGATTCTGGAAGTGGCCTGCGGAACTCCGGCGGGAATTCCTCCTCCAAAAATTAAACCGTCCCTTGCGGGTCTGCGGCGTGGTGAAGAACCAGGGGGAAACGGGCGGCGGCCCTTTCTGGGTCAGGGGCCGGGACGGTAACCTGACCCGGCAGATTGTGGAAAGCGTCCAGGTGGACTTGGAATCCGAGGAACAGCAGGAGATCTGGTCCCGAGCCACCCATTTCAATCCCGTGGACCTGGTCTGTTCGCTGCGGGACTTTCAGGGTCGCCCCTTCGATTTAAGGCGCTACGTCGACCCCGAGGCCGTCTTCATCAGCCGTAAATCCCAAAACGGCCTGGCCCTCCGGGCCCTGGAACTCCCCGGCCTCTGGAACGGGGCCATGGCCGACTGGATTACCATCTTCCTGGAAGTGCCCCTGGAAACCTTCAACCCGGTGAAAACCATCCTGGACCTGCTCAGGCCCGAGCATCAACCCCCGGAAAAATGTTAATCCCAGTGGCTGGAGTATTGGAGTATTGGAGCGATGGAGTAATGGCGTTTGAGGCAATACTCCAGCACTCCAGCACTCCAGCACTCCCTTTTTAAAATTACCTCCGGTCGAGCCGATAGCAGCTTCCGGATTCGGATTTGGCGGCTTTTTTCATTTCCGTGACCACAGCGGCCATACGACCGTAATGGTCGTAGGCCTTGGCGCGGTTGTCGGTTATGCCGATGGACAGGGTGATCAAGGGGAAGGTCCGTTCTCGACCGCGCCGGGTGCGGGTCAGGATAAATCCCTGTTCCCGGTCCGGAGGGTCATAAAAAGTGGGGATGATCCGGTCGAAGGTCTCCAGAATCTCCTCCGCCGTTCCCTCCACCAGAGACGGTTCCATGATGAAGATGAAATCGTCGCCGCCGATATGTCCTACAAAGCTTTTTTGGGACTGTTTCTGCTTGACGATGTTCAGGATCAGCCGGCCTACCATCTTCAGGATCTCATCCCCCCGGCTGAAACCGTATTTATCGTTGAAGGGCTTGAAGTAATCGATATCCGCATAAGCCAGGGCAAAAATCTCCCCCTGGTCCAGTCGGCTCTGAATTTGCTTGGTAATGGTAATGTTACCGGGAAGACGGGTCAGCGGGTTGACCTCCACGTTCCGTTCGGCCCGGTGGATGCACAGCTCCGTCCGGGTTTTCAATTCCGTTTCCAGGGCCGAACGCCGCAGGTAGTCGTCCACTCGCAACTGTTCCCAACCCGGCAGGGAATAAGCATCGTCCAGAACGGCCAATACCGGAATCTGACCGTAGATGGGATCGACTTTCAGATCGGAAAGGATCAGCAGCGTCACCGGATCGCCGGGCTGCAGGTCGATCAGGATCAGGTCCGGGATAGCATGATAAATATGGTCCAGCGAGGACTGGACCTGGTGAAACAGGACTGTTTGGAAGACCGGGCTCAGCACCTGATCCACCAGACTGGCGAGCACCATGTCTCCGGTCACTACCACGATCGTCTTCATGACTCATTCCAAAACCAGGAAATCGACCACCATTTCCAGCGAATCTTCCAGTTCGTTGAGGATCCCCCTCAGGTCCTGGTCGGAAAGGTTCAGCAGCTCCCAGGCTTGGGGATTGAGGGCCGGCACAAACGGATCCCCGGCATAGCCGAACCCCCGGGCCCGGACCAGAATATCGGACAAGTGAACGATGGCCGTCATCAGCGGGGCCTGGCGGGCAAGGTGGGGCTGGTGATGGCAGTCGATGATTTCCACCAGACCGGGGGGGAAATGCCAGCGTTGGGCAACCCAACCGCCGATCTCGGCGTGGGTCACTCCAAAATAATCCCGCTCGCCCTCCAAGACAAACCGCTGCTCTTTCTCGACGATCTGCCGGATCTGACGATATTCCTGGGGAAATTTGAGACCGAGGATCACTTTACCGATGTCGTGTAGCAGGGCCGCTACCGCCACCTCTTCGGGTTCTTTCAGGCCAATCTTTTGGGCAATTAATCGGGCGGCCGTGGCGCAGCCCACCGAGTGTTCCCAGAGTCCTGCCATCGCTTTTTTCATGGCCTCAAATACCGAAACTCCCAGCAGCAGTCCTCGGACCACATTCAATCCCAACAAAACCAGGGACTGGTTGATGGTGGCGATCCGGCCGGGGAAACCGTAGATCGGGGAATTGACCGCCCGCAGTATCCGCGTGGTCAGAACCGGGTCGCTGGAGATGAAGCTGCCGATTTCCTTCAGGGAAACCCTGGGATTTTCGATGACCTTCAGAAGTTTGTTCAGAATCCCGGGCAGGGTGGGCAGGGACTCGATGTTTTCGATTTCCCGGAGCAGGGTTTTATAATCCATGGCTGGCATACAGGGCGGCCAAATGTTCCTGGATCAGGCGCTTCAAAGTCGCCATCTGGGGTTCGTTTTCCGTTTTTTTAAACCGGGAGTCCAGTTCCGCCAGTAGTTCTTCCAAAGGTCGATCCAGCCGGCTCTCTCCGCGGACATAGACGCTCTCCACCTCCATCCGCTGCAATCGGCCGATTAATTCCTCATTCAGTTCCGTACCCCCAGCGAGCAAAACCACCCCGCTGGAGTTGGTTACGGGTTTTAGAAGCTTCATCCCCGGCTTCAGATCGTGGAGGTACAATTTGGGCATAATGGGTCTCCAAAAACGAAAATCCGGTTGAATTATAGCACAAACGCTTTCCGGCCCTAAACAAATATCGCCCCTGGAACCGGCCGGACAGCCTCCTTCCGGATAAAAGTCTTGGGAATCGATCCGCTGTTTGTTAAGATCAACTCCCATGGGCTATTACCACAAAGTCTGGCTGGTGCTGATCTTCGGCTGGATCACCAACTACCTGGTCCGAGCCGCCCTGTCGCCGGTATTGATACCCCTGATGCAGGAATTTTCCCTGACCTATTCCCAGGCCGGTCTGCTGGCCAGCGCCTTCTTTTACGCCTACGCCCTGATGCAGTTCCCCGCTGGCTACCTGGGAGACCGCCTGGGGAAAAAACGGATCCTGATCCTTTGCTCCTTGGGTTGGGGAATCGCCTCCCTGGGCACGGCGTTCGCCGCCTCGGTGGCCCTGCTCTTTTTTTTCCGTTTTCTGACCGGCATCGCCGAGGGGACCTATTTCAGCAACGACCGGCCGATCATTGCCTATTACACCCCCAAGGAAAAGGCGGGAGTCGGACAGGGGATCTCCTTCATGGGCCTGGGCCTGGGGCTGTTCCTGGGCATCCTGCTGGCCGGCTGGATCTCGGACCTCTGGGGCTGGCGGGCCGTATTCGTGCTTTTCTCGCTGCCGGCTTTCCTGGCGTCCTTCCTGATCTTCCGGATCATTAAAGAGCCGCCCCGGGATCCCGCCCTGCTCGAATCCGCCGGCCGCCTGCCCGTCTCCTGGATATTCAAGCACCGGGATTTATGGCTCCTTTACCTGGGCGGCATCCCCGGCGTTTACGCCCTATGGATGATCGGGTCCTGGGCCCCGGCCATGCTCCAGGAAATCGGGGTCGGCACCGTAGCCGGCGCTTCCCTGTACTCCAGCCTCCTGGGGCTTTCGGCAGTCCCGGGCCTGATCCTGACCGGCCTGATCAGCGACCGCTTGGCCTGCCGGGGAAGGGGGCGTAAGGGATTGATCGCCGCCGAGTTTCTGGGCATCGCCATTTTTCTGGCCCTTTTCGGCTGGGGGATTCAGGAGCGCTGGGCGGCCTGGGTCATGGGCGGGCTGATTTTCATTATCGGCTGTTTCGTTTGGGGCCATTGGGCCGCCTATTACTCCCTGATCCCCGAAATGGTGCCCCCGGCTATCCTGGGGACGGTCTTCGGCTTCACCAATTCGATCCACTTCATCGGCGGCCTCCTGGCCCCCTGGCTGACCGGACTGATCAAGGACCAGACCGCCTCCTTCGCCTCCGCCTGCTACGCCGCTTCCATGTTTGCCTTGCTCGGGGGCTTGATCATTTTTTCGGTCAGGCCCGCCTTCCGCTGCCGCCGGGAAATCCCGGTTACCTTTCAAAATATTCCTTAAAATATTTCCTTTGACATTTTTCTATTGAGGTGATTATAATTTTAACTTGGCAATCCTGGGTGGTCCTTTTAGGACCTGAAAGGGAAGCTGGTGTAAATCCAGCACGGACCCGCCGCTGTGACCGGGGACGAAAGCCGCCTCAGCCACTGTTCGGTACCCGTTGAATGGGAAGGCGCGGCGAGTAGGTCGATCCGGAAGTCAGAAGACCTGCCCAGTGGAAAAACTTTGTACCCTCGCGGAAAAGGGTTGCCTTATTACGAGGATAGAAAACGGTATCCCCGAAGCGCCAGTAATCGGCTTCGGGGATTTTTATTTTCTTCGAAAATAAAAATGAAAGTCGGACAATCATGTCAGGCATCAATTTTCGACACGGTGGAAACATAATCAAACTAGCCCGGGAGGCGGGGCTGGAACAGGGGAACCTGCTGGATTTCTCGGCCAATATCAATCCCCTGGGACCACCCGACTGGTTCCGTCCCCTGGTCAGCTCCCGGTTGAGTTCCCTGGTCCACTACCCGGATCCGGATTGTTCCCGGCTGCTGGAAATCATGGCCCGCCGGTTTCAGGTTGACCCGCAAGAGATTTTAATCGGCAATGGCTCCACCGAGCTCCTGTATCTGCTTCCCCGGGTGCTGCCCGTGTCCCGGGCCCTGATCGCGGTCCCGGCTTACGTGGACTACGCGAAGGCCCTGCACCTGGCCGGGCTGGCCGTTCATTACCATGATCAAAAAGAAAAAAACGGCTTCCGCCTGGTAGTGTCCGATTTGGAATCCGGGTTGACCGGCGGCGAGTTGGTAGTCCTGGGCCAGCCCAACAACCCCACGGGATTGGCCGTGGATCCGCAGGAAATCCGGTCCCTGGCCGGCCGCCATCCGGAAACGTTTTTTCTGGTGGACGAGGCCTTTGCCGATTTTGTCGATAACCTGGAGAGCCTGGCCGGCCGCCGCCCCCCCAACGTCATCGTTCTGCAGTCCTTCACCAAGTTTTACGCCATCCCGGGCCTGCGCCTCGGCGCCGCCGTCCTGACTCCCACCTGGGCCGAGAAGGTGCGGGAGGTCCTCCCCCCCTGGTCGGTCAATACCCTGGCTCAGCAGGTGGGTGAAGCCGCCCTGCAGGACCTGGAATACGGTCACCAAACCAGACGGCTGGTCCGGGAACAACGCGGGCTTTTGAGCGGCCTGCTGTCCGGTCTTCCCCAACTGACGGTATATCCGGGAGAAGCCAATTTTCTTTTCCTGCGCCTCGATCATCCGGTCCTCACGGCCCGGGACCTGGCGCAAAGGTTGCTGACCCAGGGCCTGGCCATACGGGTCTGCGACAATTATGAAGGCCTGGACGAACGCTTCTTCCGAGTGGCGGTGCGCACCGCAAACGAAAACCGGCGTCTGGCCGCGGTCTTGGAGGCGGTGTTGACAGCCCGCCCGGTTCCCAAGGTAACCCGGCAAAAGACACCGGCCCTCATGTTTCAGGGCACCAGCTCCAATGCCGGCAAGAGCTTGCTGACGGCTGCCCTGTGCCGGATCCTGCTCCAGGACGGGTATCGGGTGGCGCCCTTTAAGTCCCAGAACATGTCCCTCAATTCGTTCGTGACCCAAGACGGCGGCGAGATGGGCCGGGCCCAGGTGGTCCAGGCCCAGGCCAGCCGCCTGGACCCGGACGTGCGCATGAATCCGGTGCTGCTCAAACCCTCGAGCGATACCGGGGCCCAGGTGATCGTTCTCGGCCGGCCGGTGGGCAACATGGACGTCAACCAATATATCGACTACAAGCCGCAGGCCTTCGCCCAAGCCCGGGCGGCCTACGATTCCCTGGCCCGGGAATTCGACGTCATCGTCCTGGAAGGGGCCGGAAGCCCGGCCGAGGTGAACCTCAAGCACCACGACATCGTCAACATGCGCATGGCCGAATACGCCGAGGCCCCGGTCCTGCTGGTGGGGGACATCGACCGCGGCGGGGTCTTCGCCTCCTTTATCGGGACCCTGGAAGTCCTGGCCGAATGGGAAAGGCGACTGCTGGCCGGTTTTATCGTCAACCGTTTCCGGGGTCAGGAGGAACTGCTGGAGCCGGCCTTTCGCTATACCGAACGGCACACCGGCCTGCCGGTGCTGGGCACGGTCCCTTACCTGAAGGATCACGGTCTCCCGGAGGAGGATTCGGTCAGCTATAAAAGCGGGGCCTTTGATCGCTCCGAAGACCGGGAAGCCGGTATCGAAATCGCCCTGATCGACCTGCCCCATATCTCCAATTTCACCGATTTCGATGCCCTGCGGATAGAGCCCGATGTACACTTACGCATCGTCCGCTCCCCGGCGGATCTGAATCAGCCGGACGCGGTGATCCTCCCGGGGAGCAAGAACGTCATCGGCGATCTGCTTTACTTGCGGGAAAGCGGCCTGGATCGCCGGCTGAACCGGTTGGCCGAAGAAGGCCGGACCGAGATCGTGGGGGTCTGCGGGGGCTTTCAACTATTAGGCCGGGAAATCGCCGATCCGTACGGTATTGAATCCGGGGGACGGACCCTCGAGGGCTTGGGACTGCTGCCGGTCTCCACCATCCTGGAAAAGGAAAAGACTCTGGAACGGGTCCAAGCCCGGCATCTGCCCACCGGCCTCCCTATCTTCGGGTACGAAATCCATCACGGGCGGACCGAAGGCCAGGGACTTACGCCCATCGTGCAACGGGAGGATGGGGAAACCATCGGCCTCGGCCGGGAAAACGGCCGGATCTGGGGCACCTACCTGCACGGGGCTTTTGACGCGGATGCCTTCCGCCGCTGGTTCATCGACCGCCTGCGGAGCCGCCGCGGCCTGGAAGCGGTGGGGGCGATCCGCGCCGTTTACGATTTGGAACCGGCCCTGGATCGTCTGGCCGATGCCGTCCGCAGGAGCCTGCAGATGAAAACGATTTATAAGCTGATGGGGCTGAAGTGAATTACGACCAAGGAATAGAAGGCTAAATTCGAAACTCGGATTTCGGATTTTACTTTTTGATGCATATGAAACCAGACCATCCGGACCTAAACCATATTCCCGGACGCCTGCTCATCTTCACGGGAGACGGCAAAGGCAAAACCACGGCCGCTTTGGGCATGGCCCTGCGGGCCGGCGGGCACGGCCAAAAGGTCCTGATCCTGCAATTCATCAAGGCCAACCAGTACAGCGGGGAGCTGGCGGCCCTGAGGCTGCTCCCGGGGGTCGAATTGGTGCAGATGGGCCTGGGTTTCGTAGTTCCCCCCGATGACCCCCGCTTTGGGGAACACCGCCGCAGGGCCGAGGAAGCCCTGGAACGCGCAGCCGAGGCCCTGCGTTCAGGCGTCTATGACCTCGTCATCCTGGACGAGATCATCACCGCCGTTACGAAAAACCTCCTGCCCGAAGAAAAGGTTGCAGCCGCCCTCCGCCGGCGGAACGGGAACGGTGTGCTGGTCCTCACGGGCCGGGGGGCCGGGCCGGGGCTGCTGGCCCTGGCCGATACCGTGACCGAGATGAAAAATGTCAAACACGGCCTCCAGACCGGCTGGAAGGCCCAGGAAGGGGTGGAATTTTGAGCAGCCCCCTGCCCCGGGTGGTAATCGCCGGCACCCAGAGCGGCGTGGGCAAAACCTCGGTCAGCCTGGCCCTGGTGGCGGCCCTGAGGCGGCGGGGCTTGAAGGTGCAAACCTTTAAGGTGGGCCCGGATTTTCTGGACCCCTCCCACTTGGCCCGCGCCTCGGGTCGGCCCTGTTATAATCTGGACGGCTGGATGACCGACCGCAACTACGTCCGGCAGCTTTTTGATCGGGTGACCCGGGACGCCGACCTGGCCGTGGTGGACGGGGTCATGGGCCTTTTTGACGGCGCCGATCCGGCCGCCAACGAAGGCAGCACCGCGGAGATCGCCTGCTGGCTGGAGGCCCCGGTGCTGCTGGTGGTCAACGCCCACGGGCTGGCCCGCAGTATCGCCGCCCTGGTCAAGGGTTACGCCGAGTTTGATCCGCGGATCCGGGTAGCCGGGGTCATTGCCAACCGCTCCGGCAGCGACCGGCACCGGAAATGGCTAGCTGCTGCCCTCGCCGCTGCCGGGGGACCTCCCCTGCTGGGGGCCATCCCCCGGGGGGCTTTCCCCGACCTCCCCAGCCGGCACCTGGGACTGGTCACCGCCGACGCCCAGAATCTTTCGGAGTCCATCCTGGAGCAACTGGGCTCCGTCTTGGAAAAAGCGGTCAACCTGGAGGGCCTCATCGAAAAGGCCCGTCAGGCGCCCGCGCTGGCGCCCCCGCGCCGGTTCCCGGCGCCGGAAATGATAAACCCAGCGGTCCGGATCGGCCTGGCCCGGGACCCGGCTTTTCATTTTTATTATCCGGACAATCTGGATGCCCTGGCGGAACGGGGGGTGGTCTGGGTACCCTTCTCCCCTCTGGTCGAACCGGACTTGCCTTCCGACCTGGATGCTTTATACTTGGGCGGAGGATATCCCGAAGAATTCGCGGCGGCCTTATCGGAAAACCGGCTCCTGGTCGAAGCGATTCGCCGCTTTGCCGCCTCCGGAAAACCGCTGTACGCCGAATGCGGCGGGTTGATGTATTTAAGTCAAGGAATTGAAACCCGGGACGGCGGGAAATTTCCCCTGGTGGGGCTGTTGCCGATCTGGACCCGCATGCTGGAACGGTTGAAAACCCTGGGTTATGTGGAGGTCCGCCTCGACCGGACCGGGCCCTGGGGCCTTCCGGGGACCACCCTGCGGGGGCACGAGTTCCATTATTCCGAACCGGTCCGGGAACCGGACGCTGCGGAAGGCTGGCAGCGGGCCTACCATTTGAAACGACGCCGGTCCAACCGGGAGGAACGGGAAGGATATCAACGGGACCGGATCCTGGCCAGCTATGTCCATCTCCATTGGGCCTCCCGTCCGGAAGCGGCGGCGGCCCTGATCCAATATTGCGGAGCAACCTCATGAGTTTTGACCAACCGACCGAACCCTCGGACCCGAAGAATCGCCGGCCCGTCATCCAGGATTTCCTGGAGGCCCCCTGCAACGGGGAAGAAATCGAGGCCCGGTCTTTCGCCGTCATCGATCGCGAGGCCCCGGCCCATTCTTTCAACCCCGAGGAGTGGGAAGTCGTGCGGCGCATGATCCATACGGTCGGCGATTTTTCGATTATTTCCGACATCCGCTTTTCCCCCGGCGTCCTTCCGGCGGCCCGGGAGGCCCTGAGCCGGGGCAGTCTGATTTATTGCGATTCCAACATGATCCGCTCCGGCTTGTCCCTGGCCCGGCTGCGTCGGGTCCATTCCGGGTACGGGCCGGAAAAGATCGTCTGTTACGTGGCCGACGAGGGGGTGGCCACCGAAGCCCGGGAAACAGACCTGCCCCGTTCGCTGCTGGGTATGCGCAAGGCCCGGAACCTGTTGAACGGCGCCATCGCCGTTTTCGGCAACGCCCCCCTCGCCCTGCTGGAATTGAACCGGATGATCCTGGAAGAAGGGCTGAAGCCGGCCCTGGTTGTCGGCCTGCCGGTGGGCTTCGTCCATGTCGTGGAGAGCAAGGAGGAACTGCTGACCTTGCCCGTACCCCATATCGTTATGTCCGGCCGGCGCGGCGGCAGCCCTCTGGCCGTCAGCGTGATCCATGCGCTGTGCACGCTGGCCCAAAGGCGGGAATGAAAATACAATAATTAATAATCAATTGTTAATTATTAATTATTAACGAAAAGGTTAAGTTCGGTTGTTCGTAGGGTCGGCGTCCCCGCCGACCGCTCGGCCTTCCGGGGCGGGATGGAGTCCCCAATCTTACCGGGGAGACCCAAGCCGTCATTCCCCTTACCGGGCCGGCGGGCGAGACGCCCGCCCTACGTCTTTAAATTCGATGTTGGACGTTGAATGTTCGATGTTGGACGTTCATCTTTCGTACTAAAGTAGGGGAAAAGCATGAAAGAGAAAGCAACTAGCACGCCCTCCCAGACCAACGGCCTGGAGGCCATCATCCTGCTGGGACACGGCAGCCGGGTCCCCCAGGCCGGAAAAGACATGACCCGGGTGGCCGAAAGGCTGAAGGAAAAATACGGCTATCCCCTGGTGGAAATCTGCTTCATGTCCCGCCTGGGGCCTCATTTTCCCGAAACCCTGGCCCGCTGTGTCCGACAGGGGGCCGGCCGCGTGGTGGTGATCCCTTATTTCCTCCACACCGGTCTTCATATCCTGCTGGATATACCGGAGATGCTACAGGAAGAGGCGAGAAAATACCCCCAGGTGGAATTGATTTTCGGCCGGAGCCTGGGCTTTGACGAATCGCTGGTGGACTTGGTCAACCACTGCATCCGGGCCTCCGCCGCTTGCGATGACGTACGGGAAATGGTGCTGCCGCCCAAGGAAAAGTTTCCCATCCCCCCCGGCCAGGCCGAATTCGTTCCCATGGCCCCCGAGGAAGCGGCGGAATACCGCAAGAACGGCAACAACGGACAACAACCGCATTAGGAAAAACGGGGTGATGGAGTGATGGAGTATTGGAGTGATGGAATGGCGGCCATTACTCCAATACTCCATTACTCCAATACTCCCCTGCTACGGAATGGCTTTTCATGAAGATCATAAAAACATTGGGCCGGTTGTCTCTCCTGCTGTTCATTGAGTGGCAGGTGACCGTTTCCAGCGCCCGGGCCATGCACATTTCCGAGGGTCTCCTGCCCTTCGATTGGGCCGTTTTCTGGTCCCTGGCCGCCCTGCCCTTCCTGGCCTACGGACTTTACCGGCTGAAAAAACGGGCCCTGGCGGATCTGGCCCTCAAACCGCTGGTAGGACTGCTGGCCGCTTTCGTTTTCATCATCTCCTGTATGCCGGTCCCGGTCCCCACGGCCGGAACCTGTTCCCATCCCTGCGGAACCGGGCTGTCCGGGATCCTGGTCGGGCCGGGCATCAGCTTCCTGATCGCCACGGTCGCCCTGCTCATCCAGGCCCTGTTTCTGGCCCACGGCGGATTGAGCACTTTGGGCGCCAATGTCATCACCATGGGCATCATGGGCTCGCTGGCCGGTTACTTTACTTTTCGACTTTTGAGAACGTTCCGGGTAAACTTGGGAATGGCGGGGTTTTTGGCCGGGTTGCTGGCCGACTGGGCCACCTACGGCACGACGGCGGTGGTGCTGACGTTGGGTATCCGGGGGGAGGATCCTTTTTATCCGCTGCTGCTGAAAATCCTGATCGCCTTCATCCCCACCCAGCTTCCCCTCGGGATACTGGAAGGGGCCATGACCGCCGGGATGGTGCTGCTGCTCTCCAAGAAACGGCCTGACCTGCTGGTGAAAATGCGGGTCTTGAAAACATCGGAAGTGGCCCCATGAAAAATCGAAAGGCTGGGCAGGTTTTAACCCTCTTCCTCCTTCTCTTTTTCGTTTCCGCCGCCTGGATTTTGGCTGAAGAAAAGGAGGGGAAATGGTCCGGCGTTGACGAAACGGTCATTGAAAAATACGCTAAAAACCAAGGCCGGGAGGCCCAAACCCCTCTGATCGATACCGACCAGGGCGATCTCCTGCTTTTCCTCTTTCTGCTGGCCGGAGCCGTCGGCGGATTTGTGGCGGGATATTATTGGCGCCTGCTGATGAGTGAAAAAAAACCGAAGCTGAATAAAGAGCCGCAAAGGTTGCACTAATGGAAATCCTATCCGAATATCTCCAGACCGACCACTGGCTTTCCCGGGTGGACCCCAGGCTGAAACTGGGAGTGGCCCTGATCCTCCTGGTCCTGGTGCTGACCCATCAGGGTTTTATTTTCCCCTGGCTGATTACGGCCGCCGCCCTGGTCCTGTTGTTTCAAATGCGCATCCCCTTTAAAGCCTATCTGATCCGGCTCCTGGAGCCGCTGTTCATTATCTTCATGTTGGTCCTGCTGAAGACGTTATTCACCGGACAGGACGTACTCGCTTCCTTTTCATTGTGGGGCTGGACCCTGGCGGTGCATCCGGACGGTCTGCTGGAAGGGCTGCGCCTCGGCAGCCGGATTATCGGGGCCGTTTCCATCGTGACCATCCTCAGCTTCTGTACTTCCTTCACGCATTTCATGGCCGGCCTGTCCTGGTTCAAAGTACCCCAGAGCCTGATCGAAATTCTGATGTTCGCCTACCGCTATATCTTTGTCCTTTTGGAAGAAGCCCAGGTGATCTACCAGGCCCAGAAAAACCGCTTCGGCTATGTCACCCTGGCCCGGGGGTTTCAATCTTTCGGCACCCTGACCGGCTCTCTGATCCTCAAGGTTTTCGAACACAGCCAGAACGTTTCGGTTTCCATGGTCCAGCGCGGCTACGACGGCAACCTGCCCCTGATGAAACACCGATCTTTTAAAAGAGGAGAAATTCTAGCTTCCTGCGGCTGGGTCGCGGTTTTCGGGATCTTATGGAAAATAACACGGTAAGGATCTCGGCCCGCAACATCTCCTACGACTACCCCGACGGTACCAGCGCCCTGGCCGACATCAACCTGGCGGTGCAGCCGGGGGAATTCATCGGCCTCCTGGGGGCCAACGGTTCCGGCAAAACGACCCTGCTGAAAATCCTCGATGGCTTGATCCGGGACTTCAAGGGCCGCGTGACGCTGGATGGGGCCGATATCAAGCGACTGTCGGCCAAAGAGATCTACGGCAAGATGGGTATGGTCTTTCAAAACCCCGACGATCAACTCTTCGCCTCCACGGTCTTCGAAGACGTGGCCTTCGGGCCCATCAACATGGGCTTCCCGGAGGCTGAGGTTAAAGCGCGGGTCACCCGGGCGCTGGCCGACGTGGAGATGGAAGGGTTCGCGAAAAAATCGATCCACCACCTGAGCTTCGGGCAGAAAAAAAGGATCTGCATCGCCGGTCTGCTGGCCATGGGGCACGAAGTTCTCCTCCTCGATGAACCCACGGCCGGCTTGGACCCCATGGGTGAATATAAGATGATGAACCTGCTGACCAAGCTGAATCGGGAATGCCGGGTTACCATCGTCATGGCCACCCACAGCGTCGACCTGGTGCCTATTTTTCTGGACCGGCTCTATATCCTGCGGCAAGGGCGGATCGTCCGGGGCGGCACGCCGGAAGAGGTGCTGACGGCCCCCGAGGAGATGACCCAGGTCAAACTGCGGCTGCCCCAGATCGCCGAACTCATTTACCGGCTGAAACACGAGGATCATATCCCCTTCCGGAAGATCCCGCTGACTATCGGCGAAGCCCGGCGGGAATTGCTGCAAATGCTGCGCCCGAAAGACCGGACCGCCGCGCCGGAGAATACGAAACCCGGCCTATGACGCTCCGATCAGGCTATACGACCGGAACCTGTGCCGCTGCCGCCGCCAAAGCGGCGATCTTGCTGCTGACCGGCGCCGGAACCGTTAAGGAAGTGGAAATCAAACTGCCGGACGGAGAGCTCGTGCGATTTCCGGTGGTCTGGAGCCGGAGCGATCCGGAAAAGGCCGAGGCCGCCGTTCGCAAGGACGCCGGCGATGACCCGGATATTACCCACCAGGCGGTCATCAGGGCGCGGGTTGAATGGATACCGGGAGGAGAGGTGGAATTCCGGGCGGGAGCAGGAGTCGGCGTCGTCACCAGGCCGGGATTGGCGATCCCTCCCGGGGAAGCGGCCATCAATCCCGTGCCCCGGAGAATGATCCGGGATGCCGTCCGGGAAGTCACCGCTCAAGGCGCGCGGGTGACGGTCTCCATTCCCGACGGGGAGGCCCTGGCGGCCAAGACCTTCAATCCCAAACTGGGTGTGGTGGGCGGGCTTTCCATCCTGGGCACCACCGGCCGGGTCCGGCCTTTCAGTTGCCCGGCCCTGCAGGAATCGCTGCGCTGCGCGCTCCAGGTGGCCCTGGCCCTGGCTATCAAAAATCCGGTGTACGTCCCCGGACATATCGGGGAGCGGGCCGCCCACCGGCATTTCCGGCTCCAACCCGAGCAGGTCGTCGAAGTCAGCAACGAATGGGGCTATATGCTGGAACAAGCGGTAAAAGAAAAAATTCCCCGGTTGTTGGTTCTGGGTCACCCCGGCAAGCTGGTGAAACTGGCCGCAGGCCAGTGGGATACCCATTCGGCCCGGTCGGGAAGCGCCCTGCCTTTCGTCCGGGAAACGGCGGCCCGCTATTTTCCGGGATCGGCGCCGGACAGTACCACAGTGGAGGGATTTCTGGCCGACTGGCCGAACGCTACCCGGCAGGATTTAGGCAACCGTCTGGCGGAGGGGATTCTGGAAACGGTGGTTGAAAAAACCGCCCGGGAGATCGAAATGGCCGTATTCCTGATCACCCTGCAAGGGGACCGGCTGGGCAGCGCCGGAGATTTAACCCCGTGGAAGTAAATCCACCCCTCACCATCGTGGGTTGTGGGCCCGGGGACCCGGATTACCTGACGCCCGCGGCCGACAAGGCGGTTGCCGAAGCGGAAGTCCTGGTCGGGACGCAACGCCTTTTGGACCTCTTTCCCCGGCATCCGGGCGAAAAGATACCGGTGGGCGTCAATATCGATGACGTGTTGGAGGCCGTAGCTGACCGGGTTCAACGAACAATCGCCATCCTGGTCACCGGGGATCCCGGTCTGGCCAGCCTGGCCCGACCGGTCATCCGGCGCTTCGGACGGGAGCGCTGCCGGATCATCCCGGGAATAAGCTCCCTCCAGGTAGCCTTCTCCCGGCTGGGACTGGACTGGCTGGACGCCCGGATTATCGACGCCCACGGAAAGGACCCGGACCTGGGGAACGACGCCTTAAACCGGCCGTCCAAGATCGCCGTCCTGGGAGGGCGGCCCCAGTCTTTCGAATGGCTGCAGCGGGAACTGGGCGACCGGCTGGACGATTTTCAGGTCACCATCTGTGAAGACCTGACCCTGGCCGGCGAACGGATTACGCCCTGGCAGCCGGGGACCGTGCTGGACCGGGAGCTGTCGTCCAGGGTGATCTTTATTTTGGTACGGAAATAAAGACGAACGTCCAACATTCAACATTCAACGTCCAACATCGAATTTAACAACGTAGGGCGGTCGGCGGGGACGCTGAGCGTCCAGAACTTGCGTTCCCGCGCAGAGCAGGGGAACGATAAAAAAAATCAATAATCAATTGTCAATTGTCAATTGTTAACGGGAAGGAATAAGAATCATAATGACATCTCAGCAAACCAGGAAAACCGGGACTCTGTACGGGATCGGGGTCGGCCCCGGGGATCCCGAACTGATGACCTTGAAAGGGGCCCGGGTGCTCCGGGAGTGCCGCCGGGTGTTCGTCCCCAAGGCCCGCGATGAAGGCGACAGCGCCGCCCTGTCCATAGCCGGGGACCTGCTGCGCTCCGATGCCCGGATCCAGGAACTGGTGTTCCCTATGGTTACCGACCGGCAGGAACTGGCCCGGCGCTGGCAGGAATCCGCCCGAGAGTTGGCCGGGGTGCTACAATCCGGAGAAGATGCCTGCTTTCTGACCCTGGGCGATCCCCTGCTCTATTCCACCTATATCTATCTCCTGCGGGCCTTGCGCGGCCTCCTGCCGGAGGCGAAGGTGGTGACCGTTCCGGGAGTGACGGCCTTCAGTGCCGCCGCCGCCCTGACCGACTTCCCGGTGGGTGAGGCCAAGGACCCGGTGACCATCGTGCCCGCCGCCGACGACCTGCGGGCCGTGGAAGAGGCCTTGGACCGGGGCGGCACGGTCGTTCTGATGAAGGTCGGCAAGCGCCTGGAAAAGATACTGGACCTGCTGCAGGCCAGGGACCTGATCGATCAGGCGGTTTTTGTGGCCCGGGCCGGTCAACCCGCCCAGCGCCTGGAGACGGACCTGCGGAAATTGCGGGAGGAAGGACCGGAAGCGGGGTACCTGTCGATCATTCTGGTACATGCCGGAAAAAGAAAATCCGAAACTCGGATTTCGAATTTAGCTTAGTAAGAGGTATAACTATGAAGGTTTATTTTGTAGGTTCCGGGCCCGGAGACCCGGAACTGCTGACCCTGAAAGGGGACCGGATATTGCGTAGCTGCCGCTGCTGCATCTACGCCGGTTCCCTGGTCAACCCGGAAATCCTTGAGCGCCTGCCGCCAGACGCCGAGCGCCACGATTCCGCAGGCATGGATCTGCCGGAGATCATCGAGGTCATGGAACAGGGCCGGGCCCGGGGGATCGACGTGGTCCGCCTCCATTCCGGAGACCCGTCCATCTACGGCGCCATCCGGGAACAGATGAACGAACTGGATCGACGGGACATCGCCTACGAAGTCGTGCCGGGCGTCAGTTCCTTTCAGGCGGCCGCCGCCGCCCTGCCGGCGGAGTTGACCGCCCCGGAAATCTCCCAGACCATTATCCTGACCCGGGCCTCGGGCCGCACCCCGGTGCCGCCCGAGCAGGAATTAAGCGAACTGGGGCGCACCCGGGCCACCCTCTGCATCTTCCTGTCCGTGGACCAGGTGGAAAGGGTCCCCGCCGCTCTGATTCCCCATTACGGAGCGGATTGCCCGGCGGCCGTGGTCTATCGGGCCTCCTGGCCGGATCAAAAGACGATCCGCGGCACTTTGAACGACATTGCCGGACAGGTCAAAAACGCAAGCATCAAAAAAACGGCCTTGATCCTGGTCGGTCAGGCCCTGGCCCGGGACCTGCCGGTCTCCAAGCTGTATGACCGGGAATTTTCGCACGGCTACCGCCAGGGCCGTAGCGGATGAAAGTCGCCTTGATCAGCCTCTCTGCGGAGGGCGCCCGGCTGCTGCGGCGGCTGGCGCCCCATTTTCCCGAGGCCCGGATTTTTCTCCATGACAAAATCCGGACCGATCTCGAGGGAAAAAGATTCGGACAGATCATCCTGCTGATCAAGGAAATATTTACCCAATTTGACGGATTGGTTTTTGTCATGCCCACCGGGGTGGTCGTACGGGCCGTGGCCCCCTTGATCAAACATAAAACCCGCGACCCCGCGGTCGTCGTGGTCGATGTGGGAGGCCGTTTTGCTATCAGCCTGCTGAGCGGCCATGAAGGCGGCGCCAATGACCTGGCCGTCACCGTGGGCAATATCCTGGGCGCCGAACCGGTCGTCACCACCACCACCGAGGCCCTGAAACAGGTGATCGTCGGGGTGGGCTGCCGCAAAGGGGTGTCGGCCGGAAAAATTCTACAGGCCATAGAAACCGCCCTGGCCGAGGCCGGGGTTAAAAGGGAAGAAATCCGCTGGCTGGCTTCGGCCGATGTCAAGGCCGAAGAAGCCGGACTGATCCAGGCCGCCCAGGCTTTGGGCGTTCCGTTGCGTCTGGTGGACTCGGAGGAAATCCGCCGGTCCAGCAAACCCTTTCAGCATTCCGAATTCGTCCAGGAAAAAGTGAACGTGCCGGCCGTCGCCGAAGCGGCGGCGCTGCTGGCCGGAAGGAGGACCCGATTAATTCTGCCCAAGAAAGCCGGCGACGGGGTGACCGTGGCCCTGGCCCGGGAAAACTTTTTGTGGTCGGAATCGGCCCCGGAGGACCGTTAGACCGGACCCGGCGGGCCGAACAGGCGATCAAGGAGAGCGGGGTCATCGTTGGCTACACCCGTTATCTGGAACTCATCTCCGACCTGACCGGGGATAAACGACTGGTCTCTTCCGGCATGCGCCAGGAGACCGAACGGTGCCGGAAGGCCCTGGAAATGGCCCGTTCCGGTGAGACCGTCGCCCTCATCTCCTCCGGGGATTCGGGGATCTACGGCATGGCCGGTCTGGCCCTGGAATTGAACACCGCCGAAAATTTTTCGGTCCCCATCGAGATCGTCCCCGGGCTGACGGCCGGCGGCGCCGCCGCAGCCCGGATGGGAGCGCCCCTGATGCTGGACTACGCCACCATCAGCCTGAGCGACCTGCTGGTGCCCTGGGAAACCATCCGCCGGCGACTGGAAGCGGTGGCTGCCGCCGACCTGGTTACGGTCCTCTACAATCCCAAAAGCAAGAAGCGGGTCAAACAGTTGGCGGAGGCCGTGGCCATCTTCGCCGGGCACCGGCCGGGAACGACCCCGGTGGGGATCGGGACTGCGGTGGGCACGGACGAGGAAGAGATAACCCTGACCGACCTGGACCACGTTCTGGACCAGGAAATCGGCATGCGCAGCCTGCTCATCATCGGTAACACCTCCTCGAAAAAAATGCTGAACTGGTTCGTCACCCCGAGGGGGTATACGGTTTGAGGAACAGGATCAAGACCCAAGGAAAAACCTATCGTTCGCGAAGCGACGGCATCTTTTGCTTTTTCGGGGGCTTTCCCGATCTTTGGACCTTTGCGGTGTAATCCCCGTTACTCATCTTTCTCTGCGATCTCTGCGCGCTCTGTGAAAGTTTGTCTTGGTCCGCCTTTGTCTGTGTGTGTCTGTGGCAAAAAATGTTTCTAACCCTTTGCTTTCTGCCCTCAACTCCATGCCAAAAACCATCCTCCTCTTAGGCGGAACCAGCGAAACCGTTTCCCTGGCCGAAGCCCTGGCCGCCGCGGATTTTGTGGTGCTGGTGTCCACCGCCACCGCTATTCCCCTGAACATCGGCCGTCACCCCCATATCCGCAGGAGAAGCGGCCCGCTGGATGAGGCGCAACTGGTTGACCTGATCCAGGCCGAGGACATCCGGGCCATCCTCGACGCCACCCATCCCTACGCCGAACTCATCGGCCGCCAGGCCCGCGCCGTTTCCCAAAAACGAAACCTCCCCTACTTCCGCTGGCTCCGCCCGGCCGCTCTTTCAGAATCGACCGACGTCTTGGCTGTAGCCGACCATACCGCAGCAGCCGCCCTGGCCTTTTCCTTCGGCTCTCCGGTCCTTTTAACCATTGGCTCCAGGAACCTGGAACCCTACGTCCGCGAAAGCCGCCGAACCGGTATCCCGGTTGTCGCCCGCGTTCTGGACCATCCCGAATCCCGGGCCGTCTGCCAAAAACGGGGACTTCCGGAAGAGGCCGTCCTCGCCGAAAAAGGTCCCTTTTCGGTCGATGAAAATCAAACTGTCCTACGGAATTATCGTATCAGGGTTCTGGTAACCAAGGACAGTGGAGCCGCGGGTGGCGTACCGGAAAAGCTGGAGGCGGCAAGGTTAGCGGGTTGCCGGGTAATCGTAGTCCGCCGCCCGGAACCGCCGGAGGATCATTTCAGCAAGGTGGAGGGGCTCATGGCCGCATTGATAGAGGCCTTGGGGCCCTAATCCGGCAAAGAAACGCGGGTGAACAAAAAAATAAAAACACCGTCCCGATTTCAATGACAGCGAAAAAATAGCTAGCTATAGTCATTTTTCCAGCAAGGCCGACCCTAAAATTGAAGAAGACCGTTTTATCGGCCACCCCATTAGTCCGCATGGATACCCATTTTTACAGAGACTCATTTCGATTCATTCCCTTAAGCAAAATCGTTTGGCGAACGAAACGAGTTAATAGTCTGACTATTGGGTAACCATCTTGTTTACATTTACCAAAACCTGCCATAAAAACCCTACTTCTGAGGGATTGTTTTTCCTATTTTAGTCTGCTATATGTCGACTTTGACAGATAATTATATGAGCGATAATTATAAATATCCTACAAAATTAGGTCCGTCACCGTTTCCGGTGGGTGACCCCAACATATTGTAGCCTTGATGGATAAAAGGCGATCCAGGCTATCCATAGACAAAAGCTAAAAAATTGGATAATTATGATCTCCTGGAACCTGCAAATCAGGAGGTCGAAATGAAAGATACCAAGGGATTGTATGCCGCGCTGCTGGGGGTACGAGATCCCTGGCGAGTCGATAAAGTGGAATTGAATTTGTCCAAGAACCGAGTCGATGTCTGGGTCAAGGAAGTTAAGGGGATCAAGTGGAAATGCCCTTTCTGTGGGCACCCCGGCCCTCTGCATGACCACGATGAGGAACGGAGCTGGCGCCACTTGGATACGTGTCAGTGCCAGACCTTCATTCATGCCCGGCTGCCCCGGGTCAACTGTCCGGTCCACGGGGCCCAGCAGGTACCGGCTCCCTGGGCGGAACGGGGGACGCGCTTCACCCTGGCCTTTGAAAGCCGGGGCATCGATACGTTGAAAGAGTGTGACGTCACGGGCGGTTGTCGCTTGTTGCAGGCGGGCTGGAAGGAGATCTGGGGGATCCTGGAACGTGCCGTGCAACGCGGGCTGAAGCGGAAGGAGCGCCGGATCCCGGAGTATCTCAGCATCGACGAGAAGTCCTTTGCCAAACGGCATAAATATGAGACCCTGGTCTGTGACTTGAAAAACGGCACGGTGGAATACGTGGTCGATGAACGATCGCAAGAGAGTCTGGAAGAGTATTACAGTCTGTTTACGGAAGAGGAATGCCGCTCGGTAAAAGCGGTGGCGATGGATATGTGGGACCCTTTTCAGGCCGCTACCCGGGACTGGCTGCCGCAGGCCGACATTGTCTTTGACCGGTTTCATGTGGTGCGCCTGGTCACGGAGGCGGTGGACAAGGTGCGTCGCCAAGAGCATAAGCTGCTCCAAGAACAAGGCGATGAGACGTTGAAAAAGACCCGTTACCTTTGGTTGGCCAACAAAGAAAACATTCCGGACTGGCGCCGCGAGGAATTTGCCGCATTGCGGCAGATCAATCTGAAGACCAGCCGGGCCTGGGCGTTGAAGGAATCGCTGCGCCCCTTCTGGGACTACAAATATCCCAAATGGGCCGAGAGCTTTTTTGACCGGTGGTATTACTGGGCCACCCATTCCCGTCTCAGTCCTATGGTTAAGGCGGCCAAGACCTTGAAAAGCCATCTGCCGAACATCTTGACTTTCTTTAAACATCGGATCACCAATGCGGTGGCCGAGGGGCTCAACAGCAAGATCCAAATGGTCAAACAGATGGCTTGTGGTTTTCGTAATCGCGAGCATTATAAGAC
>JACRCK010000093.1 GCA_016219065.1 Deltaproteobacteria bacterium
AGCACAGGATCTTCGGTTCGAAGGATTCGCTCATGGTTACCTCTTATGTTTTTAAATCAATAATTAATAATCAATTGTTAATAATTAATTGTTAATGAAGCGGACGGGAGGGGATCAACCCCTCCCCTACGAAAAACCACTGGCTTTATTTTTTTACTCAGGCCGCGGGAGGGATTAACCCCTCCCCGGCTAAAGCTTTTTCCGAGCCATTAATAATTAATAATTAATTGTTAATAATTAATTATTAATGAAGGACTTACGCCGCCATGACCTGGTCGATTTCGGCCAGGATCTGGTTAACGGTAAACCCCTTCAACTGGGCGCTGGCCGAGGGGCAGGTGGCCGAACAGGCGCCGCAGCCCTTGCACAGGACCTGATTGACCCGGCAGATCCCTTCGTCTTCCACAAAATCGATGGCCTGATAGGGGCAGACATCCATGCAGCCCTGGCAGCCCACGCAGGCAGCGGCGTTGATCTCAGCCACGATCCCGGAGGTGTACATCTTGCCCTTGGACAACAACGTGGCCGCCCGGGCAGCCGCCCCCAGCCCCTGGGACACCGTTTCCCGGATCGTGGCCGGGTAACGGCAGTTTCCGCAGAGAAAGACCCCGTCGGAGGCAAAATCCAGGGGTTTCAGTTTTACGTGCCCTTCGAGGAAAAACTTATTCACGTCCAGCGGGACCCGCAGCAGTTGGGAAATCCGGTCGGCATCCGGGTAGGCGACCAAGGGCGTGGAGAGGACGACCCGCTCTGCCGGCAGGGTCACTTCCCGGCCTAAAAGCTGATGGAAGACCCGCACCCGATCCGCTTCGACCACCGGCGGCTGGGCCGGATCATAATTGATGTAACGGACCCCCCGTTGCTTGGACCGGCGGAAAAGCTCCTCGTTCTCGATGCCGTACATCTGCATGTCCCGATAGAGAATCGTCACCTGGGCCTGGGGGTCGGCCTCCTTGATCAGCAGGGCGTTTTTGACCGCCGTCATGCAGCAGGTCCGGGAGCAATATTTTCGCTCCGGCATGCGGGAACCCACACATTGGACAAAGACGGTGTTTCCGCCGAAGGCCCGGCCTTCTTGCTGCAGGGCCTCCAATTCCAGGTGGGTGATTACCCGCTGGCCGTCATAACCGTAAAACCCCTCCGGTTTCAGGACCTGGGCGCCCGTGGCCACCACCACGGCCCCGACCTTGAAGGTTTCCAGGCCGGCTTCGCTGGCGACCTTGATCACGAAATTGCCCACATACCCCTGGACGGATTCCACCCGGGCGCTGGTCCGGATCTGGATCAAAGGATTTTGCTTAACGGGCTGGATCAGCCGCTCCAGGTAGTCTTGGGCCGGGATATCGGCCGGGAGGATCCGGTGCAGCCGGTTCAACAGGCCCCCCAATTGGGCTTCCCGTTCCACCAGCACCACTTCGTAACCCATGTTGGCCAGGGAATTGGCCGTCGTCAGGCCCGCCACGCCGCCGCCAATAACCAGCGCTCCCGGGGTTACCTCCAGTTCAATGGAGCTCAAGGGGCGCAGATGCCCGGCCTTGGCCACCCCCATGCGGATCAGATCTTGAGCCTTGGCCGTCCCCCGTTCCTTTTCCTGCATATGAACCCAGGAACATTGATCCCGGATGTTGACCATCTGAAACAGGTAAGGGTTCAGGCCCGCTTCCGTGCAGGCCCCCTGGAACAGGGGTTCGTGAGTCCGGGGCGTGCAGGAAGCCACCACTCCCCGGTTCAATTGGTGCTTACCGATGGCGTTTTTTATTTCATTGATGCCGCCTTCGGAACAGGTATAGAGGTTGGACTGCACGAAGGCCACCTGAGGCAGAGTCTGGGCATAGTCCACCAGGGCCTGCATATCCAGGTAACCGGCGATGTTGGAACCGCAGTGGCAGACAAACACCCCGATGCGCGCCGCTTCTTGTTCAGCCAATTTCTTACTCCTTCGCACGTAAACTAAAAAATTATCGGTTCAAACCCGAAATCCGAAATGTTTTTGTTTGGATCATTTGAATTTTGAAAATTCGTATTTGTTTCGGATTTCGTGCTTCGAATTTCGAATTTAACTGATCGTCTTCCTCAACCTTGTGCTTTGAGCACCACCTCCGCCGCCTTGGCCGCGGCGCTGCTGGCCTGGGCCACCGATTCCGGGATGTCCATGGGGCCCTGGGCACAACCGCAGGTGAAAATACCGGGCACACTGGTGGACAGGGGGTTCAAGGAATCGGTAGCGAAAAACTGGTTGTCATCCACCCGGGCGCCCAGGATCTGGGCCAGGGCCGCCGCTCCCGGGGTGGCGCTGCAGGCGTTGGCCAGGATAACCAGATCGAAGGTCTGGGCCTGGACCTCCCGCTTTTTGGTGTCTTCATACCAGATCACCGGGTTGCAATCCCCATCCTGGGTGATCTCCGCCACCCGGCCGCGGACATAGCGGATGCCGGAATCGGCGGCGCCCCGGAGTTTGTATTCCTCGAAGCCCTTGCCGACCGTCCGCAGGTCCATGGCGAAAACGGTCGATTCGGTCCGGGGGGCATGCTCCTTGGCGATGATGGCCTCTTTGATGGTGTGCATGCAGCAATAACTGGAGCAGTAGGGATGGAAGCGGAAATCCCGGGAACCCACGCACTGGATGAAGGCCAGACGGGTGGCCACGTCGGACCCGGCGACTTTTTTGGCCAGGGTCTCGTTTTCCTCGCGTAAGTCCAACCAGGAACGGTATTTGTCGGCCCAGGCCTTTTCGTCCCCGTTGCCCGAAACGGCTCCGGCCTGGAATTTCTGATAAAACTCGGCCGAATTCAGGCCGGCCTTTTTTTCATAGGACTCCAGCGATTTCTGGGCCCGCTTCAATTCCTTGTCCACCTCGGCCAGCCGGGCTTTGTCCGCCAGATCGGAAGGCCTTTCCACGTGGCCGTGGGTGGGGCCGCTGGCTGACAGGAGCCGTTCGAACTCCAGAGCTGAAATCACGTTGGGCAGTCGGCCGTACCCATATTCGGTGATCCGGGAGGCATCGAACAGATCAAAGCCGACGGCCACGACCACCGCGCCGACGTTGAAGGTCTCGACCCGATCCTGCTGCTCGAAATCCACGGCCCCGGCCTGGCAGGTCTTTTGACAGATCCCGCATTTCTTGCCCTGGAACTGGCGGCAGAAGCGGGTGTCGATGGTAAATACCGAGGGAATCCCCTGGGCGAAATACTTATAGATGGCTTTGCGCCGGTCCAGACCCAGGTTGAAGTCGTCCGAGACCGAGGTCGGGCATTTTTCCGCGCAGGAACCGCAGCCCGTGCACTTGCTTTCATCGACGTAGCGGGCCCGCCGGCGGACGGTCACCGTAAAGTCGCCGGATTGCCCGGAAAACCCTTCCACTTCGCTGTAGGCGAGGAGCCTGATTTTTGGATGCCGACCGGCCTCCAGCAGCTTCGGCGAAAGGATTCAGATGGCGCAGTCGTTGGTGGGGAAGGTCTTGTCCAACTGGGCCATTTTCCCCCCGATACTGGGGAGCTTTTCCACCAGGTGGACCTGGAGGCCCATTTCCGCCAGGTCCAGGGAAGCCTGGATCCCGGCGATCCCTCCGCCGATTACTAATACGTCCCGACTCATAGATACTCCTTAAGCGATCTGTTCGGCCAACAAATCATGCAGATCCCGGATCTGGATCTCCAGAGGGTTGGCCTTCAAGGCGCAGCGTAAATGGATTTCGCATTTGGGACAGGCCGTCACCAGCGTCCCGGCCCCGGTGCTCCGGGCCTCCCGGAGGCGTTCCGTCTGGATGGCCTTGGAGCAGGCGCTGCAGTTCATCCAGCCGGTGGTCCCGCAGCAAACCCCGTTCTCCCGCGACCGTTCCATCTCCACCAGTTTGATCCCCGGTATCAGTTGCAGCAGGTCCCGGGGGGCGTCGTAGACCCCGGCCATGCGGCCCAGGCGGCAGGGGTCGTGATAGGTGACCGTCTGCTCCAGGGGTTGAAAGGCTATCCCTTTTTCCCGGACGGCGCTGACCAGGAATTCATCGAGCAAAACCGGCTCGAACCCCAGGTCCCCAAAATACCGGGGATAATAGTCCCGAAAGGTCAGGTACCCCTCCGGACAGGAAAAGACCACTTGTTTGGCCCCGGTGGTCCGGATGGTTTCCAGGTTTTTCTGGGCCAACTGTTTGAACCGCTCCTCCTGGCCGTTCCAGAGGGCGTCATGGCCGCAGCAGCACTCGGCGGCGGAAACGGCCGGGACGACGCCTGCGGCATTGATCAGGCGGACGGCGTTGCGGGCCCCCTGGATCGAACCGGCCTCGATGTCCCGGAAGATGACGTCGAAAAAGGGCCGGCAGCCGACGAAGTAATAGACGTCCCCCTGGGAGGCCGTTTTTTCCCGGGGGGTCAGCCAGGACAGGCGGTTTTGTTTCAGAGGCCTGGTCTGGAGGGCCATAACGGTCTGCAGCAGGCCGTTATGGGCGTATTCGCCGTCAAAGCCCTCGGCCGTGGCCTCGTCCCGGATCTGGCGGACGAATTCCGGGAAATCGATGTTGGCCGGACAGCGGACACTGCAGCGGGCGCAGGTCAGGCAGGACCAGATCTCCTTGTCGGAGACCTCCTCCAGACCGATCAGCGCCTTCTCCACAATCAGCCGGGGGGAGAACTCCGGATGGACCCGGGCCACGGGACAACTTCCGGTACAGACTCCGCAATCCAGGCAGTAATAAGTCTGATTTTCCTGGACCAATTCTTCTATATTACGGGCTTTCATGCGACCATCCTTTGAGTAAACGAGCCCTTTTCCCGGACCTGGCGGGTAAAATCCGTTATAATTTCGGCAAAACGCCCGCCCTCGGCCGAGGAGACCCATTCCAGACGGAAGCGCTCCTGATCGATCCCCAGCAGGTCCATCAACTCCCGGGCCGTGGCGGCCACTTTCTGAGCTTTGACATTACCATCCTGGTAATGGCAGTCGCCGATATGTCAACCGCCGACCAGGACGCCGTCGGCGCCCAGCTCAAAGGCCTTGAGGACAAAGTTGGGATTGACCCTCCCGGAGCACATCAGCCGGATGATCCGAACATTGGGCGGATACTGCATCCGACTGACCCCGGCCAGGTCGGCGGCCGAGTACGTACACCAGTTGCAGGTAAAGGCGATGATTTTCGGTTCGAAGGCTTCAGTCATGGTTTTCTATCCGATCTTTTGTTTATCTAAATCCCGGGATCCCAGGGTGGTGTAAAATCCCGCTGGGAAAAACACTGATTAATAATCAATAATCAATAATCAATTGTTAATTATTAATGAAAGACTAGGCCGCCAAGGCTGCCTCCAGCACCTTCAGGACCTGGCGGTCGTTGAAATGCCTCAAGGAAGCCGCGCCGGTGGGGCAAACCACTGTGCAGGGGCCGCAGCCCTTGCAGACGGCCTCGTTGACGTGGGCCACTTTACGGCCGTCCGGCAGCGTGATCAATTGAACGGCCTGGTAAGCGCAAATCTCCGTGCACTTGCCGCAGCCGCGGCAGGAGGCTTCGTCCACGTGGGAGACGACGCCCTCGGCCTCGATGTAATCCTGGGACAGAACCACCCCGGCCCGGGAGGCGGCGGCCAGGGCCTGGGCCACGCTCTCTTCGATCGGTTTCGGGTAATGGGCCAGGCCAGCCACAAAGATCCCGTCCACGGCGAAATCCACCGGGCGGAGCTTGGCGTGGGCCTCCATGAAAAATCCGTCTTCATTGATGGGCACTTTGCACAACTGGGCCAGTTCCTGGTTTTCCTGGGGCAGGATGGCCGCGGCCAGGCAGACCACATCGGCGTCCAGAGCCACCTCCCGGCCCAGGATGTGATCCCGGACCAAGACCTGCAGGCCCCCGTCCGGGGTCTTTTCCACCCGGGGCTTGTCCTCGCGGTTGAAGCGGATGAACAGGACCCCCAGGTCCCGGGCCTGCTGATAAAGGGTTTCCCGGGTACCATAGGAACGGATGTCCCGGTATAAGATGGTGCAGTCCCGCTCGGGATTTTCTTCCTTGAGCCGGATGGCTTCTTTCAAAGTATGGGTACAGCAGACCCGGGAGCAGTAAGGCCGCTCCGGTTCCCGGGAGCCGACGCACTGGATAAAGACCACCTCCGAGGCGTTTAGAACCCGCGGGTCATCCTGGCGGTGCGCCTGGTCCAATTCCAGGTGGGTCATGATCCGGTTGTCTTCCCCGTAGCGGTACTCGCGGGGCTGATACTCCCGCCCGCCGGTGGCCAGGACCAGGGCGCCGTGCTCCAGCACCGTCTCATTCGGACCGCTGCCCAGGGTGCTGACGAAATTACCCACAAAACCGCTGACTTGTTTCAGGGTCGTGTCGAGATGGGCCGTAACTTTGTTGTGATCTCGGATCTTTTCCACCAGGGTATCGACCCAGGCCGCTATCGGTTCCCCCTGCCAGGTGGCGGTTAAATGGCGGGCCTGGCCGCCCAGTTCCGAACTCCGCTCCACCAGGTGGGTTTCAAAACCCTGGTCGGCCAGGTTCAGGGCCGCCGTCATCCCGGAAACGCCTCCCCCGATCACCAGCGCCTGCCGGTTGACCGGCAGTCGGGGCTGGGGCAGGGGCTGAATCAGGTTGGCCCGGGTTACGGCCATGCGGACCAGATCGCGGGCCTTCTCGGTGGCCTTCTCCGGTTCCTGGTTGTGGACCCAGGAGCACTGGTTGCGGATATTGGCCATTTCAAAGAGATATTTGTTCAAACCGGAGTCCCGGAGGGTCTCCTGGAACAACGGTTCGTGGGTCCGGGGAGTGCAGGCCGCCACCACGATCCGGTTGAGGCCTTCCCGGGCGATCACCTCTTTCATCTTGTCCTGGGTATCCTGGGAGCAGGTGAATAGATTTTCCTCCACGTAGGCAACCCCGGGCAGGGTCCGGGCGTATTCGGCCACCTGGGGGACATTGACCACGGACCCGATATTGACTCCGCAATTACAGACAAAGACCCCGATCCGGGGATCTTCTCCGGCCACTTCTTTTTCGGCCGGGAATTCCCGCGCCTGGATCAGGCTCTTGCGGGCCGGCGACAGATCGGCGGCCGCTTGGGAGGCCGCGGCCGAGGCTTCTACGACCGAATTAGGGATGTCCTTGGGCTCCTGGAAGGAACCGCAGACGAAAATACCGGGGCGGTTCGTGGCCACCGGTGCAAAGCTCGAGGTCTGTGAAAAACCGTGACGGTTGACGGCCACGCCGAAACGTTCGGCCAGTTCGATCACCTGGGGCGGGGTCTCCAGGCCGACGGACAGGACCACCATATTGAAATCTTCCACCCGCAGGTTGCCATCCTCGTCCACGTACTGGATGAGCAGATCCCCGCCCTCGGCCGGGTCGATGGAATGGATCCGGGAACGGAGGAACCGCACCCCGGACTCGTTCTTCGCCCGTTCGTAGTAGCGTTCGAAGTCCTTCCCGTAGGTCCGCATATCCATGAAAAAGATGGCCGCGTCCAGGCCGTTCTTGCTGTGTTCCTTGGAGATGACCGCCTCCTTGATGGCATACATGCAGCAGACCGAGGAACAATAGGCGTGGTCGCAGTGGTTGATATCCCGGGACCCCACGCATTGCAGCCAGGCGATTTTTTTAGGCTCCTGGTGATCCGACGGCCGGACCAGATGCCCCTGAAAAGGGCCCGAGGCGGATAGGATCCGTTCGAATTCCAGGCTGGTAACCACGTTGGGCAATTGGGCATAGGAATAGGCCGGATAGCGGCTGGGATCATAGGCCTCGAAACCGGGCGCCAGGATGATGGACCCCACGGTCAATTGCCGCGTCCGGGCCTGCTCTTCGAAGTTGACGGCCTGGTTGGGGCAAAATTTTTCGCAGGCCCGGCATTTCCCTTTGAGGAAATAGATGCAGTTTTTGGCATCGATGGCGTATTTCAGGGGGACCGCCTGGGCGTATTTGACATAGGCCGCCTTCCGGAAACCCACTCCGGCGTTGTATTCGTCCGGTACCTTCTTGGGGCATTTCTCGGCGCAGAGCCCGCAGGCGATGCACTTTTCCATATCGATATACCGGGGCTGCTGCAGGACCTCCACCTGGAACGATCCCTCTTCCCCGCTAACCTGGGTGACCTCGGACAAGGTCATGAGTTGGATGTTGGCGTGCCGGCCGACCTCGACCAGCTTAGGGGAGATAATTCACATGGCGCAGTCGTTGGTGGGGAAGGTCTTATCCAACTGGGCCATGGCCCCTCCGATGGAGGACGAACGCTCCACCAGATAAACCAGGTACCCGGAATTGGCCAGATCCAGGGAGGCCTGCATCCCGGCGATCCCGCCGCCCACGACCAGAACGGATCCGACCTTGTTTGGCAAAGGGGTAACTGAACCCATCGACAACTCCTTATTGTACTATTTTTCTCAAAAACTAATTTTATATAGGGAAGGCTGTCCACTTGTCAAGTCTAAGATAGCAATAAAAAGGGGCCTGGCGCCAAATTCTATAAAAAATTTATTTTTTTCTTCCCATCCGAAAAATAAATGGAATGTTTATTGCAATTTAAAACGGCAGGGTAAAAATTTAATTTTTCACTAAAATATTTCCGATCCGAAGCGCTGCCCCAAAAAAATATAACTATTTAAATATACTTTTATATTTAACCATCATCCCCAAACCTGAAAGCGAAAACGATTTAATTAGGCCATTTTCCTCCCTGAATTATCTTCCAGGCCGGTCAAAAAATTGAACAGGACCTCATTTTATGAATGAAACGGAAAGGAAAAAAATGGTGGCGGCCCTCCAGGAAAGCGAGGATCGCTACCGGGACCTGATCGAACACAGCCGGGACCTGATCTGCACCCATGACCTGGAAGGAAACATCCTTTCCGTAAACAAGGGGGCGGCCAAGGCCTTGGGTTATGAACCGCACCAACTTATCGGTTTTAATATAAGAAACGGACTGGCCCCGAAATATCAGGATCAATTCACGGATTATTTGCAGCAGATCAGGGAAAACGGCCGGGCCGACGGATTTATGGCGATCAAGACCCCTGGCGGGGCAGACCTGGTTTGGGAATATCACAATACCCTGCGCACGGAAGGGGTCCCGCGCCCGATCGTCCGGGGAATGGCCCATGATGTGACCGAACGGCTGGCGATGGAAAAGGCTTTAAAACAGAGCGAAGGGAAGTACCGCCAACTGGTTGAAATCATGAACGAGGGTTTGGGGGTGGTCAACTCCGCAGGGGTACTTACCTACATGAATGCGAGTCTGTACCGCCTGCTGGGTTATTCACCGGAAGAATTGGTGGGCAAATCGGCCCTTTTCCTTTTTGATCCGGAAAATAAAGAAAACTTCCGCCAACAAATGGCGGCTCGGAAAAAGGGAGAAACCAAGCCCTATGAAATTACCTTTACCCGTAAGGATGGGAAAAAGGTGCAGGCCTTTATGTCCCCTCAGATTTTAAAAGATAAAGACGGCCGATTTCTGGGAAGTTTCGCCCTGGTAACCGATATTACCGCCATCAAAAAGTCCGAGGTCGAGCGGGAAAAACTCCAGGCCCAACTCCGAATGGCCCAGAAGATGGAAGCCCTCGGAACCCTGGCCGGAGGAATCGCCCACGATTTCAATAACATCCTGGCAGCCATCGTCGGCTACCTCGATCTGGCGACGGAAAATTTGCTCCCGGGACAATCCACCCTGAAAGGGTATCTGGACCAGGTCAGCCAGGCGGCCCGGAGGGCTGTCGACCTGGTCAAACAGATACTGGTCTTCAGCCGGCAAAAGGAACAGGCGGCCCGTCCCTTCAAACTGGAACCTTTGATCAAAGAGACCATTAAACTACTCAGGGCCTCTCTGCCGGTAACCATCGAAATCCGACATGATCTGCAAGCCGATTTCGACCTGGTTCTGGGGGATCCCGTCCAGATTCACCAGATTGTGATGAATCTATGTACCAACGCCGCCCAGGCCATGGAGGAGAAAGGGGGGCGGCTGGAAATCAACCTGCGGGCCCATTCCTGCTCAGCAGAAACGACCCCTTTACCCCATCTCTTACCGCCCGGAGAATACCTGTTGCTGACCGTTGCGGATACCGGAATAGGCATTCCCCCCGAAGTCAGAGAACGTATTTTCGATCCCTTCTTCACTACCAAGGCCCCCGGGCAGGGCACCGGTCTGGGCTTGGCGGTTGTTCACGGTATCGTCGAACGTATGGGGGGCGCCATCACTGTTTCCAGCGAACCCGGTCAAGGAACCAGCTTCTCCGTCTTTTTGCCCCGGGTCGCCGGGGAAAAGGAAGCCGAAGATGGTAGGCCGCCGGAAAAGGCCGCCCTGCAGTCTGGTTCCGGTCGAATACTATTTGTCGATGACGAGCCGGTCCTGGTTGCGGCGGCCCAACGATTGTTAGCACTTTCGGGTTATCGGGTCACCGGGTTCAGCCGTCCGCTGGAGGCTTTGGACTATATTCGGAAGGCTCCGGAGGAAACAGACCTGGTGATCACCGATCTAACCATGCCCCAGCTCACCGGCCTGGACCTGATCCGTAAGCTCCGGGAAATTGCACCCGATCTGCCGGTCATTCTCGCCACCGGTTACCTGGACCCGGCGATTGCCGAAAAGGCCAAGGCCTTGGGAGTAGAGGCCTTCTTAAATAAACCGGTCGATAGAACCTGTTGGACGGCAACCATTGCCCGGGCCCTGGCCGGAAGGAGGACGTAACCGATGGCGCCCCTGGAAATATTGTACGTTGAAGACGACCAGGCGGTCTTTAACCTGGTCCAATCGCTGCTGAAAAACGTCCATCAGGGGGAGTACACGCTCCACCGGGCGGCGACCCTGGCCGAGGGCTTGACCCTGTTAGCCGGACGGCCCTTTGATCTGGCGCTGTTGGATCTCGATTTGCCGGACAGCCGGGGGTTGAAAACGTTGAGTCACCTCCGGGCCCATTACCCGGCCCTGCCGCTGGTGGTGCTCACCGGTCTTCAGGATGAGGCCGTAGCCGGACAAATCCTGGCCCTGGGGGCCCAGGAATATCTGAATAAACTGGATCTGAAACCGGCCTTGCTGTCCCGGGTCATCCGCTACGCCCTGGAAAGGAAACAAACCGAAGACTTCCTGCTCCAGACCCGGGAGGAGCTCGAGATCCTGGTCAAAGAACGCACCGCCGCCCTCGAAAACGAATTCGCCCGGCAAAAGGAAACCGAAACGGCCTTGAGAAAAAGCGAGGAGCGCTACCGGTCTATCCTGGAAAACATCGAAGACGGCTATTACGAATGCGACCTCGAGGGGGATATGACCTTCGGCAACGAGGCCTTTTCCCGGATAACCGGATACCCCCTCTCCGAGCTGATCGGCATGAATTACCGGAAATTCGCCATTGAAAAAGACCAGGACAAGATTTTCGCGGCCTTTCACCAGGTGTTCGCAACCGGCCGACCGCTGAAGGGCATTGACTACGGACTGATCCGACCAGGGGGGGACACCCGCCGGGTGGAATTTTCGAGCACTTTGATCCGGGATGAAAACGGGACCCCCCTGGGCTTTCGGGGCATCGCCCGGGACATCAGCGAACTGGAATGGACTCGGGCGGCCCTGCGGGAAAGCGTCTTTTCCCTGGACCTTTTTATTCAAAGGTCTCCGGATCCCATCATTTCCCTCAATTCGGACCGGACTTTTCGAAACGTCAACCCCGCTTTCGAACGGATCCTCGGGTTTAAAAGCGCGGACCTCGCCGGACTGTCGACGCAGATCATCCATCCCTCGGAAGCCCATTTTCAATCCTTCGGGCAATCGATCTATCCCATTGTCCTTGAAAAAGGCTATTGGCGGGGGGAATGGGAATTCCGGAAAAAGGATGGAACCCTGTTTCCCATGGAACTGGCAACCTTCCTGGTTCCCGACCGGGAAGACGGCTCCCCGGCCATCATGTCCATCCTCCGGGACATTTCCGACCGGAAGGAAAAGGAAAAGGCCTTGCTCCTGACCGGACAAATCATCAATTCCATTTCTTCCATCCTGGTCGCCCTGGACCAACAAGACCGGGTCGTTTTCTGGAACGGCCGGGCGGAAAGGGAGCTAGGGATCAAGAATACGGAGGCCTCCGGGAAATCATTGCAGGAATTGGCCCTGTCCTGGGATCAGGAAGAGGTGAACCGGGCGATCGCCCGGTGCCGGCAGGAAGAAAAGACGGTCCGGGTGGACAACCTCAAATTCCGGCAGTCCAACGGCAAGGACGGCACCCTGGGGTTGATCATCCACCCCATGTATGGCCAGGAATTCCACGGTACGGGTCTTTTAATATTTGGGGCCAATGTGACCCAGCGTCGGATCCTGGAGACCCAGTTGGCCCAGGCTCAGAAGCTCGAATCCATCGGCTCCCTGGCTGCCGGGATCGCCCATGAAATCAACACCCCCACCCAATATATCGGGGACAATATCCGCTTCCTCCGTCAGGCCTTCCAGGACCTGTTACAAGTCCTGCAAAAATACGCCGAACTGACCGAGGAAGTGAAAGCGTTCAGCCCGGTGGAGAAATTACTGCAAGACCTGGAGGACCTAACCAAGCGGGCGGACCTCGGATACCTCTTGGAAGAAATTCCCCGGGCTGCGGATCAGACACTGGAAGGGGTGGAAAGGGTCAGCACCATCGTCAAGTCCATCAAGGCCTTCGCCCACCCGGGATCGAAGGAGAAGACCCTGGTGGATATCAACCAAGCCATCAAGAATACGCTGACCGTCAGCCGTAGCGAATGGAAATATGTAGCCGAGGCGAAACTCGATCTGGACCCCGTCCTGCGTCTGGTCCCCTGCATCCCCGGCGACTTCAATCAGGTCATACTCAACCTGATCGTCAACGCTGCCCAGGCGGTCGCGGCGGTGGTCGGGGACCATCCCGGCACCAAAGGCCAGATCACCATCGTCACCCGGCGCAACGGCCCCTGGATCGAGGTGGAGGTCCGGGACACCGGAACCGGCATCCCGGAAGCCATCCGCTCCAAGATATTCGACCCCTTCTTTACCACCAAGGAGGTGGGGAAAGGGACCGGTCAGGGCCTGGCCATCTGCCATACGGCCGTGGTTGACAAGCACCAGGGGAATATTTCTTTCGAAACGGAACCGGGCCGGGGGACGGCCTTTCTCATTCAATTACCCCTGGAGGGATAAGACCATGGACGGACGCATTCTATTTGTTGATGACGATCCCAATATCCTGGAAGGCTACCGGCGCCTGCTGCGCGGCCGGTTCCTTTTGGAAACGGCCGCCGACGGCCACGAAGGCTTGGCCGCCCTGCAGCATAAAGGCCCTTTCGAGGTGGTGGTCTCCGATTTCCGCATGCCGATCATGGACGGGATCCAGTTTTTGACCCAGGCTCGGGCCCTGGCTCCGGACACGGTGCGCATCATGCTCACCGGTTTCGCCGAAATCCAGACCGCCATCGAGGCCGTCAACGAAGGCAACATCTTTCGTTTCCTGACCAAACCCTGCCCGACCGAAACCTTGCTGCGAGCGCTTCAGGACGGGATCCGGCAGTATCAATTGATCACCGCGGAACGGGAGTTGTTGGACAAAACGCTGAAGGGCTCCATCCAGGCTTTGACCGAGATCCTCTCCCTTTTGAATCCCGAAGCCCTGGGCCGAGGAACGCGCGTCATCCGCTACGTGCGGGAATTGGCCGAAAAAATCGAAAAGGATCGGCCGGAAGAACTATGGGAACTGGAGACCGCCGCCATGCTTTCCCAGATCGGCTGCATTTTGCTGCCTCCGGCGACATTGGAGAAAGCCTTGGCGGGAGAACCTTTAAGCGGCGAAGAAAAGCAGATTTTTCAGATGCATCCCAGCATCGCCTTCAGTGTGATCCATCAAATTCCCCGTTTGGAGAACATCGCCGACAGCGTGCTCTACCAAGCCAAAGGTTACGACGGATCGGGGATACCCCTGGACACGCGCCAAGGTGAAGAAATTCCTTTGGGTGCGCGGATACTGCGGCTGGTCCTGGATTTTGACGATTATGTGGTCCGGGGCTTGACCCGGGGCCAGGCGCTGGTCCAATTGAAAAAAAATCTGGATGCTTACGACCCGTTTCTGCTGGGGGCCTTTGAGTTGATACTGGGGATGGAGGCCCGCTTCGATTTCCAGGCCTTGTCGATGGATGAATTAAAAGAAAAAATGATCGTGGCCGAGGATATATTTACCAAAGACCGCAGCCGCAAGCTGATCTCCAAGGGCTACGAGATTACCCGCTCCATCCTGGGGCATCTGGAGAAATATCAACAGATTTACGGGATCGCTGAGCCGGTCAAGGTCATGATCCCTCTTAAGCTGAGTTATTGATCCCCGCTTCCGGGTTATTTTTTCACATAGCCGGCCGGGATTTCAAAATTTGCCGCCGGAACTCCGTCGGCATTCAACGACTTGACTTCGGTGGTGCTGGAAAAGAAAGGGGCCCCCTGGCCGCCGGCGGCCTTCTCCTCCACCTTTTTCTGAACCGCCTTGCCCAGCAGCCCGCTGAGGATCCCTCCTACCCCGCTCGAGATATCGGTCGGCTCTTCCCGGGCTTCTTTACGGGCCCCGCCCTCCCGGGAGTCCCCTTCCACGTTCCAGGAGATCACCGTCCGGATGGGGTAGCCCTTGATCTTGGCCATTTCGTTTTTGACCTGCACCAGTCCTTTTTTAATGTCCTCCTGGGAGGCCCGGGACATGGACATCATGGCAGCCAGGCCCATCTGCCGGGCATCTTCCATTGAAATATCGCTGACCAATTTTTTTGCCAGGGCCTGGTTGAACTGCTGTTCCTCCGACTGAACCTTTTTAATCGTCGCCGTCTCCGGAGTAGTCCAGATGTTGGTCTGCATCGTGCTTCGTGACTTGGCCTTCGTTTCCAGGTCTTCAAACTCCAACAACCAGGTAACCAGGTACTCTTCGCAGGAAAAGCCGTTGATCGTTTCTGCAGCACCGGTCTTTTTTACGGAAAATTCCGATTTGGTGATGCGGGTCGTTTGTTTTTCCGGTTTCTCTTCCCGTTTCGGCTTGTCTTCCGGTTCCAGCTTCAGAGGCTTGATGGGCGTTTCGGTATAGGTCTTGTTTTTGGGGTCCAGGTTCCAATAAACCCCCTGATCCACCCGGGTGATGGTGACGGTCTCACTGGGACCGGCCAGACGGGACAGGATGGCCCCGGTAAATTGCAAGTTGCCGGATTCCCATTTCTTCTCCCCCTGGTAACGGTGGGTGGTCATCCCTTCCGCCGCCCCCATACCCTTGAAACCTCCGGTTTTGAAAAAGGTTTCCACCGAGGCGTCTCCCCAGGCCCGCGCGCCGGTCAACAATAGAAGAAAGAGGCAGCCCGCACCCAAAATTTTCCAAGTTCGTTCCATGGCAATTCTCCTTAATGTAAAAATATTCCAATCATTAACAATTAATAATTAACAATTGATTATTAATTATTAATTTTTTTTCCAGGTTTAACCCTTCCCCCCAAAATGCCGAAAAGGGACAATAAAGCCATCTATCTAGTCCTGTCAAGGAGAAAACCATGCTGCGCGCGGACGAAATGACGAAAATCCAGGCTCAGGAAAAAATCAAAGGTTTTTTTCAAGGGAAATTCAAAGCGGCCCTGTGGATCTTTATCGGCTTGTTCGTCTTTTTGTTCATCAACCCCTTTGTCATCATCGGGGCCGGCGAACGGGGCGTGGTCCTCAATTTCGGGGCCGTCCAGGACCGGGTCCTCAACGAAGGCCTCCATTTCCGGGTCCCCATCATGCAACGGATCGCCCGCATCGACGTCCGGGTTCAGAAATCCCAGACCGACGCCGCCGCCGCCTCCAAGGACCTCCAGGAAACCCATTCCACCATCGCCTTGAATTATCATATCTTTCCGGAAAAGGCCAATTGGGTCTACCAGCAGATCGGAACGGCCTTCAAGGAAAGGATCATCGACCCGGCTGTCCAGGAAGTCGTCAAGGCGGTAACGGCCCGTTACACTGCCGTGACCCTGATCACCCAGCGGGAAACGGTCCGCCACGAGATCCGGGAACTGCTCAAGCAGCGCCTGATCACTTACAATATCAAGGTGGACGACTTCTCCATCATTAATTTTCAGTTTTCCAAGCAGTTCACCCAGGCCATCGAGGCCAAGCAGACGGCCGAGCAGTTGGCCATGAAAGCCCAGCGCGATCTGGAGCGGATCAAAATCGAAGCCGAGCAAAAGATCGCCCAGGCCAAGGCCGAGGCCGAGGCCCTGCGCCTGCAGAAGGAAAACGTCACCCCCCAACTGGTGCGGCTCCGCCAAATCGAGGCCTCTCTGCGGGCCATCGAAAAATGGGACGGCCGCATGCCCAAGGTCACCTCCGGGGCCATTCCTTTTATTGAGGTGAAAAGCCTCGAAGAAAAATAAGGCCTCGCTCGCTAATTTGTTTATTCCCTATAAATAAGATATACTAATTTTTAATCCAACACGGCCTAACGAATTACTAAATTAAAGCTCCTTGGCTGTCCCCCCGATTCCTGAGGCGGCGTATGAAACGAAAGGTTCGGATCCTCTTTTTGTCGGCCGGTGCCTCTCTGGCTGATTCCCCAACGTCTTACCTTGGCTATACGCGAGAGGGTTTTCCCAGTGAACCCGTCTGGGGTCTACTTCTGGCAAGCGGATTGGGTTTTCTTTTCCTGATCTTCCGGATCCTTTTAAGGCGACGGGTCGCCGCCCGAACCTCCGAGCTTAGCGCCGCCCTGGAAAAACTCCAAAATGAAATTCTTGAACGGGAACAGGACGCGGCCCGGGGGAGAGAAAAAACCAGCCTCTATGCCCTGCTGAGTCAGATTCATCAGATCATTGCCCAAAAGCCGAATCCCCAGACGATTTTTGAAGCGGTTTGTCGAATCGCCGTCGAAGTCGGCCGTTTTCGCCTAGCCTGGATCGGTTTGGCAGACCCGGTGACCAAGGTCGTGGGGGTGGCCGCCCGGGCCGGGGTAAGCGATGGCTACCTAGAAAAAATAAATATTGTCTTAACCGATGAGCCCCGGGGACACGGCCCCACGGCGCGGGCCTTGCGCGAAGGACGGCATTTTATCAGCAACGACATAACCCAGGACCCGGCCATGGAACCCTGGCGGGACGAAGCCCTGAGCAGGGGTTACCGCGCTTCCGCCGCTTTCCCCCTGGCCGTCGGGGGTCGGACGGAAGGCGTCTTTAATCTCTATGCGGAAAAACCGAATTTTTTTAATAACGAAACGCTTCAATTGCTCGACGAACTGGCTACGAGCATCTCCTTGGCCCTGGAATTCCATCTTGAGGAAGAGCGCCGCCGCCAAGCGGAGGAAGCGCTCCGGCAATCCGAGATAAAATTTGCCGCGGCCTTTCGCGCCAGTCCGGACGCCATTATTATCACCTCGGTTGCCGACGGTCGAATCGTCGAGGTCAATGAAGCCGGGACCAGGATCACCGGATATGCGCGCTCCGAGTTGATCGGTCGGACGACGGCGGATTTAAATTTCTGGGAACTCCCCGCCGCCAGGGACCGCTATGTATCCAAGTTGCGCGCCCAGGGGCGAGTGGTGGAAATGGAAGCCGGTTTTCGCATCAAATCAGGCGAAATTCGCACCGGGCTTGTTTCCGGCGAGTTGATCGATCTGGCGGGTCGGCCGCATATCATCGGCATTATCCGCGACATTACCGAACGACTCCGAATGGAAAAAAACCTGATCAAAAACCAGGCCCTTTTGAATCAGACCGAAGGGCTTTCCCGGACCGGCGGCTGGGAATATGATGTGCCGGCCGGCAAACTTTTCTGGACCGATGAAGTTTATCGGATATACGGAATGAATCCGGATGTTTATGATCCCAATGATATCGACCAAAATATCCGGTTCTATGATCCGGCGGATCAGCACGCCATTGCGGAGGCCTTTGGGGCCGCTATTGAACGGGGCGAGCCCTATGACCTCGAATTGCGTTTTACCGCGGCCGACGGCCGGAAGAAGTGGGTCCGCACCATCGGTCAAGCGGAACTGAAGGACGTCCGGGTAATCCGCGTGTTCGGCAATATCATGGATATCACCGAGCAGAAAGAAACCGAAAAAAAGATCAAGGAACAGGAAGAGCTGTTGCAGGAAACCGGCCGGATCGCTAAAATTGGGGGCTGGGAACTTGATCCCCTATCCGGAAAGGGAACCTGGACGGAGGAAGTGGCCCGCATCCATGACCTGGATCCAGGGGCGGAAACCAATCTGGAAAAGGGGCTCAACTTTTACCATGGCCCCCATCGACAGGCCATCGAACGGGCCATTCGGGAGGCGATTGAAGCAGGAAAGCCATATGATCTGGAATTGGAAATGATCTCGGCCCAGGGGAATACCAAATGGGTCAGGACCATCGGTCATCCGGTCAAAGAAGGGGATCGGATGGTAAAACTAAGAGGATCTTTCCAGGATATTTCGGAGCGGAAACTTCGGGAAAAATCGATGCGGGAGACCGAAGAACGGTTCAGGACCGCCTTCGAGTACTCGGCCAGCGGCATGTGTCTGACCGGCTTGGACGGAAAAATTCAAAAAGCCAACCAAACCCTGGCCGCGATGCTCGGCTATTCCCGGGAGGAACTCGAAGGCCGACATTACAATGAAATTACTTATTTGGAAGACCTGGAAATCGGCCAGGATGTCGTCCGACAATTGATTTCCGGCCAGACGGAAACCGCTGCATTTGAAAAAAGATATCAACGGAAAAATGGAGATCCTCTCTGGGTCTATATCCATACCTCCCTTCTAAAGGATGCCGCCGGGGAACCATTACATTTCATCACCCAGATCGAGGACATCTCCGAGCGGAAGCAGGCGGAAGAAGCTTTACGGGAAAAAGATTATCTTTTATCCGAAGCACAGCGTATTGCTCAAATAGGCAGTTGGAGCTGGGAGATCCCTACGGCCCGGATAAGCTGGTCGGACGAAACGTTCCGTATCTACGGGGTTTCCCCGGAAACCTTTGTTTTATCGGATTACTCCTTTTTGGGTCTGATCCATCCGGAGGCGCGACCGGCGATGCAGGAATGGATCAGGGCCTGCATCGCCCGGAAAAATCCCGGAGATTTGGAATTTCGGATTATCCGCCCGGATGGGAACATCCGGACCCTCAACGGACGGGGCAGCCTGCAGTGCGCCGAAAACAACACACCCGTTCGCATGGTGGGCACGGTTCAGGACATCACCGAACGCAAACGGGTTGAGGCAGAGCTATCGGCACTTAATGAAGCCTTGAAGCAGTACACCGCCGAACTGGAACAGCGCGTGGCCGAGCGCACGGCGGAACTGAACGCGGCCCGGCAAAGGGCCGAATCGGCCGACCGGTTGAAATCGGTTTTTCTGGCTACCATGTCCCATGAACTGCGCACCCCCCTCAATTCCATCATCGGCTTTACCGGTATCCTGCTCCAGGGGCTGGGCGGCCCCCTGAACGCAGAACAGACCAAACAACTGCGCATGGTCCAAAACAGCGGGCGCCATCTGCTTAACCTGATCAACGACGTGCTGGATATATCCAAGATCGAGGCCGGCCAGCTTAAAACCGTCCGCGAACCATTCGATTTGGGCCAAACGGCGCTGAAGGTGATCGAGACCATGTCCCCTCAGGCTCAAAAGACCGGGGTGACGATTCAGGCGGAAATACCGCCCGGGATAAAACCCGTCAATGGGGATCAACGCCGGACCGGGCAAGTTATTTCCAATCTCTTGAGTAACGCCGTAAAATTCACTCCCCGGGGGGGGAAAATCCGGGTTAAAATAAGCCGGCGCCAGGTCGATTGTCAATTATCTCCCAGCGGATTATACCCGGGGGAAGTCGTTTCGAAAACCGAGCCCGCACAACCGCCCGACAAGCTGAAAACCAATTGTCTGGAGATCAGCGTATCGGACTCGGGGATCGGCATCAAACCTGAAGATATGGAGATACTCTTCGAGCCGTTTCGGCAAATTGACTCGGGCATGACCCGCCAATTCGAAGGCACGGGATTGGGCCTTTCCATCAGCAAGCGTTTGGTGGAACTGCTGGGAGGTGAAATCCGCGCTGAAAGCGCAGGGCCTGGCAATGGCTGCCAATTTACCTTTACGCTGCCGGTCGACAATGAGTAAACCGATGGCGTGAAATCAACGGGAGGAAGATTTTTTATGGGCCCGCCTAAAACCGTCATATTACTGATTGAAGACAACGAGCAAAACCGTTATTTGATCAACTTCATGTTACAGCAAAATGGGTATGACGTTCTCCTGGCCCCGAACGGACCCCAGGGCATCGAGCTGGCCCGGCAGTATCGGCCGGCTTTGATCCTGCTGGATATTCAACTTCCGGGGATGGACGGTTATACCGTGGCCCGCACATTAAAAGGCGCCCCGGATACGGCTTCCATACCTATCGTGGCCATCACCTCCTACGCCATGGCCGGGGATCGTGAAATGGGCTTGGAAGCCGGCTGCGACGGCTATATAGAAAAACCCATCGATCCCGAGACCTTTTTAGCCGAAATAACTGAATATTTGTCTTAAAACCAGGTCCCCCAGGAGAGAAAAGATGAAGGTACTCATTGTCGACGATCATGAAGAGACCCGTTATCTGCTCGAAACCCAGCTCGGGGCCTCAGGGTGGGAGGTTGAGCCGGCCGAAAACGGCGCCGAAGCCCTGGAAAAGCTCCGCTCCGGGACCTTCGACCTGATCATC
>JACRCK010000096.1 GCA_016219065.1 Deltaproteobacteria bacterium
GGCCGATCAGGACCAGCCGGGAAAAAGGCCCGCCGCTGCCGGGTTCGACGGGTACCGTGCTCCCGGACTCCGGCGGAATCCAGGCTTTTTCTTCGGGACCCTGCTCCGGAAGGGCCTCGGCCGGGAAAGTCTCCCGGAAGGTTCTCCCGTAGGGTACCGACGGTTCCATCAGCAACCGGGAGGAACCTGTAAAGGAAGCCGGGCCTGGTTTCGGACGACTGAAAAATAAAGGGTCCGCAGGCACGGCGTTTCCCTTTAAGGCCCGCGACAAGGCCCCGGCCACTACCCGGCCGACCCACTCCCCCTGGCTGAAGCGCACCTCCTGCTTGGTGGGGTGAATATTCACGTCCAACAGCTCCGGGGAAACGTCCAGGCGAAGGAAGGCGACGGGGAATCGGCCCGGGGCCAGCAGCCCTTCATAAGAGCGCAGGAGCAGGGGATAGAGCAGCGGACTGCGCACCCAGCGCCGGTTGACGATGAAGGACAGGTAGCGCGTGGTATTGGCGTGGCGATGGGGCGGTGCAATAAATCCCGAAACCCGGATGTTCAACTCCTCCCCCTCCACCGGGATCAGGTCGATCGTTCGTTCACCTCCCCAAAGATCCTTTAAGCGCGTATCCATCCCGGGATCGGGAAATAACCGCAGTACCGCTTTGCCGTTATGAAACAAAGCCAGCTCGATTTCCGGAAAACCCAAGGCCACTCGTTCAAAAGCCAGTTGGACCTGATGCCATTCGGCCCGCGGACTCTTTAAAAAAGCCTGGCGGGCGGGTGTATTGTAAAAGAGGTCAGCGACCTCGACCACCGTCCCCGGGGTCCCGGCCACTTCCCGGATCCCGGTCTGTTCGCCCCCCCGGATATCCAGCCGCCAGCCGCTCACTGCTCCCCGGAGGACGGAGGTCAGGGAGAGGCGGCTGACAGCCCCGATGCTGGGCAGAGCCTCTCCCCGGAAACCCATGGTCTTTAAGGCGTATAAATCGCCGAACCGTTCTATCTTGCTGGTGGCATGCCTCCGGACGGCCAGAAGCAGGTCCTCCCGGGTCATTCCCCGACCGTTGTCGGTGATCCGGATTTGTTCCCGGCCGGCCTGAAGCACCTCGACGGTGATCCGCTCGGCGCCGGCATCCACGGCGTTTTCCAGAAGTTCCTTGACCACCGAGGCGGGTCTTTCCACCACCTCACCGGCCGCGATCTGGTTGATCAGGGTATCAGGAAGGATCTTAATTGAGTGGGGCATGGCTATCCGGACTGACTGAAGGTTTTCGTCCAAGTTTTTTGGAGTAATGGAGTGCTGGAGTATTGGAGTATTGTTTTAATCCCATCACTCCATTACTCCATTACTCCAGCACTCCAATTCTTTGCTACCTTTTTACCATGGAAGCCCGGCCTTGGCAAAGGCTTTCCGTCCCGGGGAAAACCTAACCAAAAAAATTTGAAATTTTTTGGTTGGAAAAAACCGCTGAACAAGAACCCAAGAGAACGTAGTTTTTTTATTTAGATTCTTACAGCCATTGTTAGAGACAAATTCTCAGAACAATGGCTGTAAGAATCTATAACAACTTGCTCTTATACGCGTTTTGGTTTAATCTTTCCTAGCAAGGAGGGCTGCCAACGGTTCTTCTTACCAGCCGGGCCTCTGCCGTGGCTATCGCCTTCTTCCCAGCGGCAGGGGCCCTTTTTAACCCTTAGCTTAGCCCTGTAAAGCTGAATTGGGCTTAAATTCAAAATTCGAATTTATAAATGTCGTTGTTTAACCGTGCGCGAAAAATTATCAGCATTCATTGCAAGAATCTGAAGGAGGGATCTCGATGAAACCCGAAGACGAAATGATTTTGAAGGTCTCTAAGGAAATCATCCTCAAATACATCGAAATTGGGCGTCTGGCCCTGGGCAATTTTGATGAGGCCTTCCGCAGCGTCTATCAAACCGTCAAGGACACGGTCCAGCCGGACAAAAAAAACTGAACATCCAACATCGAACATCCAACGTCCAACATCGAATGGTATTGCGCTAGGTAGGTCATTGCGAGCAAAGCGCAGCAATCCCCCGCATAAGCTTTCGGGAGGCCCCAAGCTACGCTGGGGATTGCTTCGTCGCTTCACTCCTCGCAATGACGAGTTACCCTTAGAAGGGTTGAGCCCGCTCAGCTTTCTGGGGGATGAAGCCCCAAACCCTACCGTTGAAGTCCAATAAGCAAATTCCCTTACCGGTCGGCGGACGAGATGCCCGCCCTACGTTTTTAAATTCGATGTTGAATGTTGAATGTTCGATGTTGGATGTTCGTCTTTTCGTATTAATAAATCACCTTCCTCAGGAACAGCCCCTGGGCCGGGGCCATTTCACCGGCCCGTGACCGGTCGCCGGATTCGATGATCTCCCGCCATTCCTCAAGGGACAACCGGCCCAGGCCCAGGCGGACGATCCCGCCCATGATATTGCGGACCATATGGCGAAGAAAGCCATCCGCTTGAAAACGGATTCTGAGCCAGCCTCGCGGCGATCGGGCCAGGCCCGCCTGAAAAATGGTTCGCACCGTATTGGCCACCTGACTGCCGCTGGTCTGAAAGGCCGAGAAATCTTTTTCGCCCTGGAGCCCGGCCAGGCCCCGTTCCATTAAGGAACGATCGAGGGGGGAACGGATCCACCAGCTATA
>JACRCK010000015.1 GCA_016219065.1 Deltaproteobacteria bacterium
CATCCGGATCGTCTCGGAGGTCCTGGAATCCAACGGCTCCTCGTCCATGGCCACCATTTGCGGCGGCAGCCTGTCCTTGATGGACGCCGGGGTGCCGATCAAGGACCACGTCGCCGGTGTGGCCATGGGTTTGATCATGGAAGAGGGCCAGGTGATCATCCTGACCGATATCCTGGGTGATGAAGATCATTCCGGGGACATGGACTTCAAGGTGGCCGGTACGGGGGAAGGGGTAACCGCCCTGCAGATGGACATCAAAGTCCAGGGCATCACCCAGGAGATCATGAGCCGGGCCCTGGCCCAGGCCCGGGAAGCCCGCCTGTCCATCCTCGGCTTGATGAATAAGACGATCGCCCAGGCGCGGACCAGCATTTCCGATTACGCCCCCAAAATAACCACCATCGTAATCAACCCGGAAAAGATCCGCGAGGTCATCGGCCCAGGCGGAAAGGTGATCCGGGCCATCGTCAGCGAAACCGGAGCCAAGATCGAAGTGGAGGATTCCGGCAAGGTCATCATCGCTTCTCCGGACGGCAAAAGTTCGGAGCGGGCTATCGCTATGATCAAAGAAATCGTCCAGGAGGTGGAAATCGGCCAGTTGTACCTGGGCAAGGTCAAGAAGATCATGGACTTTGGGGCCTTTGTGGAGGTATTGCCCGGAACGGAAGGGCTGGTCCACATCTCCCAGCTGGACAATCAGCACGTCAAGAAGGTCACCGATGTGCTCAGGGAAGGGGACGAGGTGCTGGTAAAGGTTCTGGAAGTGGATAAACAGGGTAAGATCCGGCTGAGCCGGAAAGCGGCCCTGGGCCAGTCCCTGCCGGAGAAGTAAGCGGCTGATGGTCCAAAAAACGGTCTTGGACAACGGGTGCCGGGTCATCACCGAAACCCTTCCGCACCTGGTTTCGGCCTCCCTGGGGATCTGGGTGGATAACGGCTCCCGGGACGAAGGTCCCGAAAACAACGGGGTATCCCATTTCATCGAGCACATGATCTTCAAGGGGACCCGTCGCCGGAGCGCCCAGCAGATTGCCCTGGAACTGGACGCCATCGGCGGACTGTCCAATGCCTTCACCTCCAAGGAGCAAACCTGTTTCCATGCCAAGGTCCTGGAAGACCATCTGCCCCTGGCGGCCGACCTGCTGCTGGACATTTTTACCGCTTCGGTCTTCGAACCGGTCGAACTGGACCGGGAGCGACTGGTGGTGCTCCAGGAGATCAGCATGGTCGAGGATACCCCCGACGAATACACCCACGTCCTTTACGGGGAAACGGTCTATGGACGAAACTCCCTGGGCCAACCCATTCTCGGCACCCCCGAGACCGTCCGGTCCTTCACCCAGGAGAACCTGCTGCAGTACCTCCAGGAGGCCTACGGCGCGGATAAGGTGGTGGTGACCGCGGCCGGGAAAGTGGAACACGACGCCCTGCTGGCCCAGCTCCGGCCGGGCCTGGAGAAGCTGCCCCCCTCCCGGGCGAAGAGCCACCGCCAAAAACCCGAACTCAGCGCCCGGCTGCGCGTGGTGCCCAAGGACCTGGAACAGGTCCATCTGGCCCTGGGGACCTGGGCCCCGGCCGCTGCGGATGAAGCCCGTTACGCCGCCACCCTATTGAACACCGTGGTGGGAGGCAACATGAGCTCCCGTCTTTTTCAGGAGGTCCGGGAAAAACGGGGACTGGCCTACACCATCTATTCGTACCTGTCTTCCTTTGAAGATACGGGGCTCTGGGGGATTTACACGGCGGTGGCCCGGGAAACCTTGGCGGAGACCCTGGAGGTCATCGGAGAGGAACTGATTAAGATCAAGCGGGGAGGCCTGACGCCGGTAGAGCTGGAAGCCGCCCGGGAATTCGTCCGCGGCGGTATCCTGCTGGGTGCGGAAAACAGTGAAAACCGGATGACCCGACTGGCCCAGAATGAAATTCATTTCGGCCGCCACCTCACCTTTGAAGAAATCATGGACGGCCTGCAGCGGGTGACCCTGGACGATTTGACCGCCTTGGCCGAGCAATGCCTGCAACCCGAGGTCTTCTCCCTGGTGGCCTTCGGGCCGATCCAAGAATCCGAACTCCCCTCGCCCTGGATGCGCTGGCCGTGAAAACGGTGACCGTCGGCGTCAGACGTCTGTTCCCGGATCGGGACCACGACCTGCCCCTGCCCGGATATATGAGCAGCGGGGCTGCCGGCCTGGACCTGCCGGCGGCCCTGGAGGGGGAGGTCACCCTGGCGCCCGGTGAAATTCGCCTGATCCCCACCGGTCTGGCCCTGGCCATCCCGGAGGGCTACGAGGGGCAGATCCGTCCCCGGAGCGGGTTGGCCCTGAGACACGGCATCGGCCTGGTCAACAGCCCGGGGACCATCGACTCCGATTATCGCGGAGAGATCGGGCTGCCGGTGATCAACCTGGGGCCCAAGCCCTACACGATTCGCCGGGGGGATCGGGTGGCCCAACTGGTGATCCAGGCGGTTTGCCGGGTCGACCTCCGGCTGAGCCTGGAGTTGGATGACACCGAACGGGGCGCCCAGGGGTTCGGGCACAGCGGCGCCTGATTCCGGTCGAGCTTTGGGCTGGAGGCCGGAGGGCCGGGGATTTTCCCCGAGGCGCTGAAGTTTTTTATGACGTAGTTGTTTCTAGGGGCTGAAAACGTTGCAGGTTTTTTGCCGAGGACGATAAACCGTGCCAGGATATCTGGGAATCGACGTCGGGTCCATCAGCACCAACCTGGTCATGATCGACGACTCGGGCGCCGTGGTGGCCAAAAGATACCTGCGCACCCGGGGCCAACCGGTCCAGGCAGTCCAGGAGGGCTTGAAAGCCTTGCGGCAAGGACTCCCCGCCTCCTGGACGGTGGCGGGGGTCGGAACCACCGGGAGCGGGCGGTTTATTACCGGTCTGCTGGCCGGGGCCGACGTCATTAAAAACGAGATCACCGCCCATGCGCTGGCCGCCCTCCACATCCATCCCGCGGTGCAGACTATTCTGGAGATCGGCGGCCAGGATTCCAAGGGGATCATCATCCGCAACCGGACCGTGGTCGATTTTGATATGAACACGGTCTGCGCGGCCGGTACCGGCTCTTTCCTCGATCAGCAAGCCTTCCGGCTGGGGATCCCTATCGAAGATTTCGGCCCCTTAGCCCTTAAATCCCGACGCCCCACCAAAATCGCCGGTCGCTGTACGGTCTTCGCCGAATCCGATATGATCCACAAACAACAAATGGGCTACGCCAAGGAAGATATCATCGCCGGGCTCTGTCAGGCCCTGGTCCGCAACTATCTCAACAATTTATTCAAAGGCAAGGAAATCCGGGAGCCGGTTCTGTTCCAGGGCGGGGTGGCGGCCAACCAGGGCATGGTCAAGGCCTTCGAGGAAGCGCTGGGTCTGCGGGTGATCGTCCCGGACCATTTTGAGGTCATGGGGGCCATCGGTATGGCCCTGCTGGCTCGGGATACCGGCCGGGAGCGGGCGGCTACCCGTTTTCGGGGGTTTGAACTCGATCAGGTGGCCTATCAGTTCGACACCATGGAATGCAACGGCTGCACCAATCGTTGTGAAATCTTTTCCTTCCAAGCCGAACGCGACGAACGGATCTACTGGGGGGATCGCTGCGGGCGGTGGGAAAATATGGTTTAAACGCTCCGCCAAGATGAAGCCCGGGAAGAAAGAGCCGCCCCAATGTTGTCCACAGGAATTGCGGCGGTCCTGCCCGCTGTTGCGGGAAGCCGACCGGCGCCAAAGGGTGATTCAGCGCCAACGGGCCTTTTTATCCCTGGAGGCCCACGAATTGCGGGCCCATCTGCATGGCCTGATGGGCTATGCCGGCCTGGTGCTGCGTAAATCCAGGGGTTGCCTGCCGGCCCAACAGGAAGAAAATTTAAATAAAATTTTGAGGTGTGCCGAAGAGTTAAGAGGCGCCATCGACCGGCTGGATGAATTCCCTTTCCAGGAAGAGGGGGATTGAGACTCCGGCCGATTCCAAAGGTCCGCGGATGGCGACCATTCCCCTTTTCTTAGCATGGAGGAAGCAATGCCCGGCAAAGAGGCCCCTCAACTGTTATTGGTGGAAGACAACGCCCTGGAGGCTGACTTTCTAAAACAGGAACTGGCGGAGCAGGGTTATGCCGTTACCTGGGTGGAAGACGGGGAGTCGGCGTTGGCGGCCCTCCAGGAAAATCATCCCGCGCTGGTGCTGCTGGACATCCGGCTGCCCCGCATGGACGGCATCGAAGTGGTCCGCCGGATCAAAGCCGGTCGGCAATCCCGGTTCATTCCGGTGATCATGGTGACAGCCCTGACGGAAGTGGAGGAACGGGTGCGCGGTCTGGATGCCGGAGCGGATGATTACATCACCAAGCCCTTTCAATCTTTTGAGTTGCTGGCCCGCATCCGCTCCATGCTCCGCCTGCGCCGGACCTACGAAGAACTGGCTTCCACGGAAGCCAAGCTTAAAAAGACCCGGGAGGAGAACCGTTGGCTGCGCCAGGAAATCCAGGGCAAATACGCCTTCGAGCAGATCGTCGGCCGGAGCCCGGCCATCCGGGATACTTTTTACCTGATGGAGAAGGCCATTGAAAGCCCGGTCACCGTTTTGATCCTGGGGGAAACCGGTACGGGCAAAGAGCTGGTGGCCCGTTCCATTCATTACAACGGCGCCCGGAAAGGCAAACCCTTTGTGGTCCAGAACTGTGGCGCCCTCCCGGAAAGCCTCCTGGAGAGCGAGCTCTTCGGTCATAAAAAAGGGGCCTTTACCGGGGCGGTGGCCGACAAGAAGGGGCTTTTCGAAGTGGCCCACGGCGGGACCATTTTTTTGGATGAAGTGGGGGATACGCCACCGTCGCTGCAGGTCCGCTTGCTGCGGGTGCTGCAGGAAGGGGAAATCCGGAGGCTCGGGGAGGTGCATCCCCAGCGGGTGGATGTCCGGGTCATCGCGGCCACCAACCGGGATCTGCAGGAAGAAATCAAGGCGGGGAAATTTCGGGAAGATCTCTATTACCGGATCCAGACTTTCCCCATTCCACTGCCGCCCCTGCGGCAGCGGACGGGCGATGTCCCCCTGCTGGTGGATCATTTTTTGAAAAAATACAATCCCCGTCTGGAAAAACAGTGCCTCTGCCGAGGGGACGCCCTGAGCCTGCTGGAGCAGTACCCCTTTCCGGGAAACGTCCGGGAACTCGAAAACGAGATCGTGCGGGCCATGACCCTGGCGGGGCCGACGGAGGAAATCGAACCCCGACATTTGTCCGAGGCCGTTCGGAAGGCCGGAGCCGGTCCGACGCCGGCGAAAAACGGCTGTTTGCAGGATCAGACCGGACAATTGGAGAAGGCCATGATCGTTCAGGCCTTGCAGGAGAATCGCGGCAACCGGACCCGGGCGGCCCAGAAATTGGGTCTGAGCCGGCGGGGTCTGCTGAACAAAATCAAACGGTACGATCTGGAATGAAACGGAAAACGCTTTGAAAAAACCGGCCTGTGCGGGGATCATCCTGGCCGGCGGCCGGGGCACCCGGCTGGAAGGCCGCAACAAAGCCCTGATCACCGTCGAAGGCCGGACGAGTCTGGACCGGCTTGCCGACCTGCTGAAATCTTTCTTTAAGCCGGTGATCGTCGTTACCAATCAGCCGCGGGAGTACCTCCTCCGGGAGGAGATGATCGTCACCGACCTGCTCGATCTGCGCAGTTCGTTGACCGGAATCTATTCGGGACTGTTCCACGCCCCGACGTCCCATGCCTTCGTGATCGGCGGGGACATGCCGTATTTGAAAAAGGAGATGGTGGAACTGATCCTGGAAAATCTGGAACCCGGCTGGGACGTGGTCGTCCCGGTCACGGCGGCGGGTTATCAGCCCCTGGCGGCTATCTATTCCCGGCGCTGCCTGCCGGTCATGGCCCGGCAACTGGCCCAACAGCGGTGCAAGGTCTCCGCCTTTTTCTCCGGGGTCCGGATGAAGAAAATCCCTGAAGCCCGGTTGCGACAGGTGGACCCGGAGCTGATTTCCTTCTTCAATATCAATACCCCGTCCGATCTGGAGGGCTTGCCTGCTCCCGCTGGCTCTTGACCGATTTTCATTAATAAGGTAAAATAATCAACTGATTGATTTTAATAATTAATAATTAATTGTTAATTATTGGTGTGGTAGAAGTTTCTTTTTAAACCGCCAAGGAGTCTTTATGCCGGAATGGGAAACGGTGATCGGTCTGGAAGTGCATGCCCAGTTGTCGACCGACAGCAAAATTTTCTGCGGCTGTACCACCCGGTTCGGCGCTGAACCCAATACCCACACCTGCCCGGTTTGCCTGGGGCTACCCGGCTCCCTGCCGGTGCTGAATAAAAAGGTGGTGGAATACACCCTGCGGATGGCCCTGGCCACCGGTTGCCGGATCGCCCCGGTCAGCCTTTTCGCCCGAAAAAATTATTTTTATCCGGACCTGCCTAAGAACTACCAGATATCCCAATACGAACTGCCCCTGGCCGAAGCCGGTTTCGTTGAAATCAACACCGGGGGGACGGTCAAACGGGTGGGGCTGACCCGAATCCACATGGAGGAAGATGCCGGCAAGCTGATCCATGACGAAACCCAGCCCGTGAGTTACGTGGATTATAACCGGACCGGGGTGCCCCTGATGGAAATCGTCAGCGAACCGGACCTGCGGACCTCGGAAGAGGCGGGGGAATACCTCCGCCGGCTGCGGGAGATCCTCCGTTATTTGGGGATTTGTGACGGGAACATGGAGCAGGGCAGCTTTCGCTGCGACGCCAATATCTCCCTGCGGCCCCGGGGAGAAACCCGGCTGGGAACCAAGATCGAGCTGAAGAACATGAACTCCTTCCGGCACGTGGAAAAGGCCCTGGAATTCGAGATCCGCCGCCAGCAGGCGGTCCTGGAGGACGGCGGCCGGCTGGTCCAGGAAACCCGGCTCTGGGATGCGGCCCGGGGCACCACCCAGACCATGCGGGGCAAGGAAGAGGCCCATGACTACCGTTATTTCCCCGATCCGGACCTGGTGCCCATTGTCGTAGCGGCGGAGTGGATCGAAGAAATCCGCCGTAACCTGCCGGAACTGCCGGAGGCCCGGAGAAAACGTTTTGGAAGTCAATACGGCCTGGCGGAGAATGATGCCGAGGCCCTGACCTCAGCCAAAGATTTGGCTGATTATTTTGAAGCCACCGCCCGGCGTCATCCCCAGCCCAAAATCGTCGCCAACTGGATCATGGTGGAATTAATGCGGGAGTTGAAGCGGGACGAGCGGGAGATCGAGGCCTGCCCCGTGCCGCCGGGCCAGTTGGCCGCGCTGCTGGACCTGATCCAGTCGGGGGTGATCAGCGGTAAGATCGCCAAAGCGGTTTTTGAGGAGATGTACCGGACCGGGGAGGATCCCCAGACCATTATTGACCGCCGGGGCCTGGTGCAGGTGACCGATTCCGGGGCCATCGGGGCGGTGATCGAGGAAGTGCTGTCCGCCTATCCGGACCAGGTGGCGGCGTACCGGGGCGGCAAGGTCAAGGTCTTCGGTTTCTTTGTGGGGGAGGTCATGAAACGGACCCGGGGCCAGGCCAATCCCAAGATGGTGAACGAACTGCTCAAACAGAAACTGGGATCCGAAGGAGTTTAGCCCATGATCAGAACCATCGCCTGGCAGGACAACCAGGTCGTCATGATCGACCAGCGCAAGCTGCCCTGGGAAGAGATCTACGTCGTCTGTTCCGATTATCGGCAGGTCATCGAAGCCATTAAAACCATGGTCATCCGCGGGGCTCCGGCCATCGGCCTGGCGGCGGCCTTGGGGGCGGCCCTGGGGGCGCAGGGCATTCCCACGAAAGATCCCGAGGAATTCCGGCGCCGTTTTCAGGAGATCTGTAGGGAAATCGGGACCGCCCGGCCTACGGCGGTCAACCTGGCCTGGGCCCTGGAAGGGCTGCTGGCCAAAGCGGAACAGGCCGCGGGCCGCGGGGTTGGTCCGATTAAAAACCTGCTGATCCGGGAGGCCCGGCGGATGCTGGCCGAGGACGTGGCGGTGAACCGGGCCCTGGGCCGGGCCGGGCAGGAGGTGATCCGGGACGGGGACACGATCCTGACCCACTGCAACGCGGGGGCCCTGGCCACCGGCGGGTATGGGACCGCCCTGGGAGTGATCCGGGCCGCCCGGTCGGCCGGAAAAAAGATCCGGGTCTTCGCCGACGAAACCCGGCCTTTTCTGCAGGGGACCCGTCTGACCGCCTGGGAGCTGACCCGGGACCGCATCCCGGTCACGTTGATCACCGACAGCATGGCCGGCTATTTCATGAAAAAAGGCCTGATCGACAAAGTGATCGTGGGCGCGGACCGCATCGCCGCCAACGGCGATACGGCCAACAAGATCGGGACCTACTCGGTGGCGGTCCTGGCTAAAACCCACGGGATCCCCTTTTATGTGGCCGCGCCCTGCTCCACCATCGATCCCCGCTTAAAGACCGGCGAGGCCATCCCCATCGAAGAACGGGACGAAACAGAAGTGACCCACTGGGCCGGGCAGTGTATCGCCCCGGCCGGCATCTCCGTGTTGAACCCCGCCTTTGACGTGACCCCCGCCTCCTATATCACCGGCATCATCACCGAGCGGGGGGTGCTGAAGCCGCCCTTTACGCGAAGCATCCGGGAGGCATTAAAAGGAAAGATGAAAGAGGGCAGAGGGAAGAAAAAAACAGACCATAAGGGAGGGTAGTAAAGCCTTGCGGCCGATTTTCCTGAAGATCACCCGCCAAGCTTCGTCATTCCGGACGACCGTAGGGAGATCCGGAATCCAGCCAGGTATAAGCTTCGACAGACCCTGGATGCCCCCGGCTTATCCCGCTCTTATAGCGGGACCGGGGCAGGCTTATCGAGTCCGGCCTGACTGCCAAAAGCCAAAGGGGCCACGTTTTTTAACTGGTAACCAGCAACAGTTTTTATTTTCGTACTAACCGCGCTTATTTATCCTCAATCGATTCCAGCTCGAACTTGATCGTCCCCACCGGAAGCTCCAGTTCAATACCCAGGGGAATTTTTCGCTCATCCCGGGTGTACCAGATCCGTATGGTCCCATCCTTGTCGCCGAAAGTTGAGAAAGGGGTATTCGATTCCAATACCGTCGTGTTTACCTTTCCCAGCAGTTTGGAATCCACTTGTTCCCGCTTATGGCGGAAAAGCATTTGTCTGAACTTGATGCCATCATAGATGGACATTTTGAAATCTTCTTCCGGAAGAGGCCCTTCTTTCAGGTAATACCGGGCAAACATGGCCAGCGGGTCATAGGTTTCCGGAGGAAGATTGACCACCTGCTTCTCTTTAACGTCACTGTGCTCCACGATCACTTTATGTTGGGGGATATCGAAGGTCAGGGTCTGGGTATAATGCTTGGATTTTACAAAGAGCCCGTCCTGATCGATGATCTTCGTATAGCGCTGGGGAATGCCGGTCCCGGTCTCCACGAGGGAAGTGAAATGGTTGTTAAAGCGAAAAAATGTTTCCCAGGAAGGGGAATTCGCAAAGAAGCTCACCTTGGTCAGTAATAGCGTCTTGTTGTCCTGGCCGGCTTGCTCTTCAATCTTCATGGTGGCCTTGATGACCCGAAAACCGAATTTGCTCGCCGAGAAATTGTAAACCCTTATTTTTTTCGCTTTGGGGGGGGCGGCAGCCTCTTTCTGGGCATAGGCGGGGAGCCCCAAAGACAGGACGATCAACGCAATAAGAGTTCCAACCGCAACTTTTCTTCTCGCCATGGCTGCATCTCCTTTATCCTTGGAGCATAAATTATTTTTTATTTTATTTCTACGAAACTTTTGCCGGTCTTGAGTTTTTCCCTGCACGCTCACTGATCCGTCCTCACTTCAGCCCCGCTCTGCGTAAAGCGGCGACCTCCCGTTCCAGGTCTTCTTTGTTTTTGTAGGTGAGCGTTTTAGCGTGGGTTTCCATTGTGAAGCGGGGATTGATCCGCATTATTTCTTTGGCGGCGGTTGCCGCCTCTGCATCCCGATTCAGGGAGCCATAGTTCGCCGCCAGCAGGATATGGGCCCGCTGGTAATTGGGGGTAATCTTTAACGCCTTTTTTAACGTAGTGATGGATTCCTCAGTGGATATGCTCTCCACCTTTGCCGCGACTTGGACGCCGTCCCCGGAAATCTTTTCCATCTCGTCAGTCACATCCCCGAGGTTGATCCCGATTCGAAATGCCATCCGCCGGTTTTCCGGCGATTGGGCGTTGCGGATTTTCAGTTCCTTCTGATTTGCCACGGCGGCCTGCACGGCCTCCACGGCGTTGAAAAACTCGGCCAGCAGTTTGTCTCCCACGGCCTCGACGATCCGCCCTTTGTATTCCAGAATATGGGTGGTCAGAACCTCCCGGTAAGCTCGAAGGGTCTGGTCGGCCCAGGCCTCGTCCTCCCCCATCAGGCGGCTGAACCCCTGCACATCGGCCATCAGGATGGCGGCGAGTCTGGTTTTCGGCTTTTCCGTGGTCATGGGATCACCGGTTCAGACGGTAGGATAGATAGGGTGGGACAGATCCGCTTCCTCCGTGGGCGGCCTTTCCACGATTGAAGAATAAAAAAAACCCGTTTCTCTTCTGAGAAATGGGGTTTCCGTAATTCCTCCATACTTCGGCCTCCTTAAGGTGGAGCGATGAAACTGGAAGAAAGTTTCCTTTATTATAATGATTCTAAGTCAGGTATTCCCTGAATTATACAAGATTTTATAATTTTTAAATAGGATTTTTATCCCCCTATGTGGGAAGAGTAATGGCGGCATTGGAAAGCGGGTGCACTTCCTTATCCAGGCGATCGTTCAGAGTTTCCAGCGTCATTTCCATATCATAATGCGTTTGTAGATTGAGCCAAAATTCAGCTTCCATGGCAAAAAAACGCCCCAGGCGGAGGGCCGTATCGGCCGTTATGGCGCGCCGTCCATGAATGATCTCATTGATGCGGCGTGGGGTCACGCCAATAGCTTTGGCTAAACGATACTGGCTTACACCCAAGGGCTTTAAAAATTCGGTCAACAGGATTTCGCCGGGGTGGATGGGGGGGAAATCACGTTTGGTCATAGTTTCATCTCCTGGCATTTGAAGGATTTGATCACATGGACATGTGATCTTGCCAAGACATTATCGTCAAGAGATATTAATGGTTGTCAAGCCGAACCGCTGAAAATTTCCTGGGATTATAACCCAGCAGCTCTGCCGCGCTGCCCAGGTTACAGGCGATTTCCAGGAAGCCGCTGCTGCCGAAAAGGGCCAGGAGGCGGCCGGGTTCGGCCTGGGCGTAATTCTCTTGGATTCCCTGAATAACCCGGCGCCCGATCCGGACGGTAATTTTCTTTCCTGGGAAGTACTGCTCGAGGAGCTCCCGGCTCAGGTTGGTGATGAGATTGCCGAAGCGGTCAGCATAGAGCACCTGCCCCCGGAGGGCCTTCTTTTCAAATAAAGGTTCTGGCAGGTCCAGCAGGACGGGATCGGAAATCCGCTTTCCCAGGGCCGGCAGGGAAAGACCGCGGCTGAGGTGGGCGGCGACGGGGGCGAAAATATCACGCCCGTGAAAGGTGGCGGAAACCGGTTTCAGAAAGTAGCGGTCATTGGTCAGGTGAAAAACCTGGGCCCTCGGTTCGGCCCGCAGGATTTGGCTGAAAAGCCCGTTGTCGGGGCCGACCCAGCAGTGGGTTTTCGTTTTAACCGTGATCGGCCGGCGGGCGCCGCCCACGCCGGGATCCACGACGGCTAAATGGATGGTCCCTTTGGGAAAATAATCGATGATGGTGCTCAGCTTCCAGGCGGCCTCCTGGAGCCGGTCCGGGGAAAAGCCGTGGGTGATGTCCACCAGGGTGGCTCGGGGGTTGATCCCCAGGATGACCCCTTTCATGATCCCCACGTAGGGATCGTCCCGCCCAAAGTCTGTGCTCAAGGTGATTACCGGCATGGTTTGACCTCTATTTCATCTCCGGCGCCGAACCAATTTTTTCCTGATTTCCTCTGCGAAAAAGAGCAGGAAGCCAAAAGGCAAAAGAACCAGCCAGACCGATCCGGGGAGGGGGGCCGTCGAGAAAATCCGGTTCCCCCAGGGGTGATAGACGATGAAGAGCTGGAGCAGGAATTCAAAGCCGATGCCGGTGAAGATCAACGGGTTCGTAAAGAGTCCCAGCTCCAGGACGGATTCCTTCGACGATCGACAGGCAAAGACATTTCCCATCTGGGTGATGATGATCGCCGTCAGGCAGGCGGTGGTGGCCTGCCGATAGAGCACCTGATCCGGCGGCAGTAGGGTTCCCCAGGTCCAACCCCCGCCAACCAGCACCAGAAAGAAGCCGAACATGCAGGCCGCTGCTTCGATGGGGCCGAGGAAGAGATAGGCCCGGGAAATGACCGAAAAATCGACGAGCTTTTCCGTCCGGCTTCTGGGGGGCTGCTTCATGACCGCCGGCGTCGGCTTTTCCGTGCCGAGGGCGAGGGCCGGGAGCATATCCGTGCCGAGGTCAACGGCCAGGATCTGCAGGATCGTCAGCGGCAGGGGGATCTGCAGCAGAATATAGGCCAGATAGGGTACGGCCTCCGGTATATTCGAGGCAAAGATATAGGTGATGAACTTCCGGATATTCGCGTAGACCGCCCGGCCTTCCTCCACCGCATTGACGATGGTGGCGAAGTTATCATCCAGCAGGATCATGTCGGCAGCCTCTTTGGCCACATCCGTGCCAGAGATCCCCATGGCGATGCCGATATCGGCCTTTTTGAGAGCCGGAGCGTCATTAACGCCGTCACCGGTCACAGCGACGCGGTCTCCGGCTTCCTGCAGCACGGAAACAACCCGCATCTTGTGTTTGGGGGTCATGCGCGCGAAGATGACCTCCCGGGCGGAGAGTTTTTTTCGTAATTCCCCATCATCCATCTTCAGGAACTCCGGTCCTGCGATGACCACCGGTTCTCCGCTCACCAGGCCGATCTCCCGGGCAATGGCCACGGCGGTCCGACTGCCATCCCCGGTGATCATGATGACCTTGATGCCGGCCTCGTGGCATTTCCGGATGGCCTCGGGCACTTCAGGCCGGGGGGGGTCTTCGAGCCCGATCAGGCCGACCAGGACGAGGTC
>JACRCK010000016.1 GCA_016219065.1 Deltaproteobacteria bacterium
CTGCACGGTCCTGTTGGACGGTGCGCCCGTGAATTCCTGTATCCTGCCGGCCCTGAAGGTTCAAGGCCGGTCGGTGCTGACCATCGAGGGGTTGACCCGGCCTGACGGTTCCCTGGACCCGGTCCAGCAGGCCTTCATCGAAGCCGGGGCCGTGCAGTGCGGTTTTTGCACCCCCGGGATGATCCTGAACGCCAAGGCCCTGCTGCAGGTTAACCCGAAGCCGGGAGAAGAGGAAATTCGCCGGGCCCTTTCCGGGGTCCTCTGCCGCTGCACCGGCTATCAGAAGATCGTCCTGGCGGTTCAAGCCGCCGCCGGCAGGGCGGAATAAGCGATGGTCCATTCCTGGAAGGGATAGGTAGAGACATGCGCAATCAAGACGAAGGCCGGAAGGATGTCCGGATTCTGACCAAGGAAAAGTTTGATTTTCAACAGCTCCTCCAGACCGTGCCGGCGGAACTGGCGGTGGTCGGCCAATCCGTCCAGCGGACCGATGCCCGGCTCAAGGTCACCGGGAAACTGAAATACGGAGCGGATTACGGGCAGGAAGGGTTTCTCCACGGGAAAATCCTGCGCAGCCCTCACCCCCACGCCTTGATCCGGGCGATCCGCACCGGAAAAGCGCAGGCGCTGCCCGGGGTGGCGGCGGTCCTGACTGCCCGGGACGTGCCCGGGAGAAATGGTTTCGGGGCCATCATCCCCGACCAGCCGGTGATCTGCAACGAAAAGGTCCGCTACGTGGGGGACGCGGTGGCCCTGGTGGCGGCGGAAACGGAAAAGATCGCCCAGCAGGCCCTGGAACTCATCGAGGTGGAATATGAAATCCTTCCGGCCGTGCTGGATCCCCGGGAGGCCCTGAAGGAAGACGCCCCGAAGATCCACGAAAAGGGAAATCTGCTCTCCTTCAACAAGCTCCGTAAAGGGGATCTGGAACAGGGCTGGAAAGAGGCGGAGGTCATCCTCGAACGGACCTACCAGGTTCCCTTCCTGGAACACGCCTATATCGAGCCGGATGTGACCATGGCCGTACCCCAGGTCGATGGGACCATGCTGGTGGAAGGCCCCATGCAGGCGCCCTTCACGACGCGCCGCAACCTGGCCGCCGTCCTGGGGATGCCGATCAGCCAGGTGCGCGTCCGCCAGGTGCCCATGGGCGGAGGCTTCGGCGGCAAGGAGGATTCCCCCATCGACATCGGCTGCCGGGCGGCAGTACTGGCCCGGCATACGGGGCGGCCGGTGCGGCTGGCCCTGGAGCGGGAAGAGGTAACCATTCAAACCTGCAAGCGGCACCCGATGGTCATGACGATCAAGCTGGGGGCCCGGCGGGACGGGACCCTGACGGCCTTTGCCGGGGTCATTTACGATGAGCAGGGGGCTTACGCCAGCCTGGGGCCGGTGATCCCTCCGGCCGGTGGGTCCCATATCCACTCCATGATCATGATGCCCGGCCCCTACGAGATCCCTCACGTGAGCGTGGACGCCTACCTCTGCTACACCAACCATCCCTACGGTGGGGCCATGCGGGGCTTCGGCGCCCCCCAGGTCCACATCGCCCACGAGCAGATCATGGACGAACTGGCCCTGGAATTGGGGTTGGACCCTCTGGAAATCCGGCGCAAAAACGGCTTTAAACTCGGCTCGGCCACGGCCACGGGTCAGATCCTGGACCAGAGCGTCGGGCTGCAGGAGACCCTGGAGGCCTGCGCCCGGGAATTCGACTGGGAAAAGCGTTCCCGGGAAACCGGCTATATCGATGCCGAAAAGACCAAACGGCGGGGGGTCGGCGTGGGGATGGGCTGGTACCGGACGAGCATCGGCACGGCCGGCGACGGCTGCGGGGCCAATGTCTACGTCCATGAAGACGGCTCGGCCCTGCTTTTTACCGGGATCACCGAGATGGGGCAGGGGTCGTACACGGTTTTGCCCCAGATCTGCGCCGAGGAACTCGGTATTGGTGTGGATCAGGTGCGTCTGGTCCAGCCGGACACCCATATCGTCCCGGAATCCGGGCCCACGGTAGGCAGCCGCTCCACGACCCTGATGGGCAACGCCATCATCCAGGCGGCCCGGCAAGTCAAGGAAGCGATCCTGGAGACGGCCGCGGAAATGCTGCTGGTCCCCGCCGGCCGGCTGGAGGCCCGGGAAGGGCGGATTTGCGACCGGGAGCATCCCGAGCGGGTCCTGCTGTTCCGGGAGGCGGCGGCCCGGGCCATGTCCCGGGGGAAACGCCTCATCGGCCAGGGCTGGTGGACACCGCCGCCGGCCACCCTGGATCCGGAAACCGGCCAGGGCAATCCCTACTTTGTTTATACCTACTCCACCCACATGGCCGAAGTCGTGGTGGATGTGGAAACGGGGGAGGTGGAGGTGACCGGCTACGTGGCCGCCTTCGACGTGGGCAAGGCCATCAATCCCCGGGCCGTGGAAGGCCAGATCGAGGGCGGGGTGGCCATGGGCCTGGGTTACGCCCTGATGGAGGAGTTGGTGCTGAAAGACGGGGTCCCGCAGAATCTCAGCCTGCAGAACTACCTGATCCCGACGATCCTGGATGTTCCCCCCATCAAGTCCATCATTCTGGAAATGCCGAACGCCCACGGGCCCTACGGGGCCAAGGGGATCGGCGAGATGCCCAATATCCCGGCCACCCCGGCCATTCTGAATGCCATCGCCAATGCCTGCGGGGGACGGGTCCGTTCGCTGCCGGCCGACCCGGAAAAGGTATTTTGGGCCATCCGGGAGGCGGGCGGGCCGCCGGACAAGTAATCCGTTTGTGACAATCCCCCGGACCCGTTTGGGAAGCCCGATGGTTTTAAATTTTCCGACCCAGTCAAGCGGGCAACCGTCGCCTGACGCTAAACCGCTCGAACCCGATCCGGTGGAGAAAAGAAAGTTTTTATACAAGATTTTTATTAGATTGTAGCCTCAACTACAGCCTAGCTATCGAGCCGCTGTTATGCTTATCGGTAAAAGAGTGGAGACGAACCGCTGAAGTGCGCCAGGTTTGTGGCCATGCCACAAACCTGAGAAAGACCAGGGCAGGCGAGTCTAAAAAACTTTTGAATTCCACCAACCAATAAGTTAACGGAGGGCACAAAATATGGCTAAAATACCGCAAACAGTGCAGGAGTTCATGAAAGGCAAGATGGGCTGGGTAGCCACGGCTTCTCCCGAGGGCGTGCCGAATGCCACCCCGAAAGGGACAGTCCGGGTCATTGATGACGAGCATCTTGTTTTCGCAGATCTTTTTTCTCGGAAGACCCGGGAAAACCTTTTAAAAAACCCCAAAGTGGCTGTGACCGTCATTGACGAAAAGAATCACCAGGGTTATCAGATCAAAGGCTCTGCCGAATTACTCACCGCCGGCGAGTTATTCGAACAGATGGCGGAGGAGCTGAAAAAGGCCCCGATGAAACTGCCACCAGCCACGTATGTGGTTAAAATCACAGTGAATGCAGTTTTCGATCAATCCGTGGGTCCCGAAGCCGGTAAACAAATTGTATAATTGAAATGGGGATAGTCCTGCCTGGTCTTTCTCGAATGAGTGGGTATTTGGGCTTCCGGGCGTATTCCGGCGAGCCTCTCGTCTGCGCAGATCTCGTACCTCGGAGGCCCCAGGTATTCTTACTAGGTCATATTGTCATCAGGTGTGTCGTCATATGAGTCATCTGGGATGCATATGTAATGAACATGCCGGTCCGGGCCTTTCCACAAGCCCCACCTGTATCGGGCACCTGTGGGTGTTTGGGAACCTCAAAGCCGAGGAGATGTTGGCGCTGGCCCAGGTGGCCTTGCGCAAGTCTTACAAGAAAGGCCAGGTGGTATTTTCCCAGGGGGACCCGGCCAACCAGATGTTTCTGCTCAAAGCCGGGCGGGTGAAGTTGGTCAAGTTCACGGCGGAGGGCAACGAAATCACTCTGGATATTCGCAAGGCGGGGGATTTCCTGGGAGAGAGCATGCTCATTGAAGATGCGGATTATCCCTTGACGGCGTTGTGCCTGGAAGACACTATGACCTGTGGCTTCGACAAGGCCACCTTCGAAAAACTTATCCTGGAAAACTCCAACATCGGTCTGCAAGTCATCAAGAATTTGAGTAACCGCATCGCCTGGCTGACGGAGCGGGTGGGCAGCTTTTCTCTCACCAACCTGGAAGACCGGCTTTTCCAGGTTCTCACCCAAGTGGCCCAGGAGCATGGCGCCAAGAGTTCCCGCGGTTTTTCCATCCAGTTTCCACTCACCCACGAAGAATTGGGTTTCCTGGTGGGGGCCCATCGGGTCAGCATCACCAAGGCCCTAAAGACCCTCAAGGAAGCGGGCCGCATTCTGCAAGAGGGGAGAACCCTCATCCTGCCACCGCTGCCTGCTGATTATTCGTTGTAATCCGCCAAGGCTGGAGGCGATCAGTCGTCCGAACAATTAGTCCTGCGTCCATTGGGTGGATCCGGCAAACAGGGATCCTCCTTTCTGCCCTTTGTTTTTCCCTTGGTCCCTGATCAAAAGAAAAGGCCGCTCGATTGAACGGCTTTCAGCGTTCCATATTTCTCCCAGGTCAGAAGATCAATCCGGTGCTATCATCTCTTTTGGGCGGGCATGCCCGGATCCGGTATGGCCGTATGGGGAAAGCCCCCGAAATTAAGAATCAGCGGGCCATTAATTCCAGGAATTTCTCTTCCTCCCCTTCCACCCATGCGGTAGCAGTGTTCCTCCGTGGGGGGTTTTTCCTCCTGCACCTCCCGGACGTACTCCTGGACGGCCTGGATAATGACTTCGGCCACATTGGCGTATTTTTTTTATCACGAAAGATGGTAATATTTTTCCTCAACGTAGTTTAATATTCTTGACATCCACCTATTTTCCCAATAAAAATACAAAATTTCTTGCACACCTTTCTTATTCTTTTAAAAATCCAAATTATTATCAGGAGGTAACGGGATGTTTGGGTCGCCAAGACGATGGATAACGTCATTTTTTCGGGGGATAATGTTGCGGAAACCGATCGGAACGCCTGTAAAAATGGTCTATGAAGTCTTATTGATCTGCTTTTTGTTAATTTCCACGGCCCGGGACATATATCCCCAGTCTTTCGTGAGCCGCTGGGGTTCCCTTCCTCCCGGCAACAGTCAGCTCAAAATCCCCTTCGGGATAGCCGTAGATATCTCGGGAAAAATCCTGGTGGTTGACAGCGGAAACCATCGAATTCAGGTTTTTAATGCCGCCGATGGGGCCTATGTCAGCCAATGGGGTTCCCTGGGAACCGGTGACGGTCAATTCAATTTCCCCATGGGGATAGCCGTTGATACTTCAGGCAATATATATGTTGTCGATTCTGGCAATAGTCGTATTCAAAGGTTCAAACCGGACCTGTCCTATGATTTCCAATGGGGCTCTTTCGGAAACGGAAATAGCCAGTTTAATTGGCCCTGTGGAATAGCCATCGATTCGGCTGGCAACGTCTATGTAGCGGATGCCTCCAACCATCGAATACAGAAGTTTGACTCCGGTGGTGGATATCTGACTCAATGGGGTACTCTGGGAACCGGTAACGGCCAATTTAATTTTCCGAAGGGTGTGGCAGTCGGGACTGACGGTAACATTTATGTGGCTGATAATTTAAACGATCGCCTGCAGAAATTCAATTCCAGTGGGGATTATCTTGCCCAGTGGGGATCCCGGGGAGGGAATACAGGCCAATTTAGATCCCCAAGCACTGTCACTGCTCATCCCTCAGGTAATGTATTTGTAGTGGACTCAGAGAATAATCGTATCCAGGAATTCAACACCAGCGGGATTTCCCAGGGTCAATGGGGTTCAGCGGGAACTGGAGACGGTGCCTTCATGAATCCCCAAGGGTTAGCATTTGATGTCTCAGGTAATAGTTATATCACCGATGGCTATAACCACCGGGTGCAGAAATTTAACGCCAATCATTCATTTTCGGCTAAATGGGGTTCCCTGCCCAATAGCAACGGCCAATTAAATTTGCCCCGCTCGGTAGCCGTCGACCCGACGGGGAGTTATATCTACGTCGTCGATACCTTCAATCATCAAATCCAAAAATTCGGTTCCAACGGAAGTTTTATCACCAAATGGGGCTCCCAGGGAAATGGCAACAACCAATTTAATCTTCCCTATGGAGTGGCCGTCGACGCCGCCGGAAATGTGCTGGTGGCGGACACCTTTAATAATCGTATTCTAAAATTCAGCTCCAATGGCGTTTATCTGAGCCAGTGGGGTTCTTTGGGGACTGGACCCGGTTCTTTCGACAATCCCCATGCGCTGGCCATCGATTCCTCTGGATTTATTTATGTCGTCGATAATGAGAACAACCGGGTCCAGAAATTTAATTCCAACGGGGATTATCTTACCCAATGGGGAACTCTGGGAGCGGGCAGCGGACATTTTAATGACCCCAATGCGATAACCGTTGACGACTTCGGCTACGTTTATGTGGCCGATCGTAAAAACAACCTGATCCAGAAATTCTCCTCTGAGGGCGTTTTCATAACTCAATGGGGCACCTCGGGTTCTGGCGACGGGCAGTTCGTTTTCCCGATGGGCGTAGCCGCAGACAAGCTAGGTAATATTTACGTGGCCGATCTTCTTAACAATCGAATCCAAGAGTTTTCATCCAGCGGGTCTTTCAATAAGAAATGGGGTTCCTTGGGGGGAATGAACGGACAGTTTGAGGTCCCCATTGGGATAGCCGTGGACCGTTCGGGCTTTTTGTATGCTGTTGACTGGTTCGGTTGCTCCGTCCAGAAATTCGATCTGCAATGGCAGCGCCTTTACCTGCCGCTGCTAAGGAGATGACCTTGTCCAACAAGGAAAGTCTGCTATGCAACCAAGTATAATGATATTCAAGAATTCCAGAAAAAATATCCGCCAATAAGTAATTTTCAGCTTGTTAAAGGATACTCCTGCGGAATATTCAGCATGCTTTTTCAGGGAGAAACAACTGCCAATTACGGAAATTATATCTGCACGGGAGGTCAATTTGAAGGACGGATAGTCATGGAAACCGTCAGTTTAAAATTCAAGGGAGCGTTGACGTGTAATGGTAGTAATATGAACGGGACTTGGGAAATCTTGGGGAGCATTGGATAATTTCGGATCGGCTATGGCCGTGAACCAGGATGGGACCAGCGCTTTGATCGCCGCCCGTAGATCCTCCTACGACGCCGCTTGGGAGTTTTCGAAGGAGCGGCTTTTATTTTTGAGGCTCAAGAAGGCCAGTCGCCGTGGCTAGAGTGGTATAGATTCACCACCCCCAAGTATGGGAAGCTATCTTTTGCCTTTTCCGTGGCCCTTAATGCCCGGGGCAATGGTGCTCTTGTCGGCAATATCGATGAAGGCGCCTACGTTTATGAAATGAACCTGACTGCCAGCGTGATTTTTCTGCCGCTGGTTTTGAGATAAAAACCATCTATCCCCTGCATTAACTCGGGAACCTGCCCCTCTACTAAGCCCCCGGAAACTGTCGTTGCACCAATTCGGGACAAACCAGCCCCCATTCAACCGCATCAAGGATCGGCGTCCCGGGGGTGGCCGCTGCGACGGTGAGCTTAATCGGTACACTAACTTTCAAAAATTAACAATCAGCGGGCCATTAATTCCAGGAATTTCTCTTCCTCCCCTTCCACCATGCGGTAGCAGTGTTCCTCCGCGGGAAAGGCCCCTTCTTTCACCTCCCGGACGTACTCGCGAAAAGCCTGAATAATGATTTCGGCCACGTTGGCATATTTTTTAACGAACTTGGGTGTGAAGGCCTGGAACTGACCGATCAGATCGGAAACAATCAGCAGTTGTCCGTCACAATCCAATCCCGCCCCGATCGACAGGGCCGGAATGGCCAGTTTCCGGGTGATGAAACGGCCCACTTCGGGGGGGACGGCCTCCAGGAGGATCAGATGGGCCCCGGCCGCCTGAACGGCCAGGGCATCTTCCACTACCTGGCGGGCCGCTTCCGCCGTTCGGCCCTGGGCCCGGTGGCCGCCCAATTGACCCGAACTCTGGGGGGTCAGACCGATGTGCCCCATGACGACGATGCCGGCCTCGACAATCGCCCGAATTTGGGGGACGACCCGCTGGCCGCCCTCCAGCTTGATGGCGTCACAACCGGCTTCCTTCAAGAATCGGCCGGCATTCTCCACGGCCTTTTCCACCGAACTCTGGTAGCTCATGAAAGGCATATCGCCGATTACGAAGGTCCGGGGGGCGCCGCGGCGCACCGCTTCGGCATGGACGATCATCTGCTCCATGGTGACCGGGATGGTCCCGGAATAGCCATAGACGCACATGCCCAGGGAATCGCCCACCAGGATCATGTCCAGCCCGGCGGTTTCCGCAAATTGGGCCGTAGGAAAGTCGTAGGCCGTCACAAAGGTGATTTTTTCATTTTTTTGTTTCCGTTCACTGAAATCCTGAATCATTTTTTTCTGGGCCATGGTGTTTTTTCCTTTTTACGGTTTTTGGGGTGATCCGTCCTGCTCCGTGACTTCCACGGCTGCCAGCCGTTCGAAAAAGCGGACCAAGCCGGAATGGTCGTTTCCGGCCTCGCCGGCCACCTTGAGGGCCTGCATGATTTCCATGACCTGGCTGGTCAGCGGCAGCGGAGCGCCGAGGTCATGGCCGGTCGACAGGGCGTTGTTCAGGTCCTTGATATGCAGGTTGATGCGGAATCCGGGATCAAACTTCCGCTCCAGCATCAGCGGCATTTTGGCGTTCAAGGCCTGGCTGCCGGCCAGTCCGCCCCGGATCGCCTCGAAAATCAGCCGCGGGTTGACCCCGGCCTTTTTCCCCAGCACGAAGGCCTCCGAAAGGGCCGCGATGTTAAGGGCCACGATAATCTGGTTGACCAGCTTGGTGATGTTGCCGGCCCCGATGGGCCCGACCAGGGTGCCACCGTTGCCCAGCACCGCGAACAGGGGTTTGACTTTTTCGAAAATTTCGGGTTTCCCGCCAACCATGATGGCCAACGTGCCGGCGATCGCCCCGGGTTGCCCTCCCGAGACCGGCGCATCCAACATGTCCCCCCCCTTGGCGGACAGCGCCTGTTCAACTTTCCGGGCCACCAGTGGGGCGATGGAACTCATGTCGACCAGGATAAAACCCGGCGGGAGTTCCGCTTCCAGGAGGCCGTTTTTCCCCAGCGCCACTTCTTCCACCTGGGGAGAATCCGGCAGCATGGTGACCACGATTCCGCAGTGTTCCGCCACCTCCCGGGGGGAGCCCGCCTCCCGGGCCCCGGCGGCCGTCAGTTCCAGGACCGGCCCCCGGCTGCGGTTGTAGACCACCAGGGCATATCCGGCTTTCAGCAGATTGTGGGCCATGGGTTTGCCCATGATCCCCAAACCAATAAAACCGATCTTCATGAAAAGTACCCCCTGTTCTCTATTTTTTTCTTGTTTTTAATAAAATATATGATATATCATATTTCACAATTTGCTTCTACTATGTTTCGCTCGGTAGCCTGGGGCCCTCAGCACCCGGGCCCGGTTGTCGGCCGCCCGGCACACGGCTTCAGCGCGGGTTGAATTTTAGCAAACGGTACCCCTCATCCGTCCACCCCGTGACCACAGGACAGTCCGCATGATCTTGAGTCAGCCTATTCAAAAACAGTCGCTACAGAAAATGGTTCGGGAAACCTTGCGCCAGGCCATTCTCGAGCGGGAGATCGAACCCGGGGAACAGATCAACATTCGAAAATTGGCTGAAAAACTGGCGGTCAGCACCATGCCGGTCCGGGAGGCCCTGCGGGAACTGGAAGCGGAAGGAATGATCTCGTTTCAGTCCAACAAACGCATCCTGGCCAGTCAGCTTTCCCAGGAGGACCTGAATGACATTTATGACATTCGTATCCCCCTGGAGGAAATCGCCCTGTTGAAATGCCTGGAGCGCAATGATAAATCCGGGTTGCGGCGTCTGGAGGAACTCCACCGTCAGATGGACAAACCGGGGGTTATCGGCGGCGAATGGTTCAACCTGAACCGGGCTTTTCATATGAAAATGCATGAAATGTCAGGGTCGGCCCGGCTGTTTCAAATATTGCAGGGCTTGTGGAACAGCACCGGTCCCTATCTTCGTCTGTTTTCCGATCACGCCAAAGCCGTCAGCCAGGCCAATAGTGAACATGCCCAAATTCTGGACAGCATCCGCCGTCATGACGCGCTGCTGGCCAAAAAAGTCCTGAAAAGCCATCTGCGCAATGGCTTGAAAACCATCGCCGCCGCCCTGGGAGCGGAATAATCCACCAGCGAGCGGAGCGGTGCTTGCGGTCGGGTTCACCCCCCCCGGAGTGGGGGCGACTGGCCCGCCCACTGAAGGTTGAACCTGTCAGTAAAGGGAATGGTCCATGTCCCGCATTGTGGATTTAAGCCAGCCCATTGAGACCGGCCAACCGGTATATCCCGGATTGGCCAAAACTTTGATCAACACCTGGAACACCATCGATATCGATCCCACCTATCCGGCCCATGTCCTGGCCAAGGAATTGGATTACTACCATATGGAAAACCTGACCAACAGCGATCAGCTCGTCGGGAAGCGCTTCCAGTTTGCAGGATTTCCTCTCAAGTTAGTGGGGGCCAGCGGTGCGCCGATGGGGGCCGTGGCCATCCTGGCCGATTAATAAATTGGACAACCGGGCCGGTGCCGGCGGGATTTTTACCGGAACCACCGGCCCACCGTAGATAAACGAAACGTATCGTTCCAACATTTATTAACCCCTAACCAAGGAGGAGCAGCATGTCCGAGGAGAAAATCCAAAAAGATCAAGGCAGAGGCATGGATCGAAGATCCTTCATCAAGACCACCGGCATCGTGACCGGGTCGGCCCTTTTAGGGGGATTTCATTTCGTCCGCCGGGCCCAGGCCCAGGATACGGGGCCCATCAAGCTGGGCTTCCCTATTCCCCTGACCGGACCGTACGGGACCGAAGCTAAAGACCAGCAGGCCGGGGCCGAACTGGCCGTGGCCGAGATCAACGCCCAGGGCGGGGTCCTGGGGCGGAAGGTGGAACTGCTGGTCCGGGACGACAAGCTGAAAGCGGATGAGGCCGCCCGCCGGGCCAAGGAGCTGATCGAGAGCGAAAAAGTCCATCTCATGTCCGGGGTCCTTTCGGCCTCCAACCAACTGGCAGTCAACGAGCAGTGCAAACTGCACGGGATCCCCTACATATCCGTCAGTCAGGCCAATGAGATCACCATGCGGCCGGACAACAGCATTTATACCTACCACGAGGCCCTGGATCCCTACCAGACCACCCAGGCCGTGGGGGAATACGTGGGTAAAAAATACGGCAAAAAATGGTACTTCCTCACCTCCGATTACGCCTACGGTTGGCAGATGACCGACGGGTTCCGCCGCAAGGGGAAAGAATTCAAGGCGGTGGACGTGGGCGAAACCAAGCATCCCCTGGGGACCAGCGATTACTCTTCCTACATACCCCGGATCCTGGCCGCCAAACCGGATGTCCTTTTCCTGGACAATTTCGGCAAGGACCAGATCAACTCGGCCAAACAGGCCACGGCCTTCGGTCTGAAAAAGAAGATGCAGATCGTCTGCCCGGTCCTGCTCATGTCTTCCCGGATGGGCGGCGGGCCCGAAGCCTTTGACGGCATTATCGGCGGCACGTCCTTCTACTGGGAAATGAAGCATCCCACCGCCAAAAAATTCGTGGAAGCCTTCCAGAAGATGCACGGCCGGCCGCCGATCGATTATGCCGGCTATGCCTACAGCGGGGTCACCGAGTTGCTCTCGGCCGTCAACCGGGCCAAAAGTCTGGATCCGGAAGCCATCGCCGTCGCGATCGAGGGCCGGACTTACGACAATTACAAAGGCAAACAATGGTGGCGTCCCTGCGACCACCAATCCCAGCAGGATGTGTTCATCATTAAGTCCAAAAAAGGGAAAAGTGAATACGATGTTTTCGAGATCATCTCCACGGTCTCCGGGGACAAGGAAAGACTCCTGCGGACCTGTACGGAAGTGGGGCAGGACCCCAACAAACCCATCCGCAGCGGGCTGATCAAAAAGGAAGCCAAATAAACTTAGGTAACTTCATCATCCTAAACCCGCCCCCCCGGGGGGGCGGGAAGACCAAAAAAAGGGCCGGGTGACGGATGGAGTGGACAGCGATTGTAATGCAGCTCTTCACAGGGCTTTCTTTGGGCATGCTGTATGTGCTTCTGGCCTTGGGTCTGACGATTGTCTTCGGCCTGCTGACGGTGGTCAACTTCGCCCACGGGGCCATGTACATGTGGGGGGCTTATGCCGGCGTGAGCATCCTGACCATTACCGGCAACTTCTGGCTGGCCCTGATCGCGGCCCCCTTGGTCATGGGCCTCTACGGGCTGCTGGTCGAGCGGACGCTTATCCGGCCCCTGTACGGCCGGGATATCAATTACCCCCTGCTGTTGACTTTCGGCCTCCAGTTTATCATGATCGAAATCGTGCGTATCTTTTGGGGCACTTCCGACATGCCCGTCGCGGCCCCCGAATCCCTCAGCCTGCCGCTCAATTTTTTTGATATCTTCTTTTTCCCGTCTTATCGCTTGTTCGTTATCGGCCTGACCCTGGTCATCTGCCTGATCCTCTGGTTTTTTTTGGAAAAAACCAACCTGGGCCTGATCATCCGGGCCGGGACCCGGGATCCGCTGATGGTCCGGGCCCTGGGCATCGACATGTCCCGCATCTGGTGGCTGGTGTTCGGCATCGGTTCGGCCCTGGCCGGCATCGCCGGGATTCTGGCCGCTCCGATCCGCAGCGTCTTTCCGGAAATGGGCCTGGCCATGCTGGTGGAGTGCTTCGTCGTCGTGGTGGTCGGCGGCATGGGCAGCTTGAAGGGAGCCATACTGGCCGGCATTATCATGGGGGAGGCCAGTTCGCTCACCACCCTCTTTTACCCCCAGATGGCCGATATCGTAATTTTTCTGGTCATGGCCGTCGTGTTGTTAATCCGGCCCAGCGGCTTATTCGGCAAGGCCGGCCTGCTGGAATAACCGGCGGGAAGGCCTTTTACAGACAGACCTTGGCCGTACCGGTTCAGGAGGCGCCTTTGGAAGCACAGGGTTGGTGGCAAAAAGTGGTGGGCCTTTTCTCCAGGCATTCGCTGGCCTTCATTCTGCTCTTTTTTATCATTTTTCCGTTTATCGTGCCCTACAAGGCCCTGGCCACGCAGATCATCATCTGGGGGCTCTTTGCCCTGGGTTTCAATGTCTGCCTGGGCTATACGGGCATGCTCTCCTTCGGCCACGCGGCCTATTTCGGGGTCGGCGCCTATACGTCCGGCATCCTCCTCATCCGGGTCTGGGAAAATATCTGGTTCAGCCTCCTGGGGGGACTGGTGACGGGGGCCCTGCTGGCCCTGGTGCTGGGATTTTTATGCATCAAGCGCCGGGGGATCTATTTCGCCATGTTGACCCTGGCTTTCGCCCAATTGGTTTATTTTGTCGCCTTCCAGTGGGTGGATCTGACCGGCGGCGATAACGGCCTGCGCAACATCCCGGCGGTGCCGCTGGCCTTTTTCGGCCTGGATATCAATATTTACACCCCGCTCCGTTTTTACTTTTTTGTCTTGATTTTTGTCTTTTTATCGCTGCTGGCCCTCAACCTCGTGCTGAAATCCCCCTTCGGCCATGTCCTGCAGGCGGTGCGGGAAAACGAACACCGGGCCAAAAGCTGCGGCTATGAAACCACCAACGTACGCTGGCTGGCCTTCATTTTGTCGGGGGCCATTTCCGGATTGGCCGGTGGTCTGTATGCCCTCTATCTTCATTTCGTCGGGATTGAAACCATGTATTACACGACCTCCGGCCAGGTGATCATGATGACCCTGCTGGGGGGCATGGGGAGTTTCATCGGTCCCTTTATCGGGGCCGGTGTGTTTCTCTACCTGGAAGACGTCCTGAGCGCCGTTACTCCGAACTGGATGATTTTCCTGGGGGTGATCTTTGTGCTGTGCGTCCTGTTCTTTCCCTCCGGCATCTGGGGGACCATCAAGGATTTTTCTTTGCGGAGAAAGAAAGACGAAAGGACGCCGGCCGTCAATCGTTAACCATTCGTCAGACTCCGGATTCGAACGGGGGAGGTAGAAAACGCCGATGGGAGAAATCCTAAAAACCGTCAAGCTGACCAAGAATTTTGGAGGCCTTTCGGCTGTCCAGGAGGTCAATTTTTCGATCGAAGAAGGGGACCTGCAGTCGATCATCGGGCCGAACGGCGCGGGAAAGAGCACCTTCTTCAAGCTCATTACCGGCGAGATCAAACCCTCCAGCGGTCAAATCCTGTTTTCCGACCAGGACATTACCGCCCTCCCGCAAACCAAGATTTCCCACCTGGGCATCGCCGTCGCCTATCAGATCACCAATATCTTTCCCATGCTTTCGGTGTTTGAAAACGTCCGGGTGGCGGCCCAATCCCGTAAAACCACCTTCAATCTCTGGTCCAGGGCCCTGGCCCATAAGGAATTGACCGGGGAAACCGAGGCCATTCTGGAGCTGATCGGCCTGCAAGAATTTCAGAACGAAACGGCGGCCAACCTTTCCCACGGAGACCGGAAGCGCCTGGAAATCGGCATTGCCCTGGCCACCAAACCCAAGCTGCTGCTCCTGGATGAACCCACGGCGGGGTTGTCGCCCCCGGAAACCCGGCAGACGATCGAATTGATCAAGAAGATCGCCGCCGGCCTGACCATCATTCTGGTCGAACATAAAATGAAGGTCGTCATGGAAGTGTCCACCAAAATCACCGTCCTGTATTACGGAAGCCTGCTGGTGCAAGGGACGCCGGACGAGATTCGGAACAACGAAGAGGTCCGCCGGGTCTATCTGGGAGGCGTCGTATGCTAACCTCAACGTTGTATAAAAAACAGGGCGGAAAACTATTTCATTAAGGTTAACCGGGGGGAGCATATGATGCTGCGCGTAGAAAACATCAATACCTATTACGGATTGAGCCATGTCCTGCAGGGGGTCTCGCTGGAGGTCGACAGCCGGGAAATCGTGACCCTGGTCGGCCGCAACGGCGCCGGTAAAACCACCACCCTGAAGAGCATCTTAGGCATCACCCCGGTCAAATCCGGAAAAATCCTGTTCCACGATACGGACATCAGCTCCCTGCCCACCCACGGCATCGTGCAAAAAGGCATCGCCTATGTTCCGGAGGAGCGGCGCATTATTCCGGGCCTCTCGGTTAGGGAAAACATCAAACTGGCCCTGTTGAAAAGCAAAAACCGCCGGCGGGAGGAGGAGATGATTGACCGGGTGGCCCAGTATTTTCCGGTATTGAAAGATCGTCTGGGTCAGGAAGGGACCAGTCTGAGCGGGGGGGAACAGCAGAGGCTGGCCCTGGCCCGGGCACTGTTCACCGATCCGGAAATCATGCTGATAGATGAGCCCACCGAAGGGCTGATGCCCCTGCTGGTGGAAACCATCGCTGAAATCATTCAGACGATTCACCGGATGGGGGTTACCGTCCTGCTGGTGGAACAAAACGTCGAGATGGCCTTGGGGATCTCCCACCGGGCTTATGTCATCGATGAAGGCCGAATTCAAATGTCCGGCGAGGCCAAGGCCATTTTGTCGGATGAACAGGTGGCCTGCCAGTACCTGGCGATTTAAACCCGGAAGGGAATTCGGGGATCTAAAGGAAACGCCCGGCGGCCGGGTTTTTTTTGGGGCGAGACCTGAAAAATATTATATATGTGATATTTTCAAAGGAGGTGATCGGAAGCAGCGGCTGGCGGGCGTTTGGATCGGTTATTCAATAATAATCAAAGTCCTTAATCGTAAGGGCTATTAAAAAGGAGGATTATCTATGGGCATTGATGCGGTGCACACTAAATATTCTACCTGGGACGGGGCGGCCAAAATGAAGGAATTCGCCGATAAATTCAAACCGGCGGATACCCCCATGAAGTTTGAGTACCCGATGATTCCCGAATACAAGGCCTATCGGGGCGGCGGCACCCAGGCGGTGGATTTCGATAACCGGATCGACTACGACCGCATGAGGAAATACCGCGTCGAGCGAACCCGGGCGGCCCTGAAGGCCAATAATGTCGGGGCGGTTTTATCGATTCAGGAATGGAATACCCGGTATATCACCGGCACTTGGACGCCGGCCTGGACCACTCCGTCTTCAGGATTGCGTTATTCCCTGATGCCCGCCACCGCCAAGATGCCGATCCTCTACGAACAGGGGGAGATCGGCTATCACACCCGCCAGATGGCCCCCTGGCTGGATAAAGTCAAGGTGGCCATCACCGGCGGCGGCTGGGCCAGCGTCATTATGGGCCGATCGGCCCACCAGGCCCAGCGGGACAAACTGGTCACCCAGATCATCGATGACCTGAAGGATTACGGAGTGGCCAATGAAACCCTGGCCATGGACGTTTGGGATCCCGGTCTGATCGAAGGATTTCAAGCCAAGGGCATCAAGGTGGTGCCGGCGACGGAGCTGATGTTTGATGCCCGCAGCATCAAAAACCCGGACGAGGTGGAGTGCCTGCGGATTTGCGCGGCCATCGGCGACTCCCAGATGCAGACCGTGAAGGATATGCTCAAACCGGGCGTGAAAGAAAACCAGATCATGGGATCCATGCACAAGACGGCCTATGACCTCGGCGGGGAAGTGTATTCCGGCATGCTGGTGACCTCCGGTCCCTTCAGTTGGCCTAATTCACGGTACATGACCGATCGAATTGTCCGTCCCCATGATATCCTTTACGTCGATGTCTACAACACCACTTACAACGGTTATCACATTTGTTATTACCGCACCTTCAGCGTAGGCAAGCCGCCCCAACAACTGGTCGATGCCTATAAAATAGCCCTGGAATGGCTTTATAAGGCCATCAGTGTCATCAAACCGGGAATTACGACCAGAGATATTGCCGAACAATGGCCGCCCTGCGAAAAAGACTGGAGCGATATCCTGGTGGCTTACGAAGATCAGACCGCCGGCAGCAACTGGGCCCACGGGATCGGGCTATCCCTGTATGAATATCCCTTAGTCTGGCGGGGCTGCTCGCTGGAACACCCCATGCCGATCGAAAAAGGCATGACCTTTGCCATTGAAACCCAGCACGGCGTTCCCGGAATAGGCGGGGTCCGTATCGAGGAGATGATCCACGTGGTCGAAGGCGGAGTGGAAATACTCAGCCAATGGCCCGTGGATGAGATCGTGGTCGTGGACTAGGTAAGTTGCCATTCCAGAGCGGGAGACCCGAAAAAGGGTTTCCCGCTTTTTTCTTTCCCAAGGAGCCTTTGTGATGAGCCTTTACCGGATTTATCCCTTGAAGACCGGAACGATTATCGTCGACCAGGGGGCCTATGTAACCCGGGGCATCGGACTGGGCCGGGAGATGGAGATCCCGGGCACCGCCTGGTACGTCACCGACGGACGTCGCAAGATCATGGTGGACGTGGGCATGTGCCACACGGAGCTGGCCGACTGGCACCACAAGGGTTCACGGCAGGAACCCGGGGAAGCCGTCCACGAACAGCTTCAGGCCCGGGGCGTGGATCCGGCGGAAATCGAACTGGTCATCCTGACCCATCTCCATTGGGACCACTGCCACAATCTGGACAAGTTTACCAAGGCCCGCTTTGTGGTCCATTCCCGGGAACTGGCCTTCGCCCGGGACCCCATTCCGCCGTATTATAAATCCTATGAGCACACCCGGCTGGGGAAGACTCCGCCCTTTGCCGCGATTCCCCTGGAGACGCTGGAGGGGGAGGCGGAGATTTTACCGGGCCTGACGGTTTTTCCTACCCCCGGCCATTCCCCGGGGCACCAGTCGGTGGCGGTGGCCACGGAGGGCGGGATCCACGTCATCACCGGGGATGCGGTCTTCTCTTATGCCAATCTCGTGCCGGCCAATGACTATCAGCCCTTCACCGTCATGGGCCGGTTCGTGAACATCGTCGAATCCTGGCGCAGCATGGAAGAGATCGTCCGTCGGGGAAAAGTCATTCTTCCCGGCCACGATCTGCGGACCATGGACCACCCGGTGTATCCGGCCGGGACCGGCAACTGAGGGTCGGCCCGTGCGGGTGTTGCGCTCCAGTCTGCTGGAAGGGGCCCGGTCGGCCCGGGGCAGCGCCGTCGTGGTGGACGTCTTCCGGGCTTTTTCCTGTACCCCGCTGCTCCTGTCCCTGGGGGTTCGTCACTCGAATCTGGTGGCCACCCCGGAGGAAGCCCTGGCTTTGAAGGCCGGCGATCTGAAACTTATTTTGATCGGGGAGGTCGGGGGCGTGCCGATCGAAGGGTTCGACCTGGGAAATTCGCCCAGCCAGATCCTGCGCCGGGGCAGGGAATTCTTCGCCGGGAAGGCTGTGGTGCAACGGACCTCGGCCGGGGTCCAGGGGGCCCTGGCGGCCCTGGAGGCGGCCGATGAAGTGCTGCTGGGAAGTTTTATGGTGGCCCGGGCCACCGCCGCTTATCTGCAGGCCCGGAGACCGGAGATGGTTTCCCTGGTGGCCATGGGGGTCCAGTTGAAGGAAAAGGCCCCCGAGGACGAATGGTGTGTCGCCTATTTATCCCACCTGCTGGACGGGACGGCCTACGACCACAACCAGGCCCTGCGGGAAATCATTTTCCAGGAAACCACCCAGAAGTTTCTCCGCCGGGACCAGGCCCATTTCCCCGCGGAAGACCCAATCCTCTGCCTCCAGCGGGACATCTATGATTTTGTCCTGAAGGTGACCCGGGAAGGGGAACGGGTGGTGGTGAGGAGGGAGAAACCTTAGCCTTGGTAATACGAAAAGACGAACATCGAACATCGAACGTCCAACATCGAATCAATACGAAAATACCACCCGGCGTTCGGCGAAGACGCCTTAAGCTCTGATGTACCAGGGGCGGGGTTAATCCCCGCCCGCCTCTGGGTTGCCATTTTCATGCTTCGTAGGTGGCCGACAGCAGGCGGCCAGGGCGGCTTAATGCGAAAATAAAACTGGTTACTGGTTAATAAGACGTCTGGTCATTGCGAGACCAAAGTAGGTTGGGTAGAGTGGAACGAAACCCAACAACTGGGCTGTTTTGATCTTTTGAATTTTGATCATTAGTGCTTGTTTCGGATTTCGAGTTTCGAATTTGCTTTTCTAGTGGGCCGTCCAGCCGCCGTCCACCAGGAGCACGTGGCCGGTGACCAGGTCCGCGGCCTCGGAGGCCAGGTAGATGACGGCCCCCAGAACGTCTTTGGGCTGCCCCACGCGGCCCAGCAATATTTTGCCCATAACCATTTCCCGGAAGGCCTCGTTCTCCAGCATGGGTTTGGTCATGGGGGTTTCGATAAAGGTCGGGGCCACGGCATTGACGTTGATGTGGTGGGGCCCCCATTCCAGGGCCAGCACTTTGGTCAGGAGGTTCACACCGGCTTTGCTGGAGCAGTAAGCCGCCCGCCATTGGATGGCCACCGTTCCGGTTTGGGAGCTGATGTTGATGATCTTCCCGCTCTGCTGGTTGACCATGATCCGGCCCACGGCCTGGCAGCAGAAAAAAAGGCCGGTCAGGTTGGAATCCAGGACCCGGCGCCAGTCCTCCTCGGTCACTTCCAGGGCCGGTTTGGGAATGTTGATGCCGGCATTGTTGACCAGGATATCGATGCGGCCGAAATGCTGAAAGGCCTTTTCCACCCCGGCGTCGATATCCGCTTTCCGGGTGATGTCCATGGGGACTACCAGGCAGCGGCGGCCCATTTGTTGGATCTCCCGGGCGGCTTCCTCCAATTGATAAACGGTGCGCCCGGTGATGATGATATCGGCCCCGTAATGGGCCAGTCCCAAAGCCAGATAACGGCCGATGCCGCGGCTGGCCCCGGTGACCAGGGCTATTTTGCCGGTCAGCGAAAATTCGGGGAAATCCATAACGGCGCTCCTTTTGGTGATTTGAAGATTTTTAATTATTGGATTTTAATTCAAGTCTGTCAAGGGTTCTTGCCCGGCAATAAATAATTCCATTTTTGTCTGCGCGTGTCGGCGGCAAAAAACAAGGAGGGCACCATGAAATACCAAGGTTTCGATCTGAGCGGAAAAACCATTATCGTTACCGGCGCCGGAACCGGTATCGGGAAAGCCATGGCTGTCGGCCTGGCCCAGGCGGGGGCCGATCTGGTCCTCATTGGCCGCAGGCCGGAACCCTTGAAAGAAGCGCAGCAGGAGGTTTTAGCCCAGGGCGTCCAAGGCCTGGCCCTGCCGGGGGACATTGCCAACCTGGGGTTCCAAATGGAGGCGGTCGCGGCGACGATCAAGGCCTTCGGAAAAATCGACGTGCTGATCAACAACGCCGCGGTGCTCTTCAAGGGGCCCATCGAAGAAACCACGGAAGCCGTCTGGGATACGACCATAGACATCAACCTGAAAGGGAACTTTTTTATGGCCCTGGCCGTGGGGAAAGAGATGATTAAAAGAAAAAAAGGGAAGATCATCAACATCCTCTCTAACTGCAGCTTCGTGGCCGAACACGGCATCGGAGCCTACTGCGTCAGCAAGGGAGGCCTGCTCCTGGTCACCCGCTGCCTGGCCACGGAATGGGGACCGTACGGCCTCCAGGTCAACGGTATCGGCCCGGCCTTCATCCGCACGCCCATGAACAACCCGGTTTTGGCCGATCCGTCCTTCGTGGAATGGAGCACCAACCGGATTCCCCTGCACCGGATGGGCCAGCCGGAAGAGATGGTGGGAGCCGCCATCTACCTGTCCTCCGATTCCGCCAGCTTCGTCAACGGCGCGGTGCTGATGGTGGACGGCGGCTTTACGGCCTGTTAGTTTTCGAAATGTAGAGAAATCCGGAAGAGGCGAACCACCGGGAACGAGAAGTGGGGAATCTCAATGGAAAACCCTTAGTTTTTATGGTGGGGGTTACCTTAATTTTTCATAAAGCGATTCTGGCGCAATATCTGCTCCATTCGGCCAGGTTATTGTTCCACCCTCAATAACGGCTTTGCTGAAAAAGGCTTCGTCGCGAAAGGGTTTAAAAATCGGTCCCTTGTTCAGGTATTCCGAGAAATCGATCTCGCCGTTTTTCCCGTCGTCGAAAACGATATGATAAACATAGCCTCCCCGGTATTTAATTTGTTTTACATCGTTCATATTCCACATGATTCACCTCAATCCAATGGGGCAATTTTTTTCATTTCTTTCCCTGCTTTTGCCAATTCCCAATCTTCCTTGAGTTCGTCCAGTCGCAAGTCAATCCATTCTCTTACGAGTCGTGTTGCGGTTCTTGATTTAAGCTCCCCCCTTAAAATATTCCCGTTAAAATCAAAGACGGCTTTACTTCCCTGATACTCGGCATGAAAATGTGGGGGATCATGTTCATCAAAAAACATTCGAATGATAATTCCAAAAAATCTGCAAATTTCAGGCATAGTGTATCCTTAGTGGCCTGAAAATAAATAGGCCACGCGTTGAGACAGTATATCCGACACTATAATTATAGTTTATCACCGATGTGTTGATCAACAAATTAAGGATTGGCGATCACTGGAAATTTTTAACTGATAGCCAGGTGGTGAGATGACGAAAGGAACCGATCAGATATTCTGCGCTTCAGGGATTAATTAATGGGAGGAACCAAATAATGTCCAAGACCGAAGAGTTCTTGAAGGCCGCCTTTGCCGGGGAGTCGCAGACCAACCGCCGCTACCTGGCTTTCGCCGCCCGGGCCGAAGCTGAAGGATTTCCGCAGGCGGCCCGCCTGTTCCGGGCGGCGGCCGAAGGGGAAACGGTCCATGCCCATAACTATTTGAAAGCGCTGGGAGGAGTCCGGGGCACCCGGGAGAACCTGCGGGAAGCGATCGGGGTGGAGACCAGGGCCTTTCAGACGGTTTATCCTGAAATGGTGGAGGCCGCCCGGGCCGAAGGGAATAAGGAGGCGGAAGAATTTTTTCGCTATGCCCTGGAGACGGAACGGAGCCACGCCGAGCTTTTTCAGAAACTACTGGAAACGCCGGAGGTTCCCGAGGGGGAGGAGCCTTATTTCGTTTGCCCGGTCTGCGGCTGGACCGCCGCGTGGATACCGCCCTCGACCTGCCCGGTTTGCGGGGCCCAAGACCCGGAGTATATCAGGGTTTGAGAAATTTTCCGAAAAAGGGAATAAGTCCCTTCATATGAAGGGGGAAACCAGATAAGCGTATCCTTCTATCTGATGAAAGAATATTCCCAGCCCGGGGTAGTTCTTGGTTGGGATGATTGGCAAGTTTCCACGGGATCATTCTAACTGCTCGATGATGCGTCGGTGCAGTTCCAGGATTTGGCCCAAGTTGATGTAGCGCATTAAGCCAGTCTTCGGTAGAGTTCTTCGTTTTTCTTGAGTACGTAGTCCAATATCTTTTGGAATTCCTCAGGACTACCGAGCAGATTTTCTACACTGGCACGTACGAGTTCCTCCGGGGTTGTACCTATCCCTGACGCCATTTCTTTGAGCTTGGACATTCTATCTTCCGGTAGGGAGATCGTTATATTACTCATATTTGCCTCCATGCCTGTCCTTTGCCGGCCCGGCTCGGCCGGACTGGGTCTCTTATTTGTTACGGAAGCGCCGGATCAGGCTGGAGGTGTCCCAGCGCCCGCCGCCCATTTGCTGCACGTCGCCGTAATAGCCGTTGACCATTTCGGTGATCGGCAGCGGGGCGCCGCTTTTTTGGGCCTCCTCGAGGCAGATGCGCAGGTCTTTGCGCATCCAGTCCACGGCAAAGCCGAAGTCGAATTGATCGTCCACCATGGTTTTACCGCGGTTGTCCATTTGCCAGGACTGGGCCGCGCCCTTGCCGATGACGTCCAGCACCTGTTTCATGTCCAGTCCCGCCGTGATCCCGAAGTTGATGCCTTCGGCCAGACCCTGCAGCAGGCCGGCGATGCAGATCTGGTTGACCATTTTGGCGAGCTGGCCCGCGCCGGCGGGCCCGAGCAGCGTTACAGCCTTGGCGAAGTGGGCCATCAGCGGCCTGGCGACCTCGAAGGGCTCGGCTTCTCCGCCGCACATCACCGTCAGCTTGCCGTTCTCGGCCCCGGCCTGGCCGCCTGAAACCGGCGCATCGAGGAAATGGATGCCTTTCCGGGCCGCCACGGCGAAGAGTTCGCGCGCGAGGTCGGCCGAGGCGGTGGTATGATCGACGTAAATAGCACCGGCTGTCATCCCTTCGAAAGCCCCGTCGGCGCCCAGAGTAACCGCCCTCAGGTCCGGGTCGTCCCCCACGCAGGAAAATACGATCGAGGCCCCCTGGACGGCGGCTTTGGGCGTAGCGGCCGCCCGGCCGCCGTGTTTGGCCACCCAGGCTTCGGCCTTGGCCCGGGTGCGGTTGAACACGGTGACCTCATGGCCATTCCGGGCCAGATGTCCGGCCATCGGAAAGCCCATGACGCCGAGTCCGAGGAAAGCGATTTTTGGCATGGCTGGTCTCCTTGGTTGATGGTTTAGAAGTAAATCATGGTCTAATGGCCTGGTTGGCGGCGCCAACACTGAACTAAGCCAGTGCGGTCTAAAAGGGCCGCCTTTGGCTTCAGCGCCTTGTTGCCCCCTCTTTTGTTGCTTCTTCAACCAGAGTTCCGTTAATGAACTTGTGAATAATACTTGATATGTAGGTCTGATACGGCAAACCTTCTTTGACGGCTTTTCTTTGCAACTCTAAGAGGTCTCTTTCAGAAATCCGAATATTCAGTCTCTTGTCTTTTCTCAAGGTATTACGAGCATACTCAGCCAATTCCCTTCTTCTTTTTGGAAGGTCGGTGACGGGAACCCATTCGCCTTTTTCAAAGCTATCCAGAATTTCTTTCTCTTCTTTCGTTAGCTTAGCCTTCATGCTTTTCTCCAAGATATTGCGGTCCAGGCCTTGTCCCAGCCATGCACCCATCCTTGGCTCCTCTCCTCTTTCCGGGTGCCGGCGTAGATCAGGAAGTCCTGGCGGGGATCGGCCTCGGCGATCCGGTTCTAGTAATTCAACCCTTCAAAAAAACCCGGAGCGATGGTTTCTCCGGATTTGATTTCCACCGGGACCAGACGGTCCCCGAAATTGAGGAGGAAGTCAATCCCATGTCCGGCTTTGTCTCTCCAGTAGAAACAGTTGGGTTCCAGGCTCCGATGGCTCCGGTATTTGATCAATTCGGAAATGACGAGGGACTCGAACTCGTAACATGTTTGTGTCGATGCAAATCAGGCAGAGGGCTAAATAGTCGCTGCTTTCAACAGCCGTGGCGTGATAGCGGTCCTCCCCGGAATATATTGCCGTTTAGCCCGTGCCAATTCAAAAACCTTCCTTTTGCCCCCAAAAAGCTCGATATAGCCCTATTTTAAAGGGTAAGTTTAACAATAATATACCAAAATTGAATTACTCCCCGTGGTCCGACCCCGATTTTGTTCATTCTGGCTTGTCCGCGATTGTACCCTTCATATCTACAAGAGTATCAAGAATATTCACCCCATCTATCCCCGGGTTTCGTTCGCCATATACTCTGTATCTGAGTCTGATTATTTCGTTCTCGATATCGAGGCATCGGTTCACGATCAACTCTTTAAGGCTAGGTTTTATCATCGTTGAATCGGGATCGTTTGCATCACCATTTATGTGCTTCTCCACGCCCTTTAGGAGAATCGTTAGATCCCGTACGCCATCCAGGAGCCTACAAAGTTTAAAGTATATCGCCACGCCTAATAGAATTACGCTTATCATGAATATTATCTTTACATCCATGCCCTATCTCCTCTATTCGTGCCCAACGTGCTGGTAACCCGCGCGGCGGTAAGGAAGATGGATGCCCGAAAGCCTCAACGGATTTCAGCCCGGCATTCTTCCGCGTCGGGTTCATTATTGTTCGGTGGCTCTTGTCTCCTCGATTTGTCTTTCTTCGGTTCTATCAGTGATAGTAGCTGGCGGCAAGTCGTAGTTTCTCAATCTCAGGTTTTTGAGCCCCGACGATTATTGCCCGCTGTTGTTCTTCTGACAAACCATTCTCTCTTCGTTGTGTGACTGCCCGTTCATCCCCTTGCTTTTCCAAATGGCCCAAGAACTCCATCAAATGGCCTTTCCCGTAACTCTCTTTTCCTTTGTGCGAGGACCGCCAAGCATTCTCGGCTTCTTCATACAGTGGCACAAAGTGAAAATGGAAATGACTTTCACTTCCCCTAAGCGACGCAAGAAGAACGTCTTTCGGACGGTAAACAGCTTTGATTGCTTCAGTGACGTTCGATAAAGCCTTGGGCAGTCCCATAAGAGTGTCTTCGGAGAGCCGCGTTGGACAGTGGGAGTTTTTAGGAAGCGCGATCAGCAAACTGTGCCCCTCGTTGTGGCAAGGGGCCGCCAGTATGGCGTACCAATTCTCGTCATGATAGAAAATACGTTGACGCATCGCCTCTCCCTGGAAGTCACAGAACGGACATTTCATAGGTTCCATTCTCGTTTCACCGAACCAGTTATTATAAAGATCTGTATATCCCTATTATCATGTATGATATCCGGAAAGATGATCCTCGGCAAAAACTTCCCAAACCTTATCCCAACCAATTACCAGTCCCTGACTCCTCTCTCTTCCCGGGTGCTGGCGGTAGACCAGAAAGCCCTGTCGGAGATCGGCCTTGGCGATCCGGTTACAGTAGTTTAACCCTTAAAAAAACCCAAAATGGACAAATTGTCAATCCGATTGCAAATTTGTCCGACTAAATCCTCCGGGCCAGCCAGGCGATGCGGGCCGATTCCTCCAGCAGTTCGGCCGTATATTGGGCCTGCCGGAGGGTGGGTCCCAGGGCCATGATCCCGTGGCCGGCCAGGAGCAGTCCGGTCACGGAAGCGTCGCGGGCGGCTTCCTGAACGGCCCGGGCGAGATCAAAGGAGCCTTCGGGAAATTCGGGGATCAACGGAATGTGCTTCAGGATGCGCCGGGCATGGACCGTCGGCAGCGGGAGGGGTTGGTTTTTTACAGCGTAAGCCGTGGCATAAGGGGAGTGGTAGTGAACGATACCCCCCACCTCCGGCCGGACTTGATACAGGGCCAGGTGGGTCATTACCTCTTTGGTGGGTTTGACTTTCCCTTCCAGGGGCCGGCCTTCCCCGTTCACCAGCACCAGATCCGATCGGCGGCACTCACTGAGCCCGAGGCCGGTGGGTTTGGTCAGGAAGAGGTCGGGCCCCAGACGCAGGCTGATGTTGCCCCCGGTGCCGGCCTGGAGGCCCAGTTTAAAGGCCCGCCGGGCCGCCCAGCGGAAGCCTTTGGCGGCCGAGGCCGGGTCACCGGGTTTTCCAATGATCGAGTCAGATTCGAAAGGCATCGGTTGCTTCCTTTAATGGGGAGGCGCTAAAGGGAAAAAAGACGAACATCGAACATCGAACATTCAACGTCCAACATCGAATTTAAAAAACGTAGGGCGGGCGTCTCGCCCGCCGTCCCGGTAAGGGAATGACTGGTTGGGTCTCCTCCCGGTAAGATTTGGGGATTCGGCCCGCCTGGTTACACGTCATTGCGAGCGGAGCGAAGCAATCCCCCAGACAAGCTTCTTAGCTGGGAGAGGGATTGCTTCGTCGCTTCACTCCTCGCAATGACACCCCGTATTTTCGGCTTCTCGGATGCCCGCCCC
>JACRCK010000106.1 GCA_016219065.1 Deltaproteobacteria bacterium
ACGGAAAAGGCCCAGAAAATCATCCCAAAATCGGGATTCCGATTTGCGGATGCCGGTCGGCCTGCGGCGCGCTAACCCGGGTTCGCGCCAGCGCCGGAGTCTTTTGCTTTTTCGGGCGCCTTTCCCGAAAAAACAAAAATTCTTTCCCGTGCCTCCCGTGTCGTCTTTTCCGTGTTTCCCGTGTCTAATGGCCCCTAGGGGATTTTGACACGGTAATCACGGAATGACGCGGAAGACACGGAAAAGGCCCAGAAAATCATCCCAAAATCGGGATTCCGATTTGCGGATGCCGGTCGGCCTGCGGCGCGCTAACCCGTGTTCGCGCCAGCGCCGGAGTCTTTTGCTTTTTCGGGCGCCTTTTCCCGAAAAAACAAAAATTCCTCTTCCGGGTCTCCCGTGCGTGTTTCCCGTGTCGAATGGCCCCTAGGGGATTTTGACACGGTAACCACGGAAGGCACGGAAGACACGGAAAAGGCCCAGAAAATCATCCCAAAATCGGGATTCCGATTTCCTGAAAAAATACCGGCCTGCGGCGCTCTTTACCGGACCATATTTCTTGACCTACCGGACGGTTGATATATATTGGAAAAAAATTTCCTTATTTCTCGATTTCATGAAGATCTCTCGTCCGGTTGCTGTTTTTCCCTGAGGCCGGGCGGGGACCGGGAGCAGACCCAACCTATGTATACCAAACACTTCGGTTTCTCTGAAAAGCCCTTCGAATTGTCGCCCAATCACAAATTCTTTTTTCTGACCCCCGGCTACCAGGCCACCCTGGAGGCGCTGCTGGCCGGGATCAAAGACCGGAAAGGCTGGATGGTCCTGTCCGGAGAAGTGGGCACCGGAAAAACCATGATGATTTACGGGCTCCTGGAGCGGATCCCGGAAAAGGTGAAAACCGCTTTTATCTTCCATGCGACCTATCAGTTCGGGGAATTGCTGCAGCAGATACTCAGCGAGGTCGGCGAAAAGGTAGCCAGCGGGAACCTCAAAAAAAACAAAATACAATGGACCGCCTACCTGGAAAAGCTGCGAGAACGGGGGGAGGTGCTGGCCGTCCTGATCGACGAAGCCCAAAAACTGAGCCCGGAGATCATCCAGGAACTCCTGTCCCTATTGAACGAAAAACCCTGGACGGCCGATCACCTGCAACTGGTTCTGGTCGGGCAGCCGGAGCTCGACGAAACGTTGAATACCCTGCTTTTGAAGTACCGCCCCCCCAAGCCGGGGCTGCGGCTCACGATTTTTCCTTTATCCCTAAGGGAAGCGGAAGATTATATCGAACACCGGCTCCGGATCGTGGGCAGCTCCTCGGCCCGGATCTTTACTCCCGACGCCCTCTCCGTGGTGATCGAATACGGCCGCGGGATCCCGCGGGTCATCAATATCCTGTGCGACAATGCCTTCCTGGCTGGATACAGCGAAGACTTGCCAAAAATCGGGATCAAGACTATCTGGAGCGTGCTTGAAAACCTGGAAGGACCCGGCGCCAAAATTAAAAAACGCTTCAAGGCCCGGGCGGGAGGCCACCCGCCGGGAAGGCCCCGTTGGGCCGTCTGGCTAGTGGTTGTCTGCGTCATCCTGGTAGCAGCCGGCCTCTGGTGGCTGCCCGGCGGGGTGCAGGAGCGGCTGGGCCCCTTCAAAGGATGGTTGGCGGCCCGGGTTCCGGCCGGCCAACCGGAGCCGGAGGTCGCAGCGACCAAGCCTGCTCCCGGGATCCCGGAGCAGGCGGGCAACTCCGGGGAGGTCCTGAACCCGCCGGCCGGGGCCGATGAAGCCGCGCTGCCGCTCCCGGGCCGGCGCATCCAGGTCAAAAAAGGGGACAGCCTGTCTAAAATCAGTTTAAACCGCTACGGCTTTTTTAATGAATCGCTGATCGATTTGATCATGTATTACAACCCGTCCGTCAAGAAGGCCGACCTCATCCTGGAAAACCAGGGAGTGACCTTGCCGGAAATCCGGGAGGAGACCCTGGTATCCGCTAATCCCGATCGTACCTTTCGCATCATCCTCGGGACTTTTGCCGATCCGACCCCGGGGCTACTCTTCAAGCGTGAGCCCTCCCTGGCCGGAAAAAATGTCGCCCTTCAGGCCCGCAAGGGTTCGGGGAACCGTACCTGGACCCGGGTGGAAGCCGGGGATTTCAGCTCCCGGGAAGAGGCCCTGGCTGCCTTGAAGGCCCTGCGCGCGAAAAAACTCCTCCCCTTTTTTTGAGGTCCTTCACCCTTTTGAGTGGGTGGATACTATATCTTGTAACCTCGGGAAAATCGGGCTACTGGAGCCGGCAGATCCCGGCCAAAGGGTTTTCTCCCGCCTGCGGCGGGACCTTTTAGACTCTAACCCGGCCCCGGATGGTCAAATCTTTATGGAGGTCGGCGGCTATTTTTTCCGCTTCGGGAAAACGATCTTTTCCCCTTCCTGGATCTGGCGGAAATCCTTGATCCGGGGATTATGTTTTTTGACATAGTCCAGCAGGGCCTGATCACTGGCACCGTATACCTCCCGGACCATTTGAATGAAGTTGTCCCCTTTTTTTACCCGCCGGACCACGCTTTCGTTCTTCTTTTTTGGAGCGGGCGATCTCGGACCCCGGGATTCGGCCACCGCCGGCGCCTTCCCCTTTTCCTCCGCCGGGAAGGCCTTGCCCTCGAGCAGCGGCGGTCCGGAAGGCTTCCTCTCGATCGGGCCGGACTCGGGGATCGGGGATTTCTCCACCGGGGCCGGCGCTGTTGCGGGAAGAAGCTCCGGGGTTTTGGTTTCCCGGCCGGGGTCCGACTTCCCGGGAGAGGCCGCCGTGGAGGCGGCCCGCTTTAGGCCTCCAGGGACGGACTCCGGCAGCCCGGCCGGTTTCGAAAAGCCCTGGTGGAGGCTCCTCGGTTGGCCGGGAAAAAAATCGAGATCTAGGCCCGCCTCACGCAATCCCCAGGCCAGCAGCAGGGCCGCCAGGGAAGGAACCGCCCACTGTCTGATCCGCCGGCACTGAACCCCCGTCAGACCATCGACCGCCTTTTGGGCCTCCTTTTTTGAAACGGGTCGACAGGAATGCTCATAGCCGCCTTTCAGGGCCTCACGGCAGAGTTGATCGATTCTTCCGGGGACCCCGCCGCCCTTCCGGATCAGCCACTGCAAGGCCTTTTCGGTAAAGATCGTGTCCGACCGGCCTCCGGCCTTTTCTATCCGGAAACGGATGTAGTTCCGGCTTTCCGTGGGCGAGAGGGGCGAAAGATTGGCCCGGATGGCTATCCGCTGTTTGAGTTGCCGCAACTCCTGGCGGCCCAGGGTTTTCCAGAGATCCGGCCGACCGAACAGCACGATCTGCACGATTTTTTCGGAGGGAGTCTCCAGGTTGGAGATGAGACGAAGATTTTCCAGCGTCTCCACCGGCATGTCCTGGGCCTCATCGATGAGAAAGATCACGTTCAGGCCCTGCTCATAATAATGCTGTAACGCCTTATACAGTTGTCTTAAAAGCCCGGACGAGTCGTCAGCGGTTACCGGCAGTTCCAGTTTCAGGGCCACGTCCCGGAGCAGCTCAGGGAAGGAAACCCGACTGCGGGAAAGATGAATTATTTTGAGGTGGCGCTGATCCGGATCCCTGATAATGGACTGGAGCAAAGTCGTTTTACCCAGCCCCGGATTTCCCAAAACGGTTAGAAAGCCTTTCCGCTGGACGACCCCAAAGGTAATGGCCGCCAGGGCCTCGAGATGGCTGGAGCTCAAAAAAATATGTTTGTGTTCGGAGGGAAACTGAAAAGGGTCGTGACGGAGTTGATAATAATCGAGATTCATGCCGCCTGATTCAAGGAATGGCTATTTTCATTTTACCGGCAAACCCGGCAGGTTTTCCTGATTGATGCTGTAAAAAGGGTTTCCTCCCGGAAAGAGCCCGAACTTGATCGGTCTAACCGGACCACGGGTTTAGAAAAAAACCCCCTCTGGCCCCGCCGGATTCAGGTCCTGGATAAATCCTTTATTACCATGGTTGGCTAAAAGAATAAAGCGGATATTAAGGAGTCCCCTCCCCGAAGACCGGGGAGGGGTCGACCGTTTTTCAGGTGGCTTTCCGGTGCTCCGTCCAGCCGACGTTCGTTAGCGGACCACCAGGGGCAGGTATAGTTGAAAAGCGGCAGTGGCGACGGTTTCAAAAGTGGCGTTCACCGATTTATTGGCGTTCATAGTCACTTGGCATTCGGAGCCTGCTCCCGAACAGGCCCGGGACCAACCCACGAAAGTGGAATCCCCCTCAGGGGTCGCCCTTACGGTCACCGCCGTGCCCAACGGGAATACCGTCCCGGCCGGATCGGTGGTCACCGCCCCCCTTCCGGATCCTCTATGGGAAATCGTCAGTTTTCGAGTCGCCGTGTTATTGACGATCCTGCTGAAAGTGACGGCAATCGTATGGTTCGCCTTTACGTTGCTGAACTCGTAGGAGCTCAGCGGTCCGGCGCTGACATTGTCTATCTTGACGTCGGCCACCTGGTACCCGGTAGCCGCTGTGATCGTATAGGATTGGCTCCCCCCATAGGCCACCGCTTTCACCCCGCTCGGGGCAATGGATCCATGGGATCCGGCACTGGCGGTAATCGTGAAGCTTCTCCGTTTGAACCCGGCGGTGACGCTGCGATTTTCGGTCATGGCCACTGTGCAGACGTTGGACGTACCGCTGCAGGCCCCGGTCCAGCCCTCGAAGATGGAATCGCTGTTG
>JACRCK010000012.1 GCA_016219065.1 Deltaproteobacteria bacterium
ATCCGCTACGAAGACAGTCACCGTCTGGCTTCGCTGCAAATTAAGTTCTTGCAAAAGGCCGCCGGATGGCTAAAATCCAGCGGAGTGCTGGTCTATGCCACCTGCACCCTGGGCCCCGAGGAAAACGAACGGGTCGTCGAAAGGTTTCTAGCCGGCCATCCGGAATTTTCCCTGGAGCCCGTACAGCCCTACCTTCCGGAAACGGCCCGGGCACTGGCCGATCCCCGGGGCTATTTTTACGCCTGGCCCCATCGTCACGGGACGGACGGTTTTTTCGCGGCCCGGATGGTACGACAATAAACCGGGTATTTTACAAGGATGGCCAACCATCCGCAGAGAAGTGAACTACAATAATAAATAATTGATAATTAATTGTGAATTATTAATTATTGTATTTAAAAATCAATAGGATAGGTAACAAATGAAACGACTTGCCCCTTCGCTGCTTTCCGCCGATTTCGGACGACTAAAGGAAGAAATTCAGGCCGTGGAAGCCGCCGGTGCCGATTACCTGCACATCGACGTCATGGACGGGCACTTCGTCCCCAACATTACTTTCGGACCGACCATGGTGGAGGCCATAAGAAAGATCAGTTGTCTCCCCCTGGACGTCCATCTGATGATCCAAAACCCGGATCCCTTTGTTCCCGCCTTCGCTGAGGCCGGAGCCGATATCCTGGCCGTCCATCTCGAGGTCTGCCCGCATTTGAATCGCACCGTCAACCTGATCCGGGAGCATGCGGCGGTCCCGGCGGTGGTGCTAAACCCCTCGGCCTCGCTCTTCCTCCTGGACCAGATCCTGGAGGACGTGGACATGGTGATGCTCATGAGCGTCAACCCCGGGTTCGGCGGGCAGAAATTCATCCCCAACAGCATTCAAAAGATCAAGGACTTGAAGGCCATGATCACCGCCCGCGACTTGAACGTGGACATTGAAGTGGACGGCGGGGTGACTCCCGACAATGTGGAAGCGGTCTGCCGGGCCGGGGCCGACGTCATTGTGGCCGGGTCGGCGGTTTTTAAAACGGCGGATTATCGGGAGACGATTCGGATATTCCGGGAAAAGATGGGAAACTGTTGAAAAATTCAAACCAGGAATGAAAAAAAACTTCATCCAAGCATAGAATCGTCACCCCGGTCCCGCTGTTATAGCGGGATTAGCCGGGTCCAGGAACATGGGTGAGCTTGGGGGGATATCGTTTTAAAAATTATGAGACCGTTATAATTCCGAGGGCTTGCTTCGCTCCGCTCGCAATGACAACTTTGGACCGTCTCACTGCGCCCGACGATTGGACCTTCCTTTACTTTTTACTTTTCCCTGTCTTTATCCTTAAGACCCAACAAATGAAAGGCCCCGATCACCAACGCATGGGTGATTTCCTCCCCGGCGATCAGGGCCGGGATTTGTTCCAGGGGCGTGGTCACCACCTCGATCTCCTCGCTCTCGTCCGGGTCGATCTCCGCCACCTTTTCCACCCCCCGAGCCAGGAAACTATGACAGCGGTTGTTTAAAAACGCCGGGTTGGGGTGCACAAAGCCCAGGTATTCCCATTCTTCGGCCCGGCAGCCGGTCTCCTCCAGCAACTCCTTCCGGGCCGTTTCCAGCGGCGTTAAACCGCCTTCCACCATCCCGCCGGGAATTTCGAGGGTAACGGTTTCCAGACCGAAACGAAATTGCCGGATCAGGACCACTTCCCCCGCCTCATTGAGCGGGATGATGTTGACCCAGTCGGGGCTTTCCAGAATAAAAAAAGGCGCTTCCCGGTTGGACCTCGGAAGCAGGTAGCGGTCTTCCCGCAGGTTGAAGATCCGGAGCGAATGGATAATGCGACGGCCGCTGCACTGCCATCTTTCGATTAATTTCATTGCAAATCCAGGGCAAAACGGACGGCTTCGGTCACTTCCCGCATTCTGCTCCGTCCCAGGCTGGTAATCAAGGATCCCATTTTTACCTTTGAAACTGTCTGGATATGATCCAGATTTATAGCGCAGTCTTGGGGCATCCCATCCTGTCGGTTTAAAACGACTTCGCTCGGGATATCGCGTATGGTCCTGGTAAGCGGAGCGACCGTGACTTCGCCAAGGTATTCCAGAATGGAGTCCCGGGTTAAAATAAGGACCGGCCTTTTTTGGTCTGGCTGGGTAAACTTATACCAGCGGATCTCCCCCCTTTTCATTCCTCCCCCCAAACCTGTTCCTTTTCCCAAAGGGAAGCCTCCTGTTGTTCCGAAGGGTACTTTTCATATCCCCGGCGGTGCCTGTCTTCCAGTTTCCTGATCCTGTTTCGATCGAGGGCTTCCCGGAGGGCCTCCCGGGCGAAAGCCGACCGGGTAGTTTTCAGTTCTTTAACCAGGGAATCGACCCTGTCAATCAAATCATCATCCAGGGTCATTTGAATGTTCCTCATAATTACCACCATTATAATGTTTTAATAAATGTTTATTAAATAACCTATAACTACGGGTGTCAATGAAATAATGGGTGCCTCAAATAAATGCTTGACAAGGTCCGATCCGGTAAGCTATAAAACGGCTATAAAATGAATGAATACTCATTCATAGGATTTTTTACGTAACTAAATAATTTTATTTGCTATTATAAAGTACGGATGCGCGGCGACAACAAACGGGGGAAAATTCTGGAGGCGGCGGTCAAGGTATTTGCCCGCAACGGCTTCTACCAGTCCAAAGTCTCGGAGATCGCCCGGGAGGCCGAGGTGGCCGACGGCACCATCTACCTCTACTTTCACAACAAAGATGACATCCTGATCAACCTCTTTGAAGAGGAAATGACCCGGATCATCGAGGCCATGAAGGCGATCATCACCCGAGAGGAAGATCCGGTCCGCCAGTTGGAGGAGTTTGCCCAGGCCCACCTGGGACTGGTCAAAAAGAACAAGGAACTGGCCGAAGTGATCCAGGTGGAAATTCGGCAGAGCAGCAAATTCATGAAGGAATATGACAATAAAAAGTTCGCCGAGTACCTGGACCTGATTTCGGCCATTATCCAGGAGGGTCAGCGGAAAGGGGTCTTTCGGGGAGACATCCATCCCGGTATTGCCAAACGAGCCATCTTCGGAGCGCTGGATGAACTTTCTCGACTCCTGGTTCTCTCTCCCCTGAAAGAGCACTCCATTTCTATGGCCGCCCAACAGATCAGCGGCTATTTCTTGGAGGGGATGACCACTAACCACAAACAGGAAAGACCAAAACAAACCGATCCTACGCCCGGAGGCGGCAGGATACGGAAAGGAGGAAAAAGTGAACATATTGGCTTTAATTAAGCAGGTTCCGGACACGGAGGCTCAGATCAAGATCGATGCCGGAGGAAAGGGTATCCAAACCGCGGATATCAAGTGGGTCATGAATCCCTACGACGAATTCGGGGTGGAGGAAGCCCTGCGCCTGAAGGAAAAAGTAGGCGGCGGGAAGGTCACCGTCATCGGGTTGGGCCCGCAGCGGGTGGTGGAATCCCTGCGAACCGCCCTGGCCATGGGGGCCGACGAGGCCGTGCATATCGACGACCCGGCCGCCGACGGCGGGGATTCCCTGGCTACGGCCCGGGCCCTGGCCGCCGCCGTCAAGGGGCAGCCTTTCGACCTCATTTTCTGCGGTCAGCGGGCCGTGGACGACGACAACGGCCAGGTGGGGGCCGCCTTGTCCGAACTGCTGAACATCCCCCTGCTGTCCCTGGCCACCAAGGTGGATCTTTCCGACGATAAAACCAAGGTGCGGGCCCTGCGGGCCGTCGAAGGCGCCTCCTGGGTCATGGAAACCACCCTACCGGCCGTGATCACCACACAGAAAGGCCTGAACGAACCCCGCTACGCGTCGCTGCCCGGCATCATGAAGGCCAAGAAGAAGCCCCTGGCGGCCAAAAAGCTGGCCGATCTGGGACTGGATCCCTCCCAGGCCGGGGAAGCCGGCTCCAAAATTAAAATTCTCGCCTTGACCCCGCCGCCCGAAAGGAAGGCCGGACAGATTATCAGCGGCGAAACGCCCGAGGAAAAAGGCGCCCAGTTGGTCAAGATGCTGCGAGAAGAAGCCAAAATTATTTAGCGAGGAGAAGAAGCCATGGCAAACGGAATTTGGATTATAGCCGAACAACGCGGGGGAAACCTGCGCAAGATATCCTATGAATTGGCCAGCGAGGCCCGGCGTTTGGCCGACCAGTCCGGTCAGCCTTTCGCCGCCGTCGTTCTGGGTTCCCAGATCGGCGAAGAGGCCAAAAAACTGGTGCCTTACGGACCCGATACCATCTACGTAGCCGACGATCCGGCCCTGGACAAATATATAGCCGAGGCCTATACCGGCGTGCTGACGGACCTGATCAAAAAACATGAGCCGGACATCGTGCTCTTGGGCGCCAGTGCCCAGGGAAAAGAACTGGCCGCCAAACTGGCGGCCCGGCTGGAGACCGGCCTGGCCCAGGATTGCGTCTCCTTCCGGCTGGAAAACGGACTGCTGATCGCCAAGCGGCCCCTGTTTGCCGGCAAGATCTACGCCGAAGTTGCCTGTGAAACCGCCCGGCCCCAGATGGCCGCAGCCCGGCCCAATGTCCTGTCCCTGACCGAACCGGACGCCTCCCGCACGGCCGAAGTGGTGAACGTGGCCGTGGCCATCAAACCCGAAGACCAGCGCACCGTCCTGGTGGAGGAACTGGCCGACGTGAGCGGCAAGGCGGATCTGACCGAGGCTACCTTTATCGTCTCCGGTGGACGGGGCATGAAGGCGGCGGAGAACTTTCAGGTGTTGGAAGAACTGGCCGACGTCATCGGGGCCAGCGTGGGGGCTTCCCGATCGGCGGTCGATGCCGGCTGGCGGTCCCATACCGATCAGGTGGGTCAGACCGGCAAGGTCGTCTGTCCCAACATGTACATCGCCTGCGGGATCTCCGGGGCCATCCAGCATCTGGCCGGCATGGGCTCCTCCAAGATCATCGTGGCCGTCAATAAAGATCCGGACGCCCCCATCTTCCAGAAGGCCGATTACGGCATCGTGGGAGACCTTTTTGAGATCGTCCCGGTATTGAAAGAGGAATTCAAGAAAATCCTATCCTGATTCCGAACTTTTTGAAACATCCGGGCGCGGCGGCCCTCGCCGCCGCGCCTCCCCTTTCCCCTATTTACCCCTCCCCCCATCTGTCCGAATAGCAACCAAATTTCCTGCTTGAATTCAACCTCGACTGTGCTACGCTTAAAGGTAATCATTTCAAAAATCAAACGGAGGGTTGCCCATGGAAACATACGGCCTGCCTGCGACTGTCGGATTTAAAACCGGTGAAAAAGGAATTTTACCGGACCGTCCCACCCTGGTCCTGTTCCACGGGGCCGGCGGCAGCTCCCAGACCTTTCTCCAGCAACTGCGACCCCTCGACCGGGTGATGAACGTCCTGGCCGTGGACCTGCCGGGCCACGGCGCCACGCCCGGTCCGGGGCGGGATGTTATCAGCGCCTACGCCGACTGGGTGGAAGAGGCCTTTTCCTCCTTTTCGGTTCCCGTCTTCTTTCTGGGCGGCCACTCCATGGGTGGAGCGATCGCCCAGGAGCTGGCGCTCCGTTCCTGGCCCAGGATCCGCGGCCTGATTTTAATCGCTACCGGGGCCGAACTCCGGGTCTCCGCAAAAATCATAGCAGGGCTGGCTAAGGAACCGGAGCCGACCTTGGCCCAAATCAACAAGTGGTGTTTCTCCCCGGAGGCCGACCCCCAGTTACTCCGGCAATCCCTGGAACTCCTCCAGCAGACCCCGATTCAGGTGATCTATAACGACTTTCAGGCCTGCAACCGTTTCGATCGCTCGGAGAACGCCCTGACCATCACCCTGCCGACCCTGATTCTGGTGGGGGAACGGGACGTGATGACACCGCCGGCCTTTGCGGAGGCGCTGCAAAAGCAAATCCTGCATTCCAAGCTGGTGCAAGTCCCCGGCGCCGGCCACTTGGTCATGCTGGAAAAACCGAAAGAGGTGAATCAGGCCATCGAGGCGTTTATCAGCGAGGTCCCTTAGCGTCGCTTACCTAAAAACATTTGGCCGCAGACGAGGCGCGGACAAAAAAAGAAAATATACGCTTTCGTCCGCGTGGGTGTCTGCGGCTAAAAATAGAAAACCGAATTTTTCCGGTCCCTACGAGTGGTATCTAAAATAGGCGGCGCAGGTACCTTCGGTGGAAACCATGCAGGGACCGATGGGTCGATCCGGGGTGCAGACTTTACGGAATAAAGCGCAGTCCGGCGGGGCTTTGATCCCCCGCAGCACTTCCCCGCAGCCACAGCCGGGGTGGTCCTGCGCCGGAGGAACCTGGAGGTCGAAAACATCCTCGGCGGCAAAGCGGCGGAAATCCCGGCGCAGCGTCAAGCCGCTCTCCGGAATGGGGCCCAATCCGCGCCAGACGGCGGAACAGGGTTCAAATACCTGGTTTAAAATTTCCCGGGCCTTGACGTTTCCCTCGGCGGTGGCCCCCCTTTTATACTGGATTTCCACCCGGGCCTCGTTTTTTTCCACTTGCTCGACCAGCAGCAGGATCGTCTCCAGGATATCCACCGGTTCGAAACCGCAGACCACCCCCGGTATCCCATAACTGCGAGCCACTTCCTCATAGGCCGCGGTGCCGATGATCGTGGTCACATGACCCGGATAAATAAATCCCTGGAGGTCCAATTCCCCCAGGCCCAGCAGGGCAGCCAGGGCGGGGGGCAGCAGTTTGTGGGCGGTCAGGATATAAAAATTGGTCAGATCGGTGCGGGCCGCTTCCAGGACCGCCGCCGCGATAGTGGGGGCCGTGGTCTCGAAGCCGATGGCCAGAAAGACCACCTTTTTTTCGGGATGTTCCCGGGCCAGCTTCAAGGCGTCAAAAGTCGAATAGACGATCCGGACCTCGGCTCCCCCCGCCCGTTCCTGCTGCAGGGAGGTCCTGGACCCCGGCACTCGAATCAGATCCCCGAAAGTGGTGATCATCACGCCGGGCATTTGGGCCAGTTTGATGGCCTTATCGATATCTTCGGTAGCCGTCACGCAGACCGGACAACCGGGTCCGGAGATGAGTTGCAGTTGGTTGGGGATCACCTGGCGGATGCCGCTGCGGAAGATGGAGACCGTATGAGTGCCGCAGACCTCCATGAAGCGGGCCGGTTTCCGGGAGACGGAGCGGATGGCGTCGATCAGTTTCCGGGCTAACTCCTTATCCCGGTATTCACTCAAATGTTTCAGGGGCATGGGCCAGTCTTTCCTTCCAGTAGGCCAGACTGATTCTGGCCTCTTCTTCGTCGATCCGGTGCAGGGCGAACCCGGCGTGGATGATCACGTAATCCCCCACTTCCGGCCGCTGATCCACGATATCCAGGCGCACTTCCCGGCGTGTGCCCTCATATTCCACCAGGGCCCAGTTTTCCTTGATTTCTTTTACTTCCATCGGTATGGCTAAGCACATCTTAACGGTCCTTTACCTTTGATCCCCGTTCTTTCCGAGTCTATCAGGTACTTTAAATCAACCGATCCCTAAAAACAAGCTTCCTATTCGAAGCGAATTGGATCATATTAAATGTTACCCAAGGGGGTTAAAAAAAGGGAACGTTGACCCATAATTGATGTTACCGGGGGAATTAGTCCGGCAGGAGACAAAAATTATGGGTCCCCAATCGAAAAAGGAATATTTAGAGGCCATCGTTAAAAGGTACAAGCAGGCCGACAGGACTCAGAAGCACACGATCCTGGATGAAT
>JACRCK010000097.1 GCA_016219065.1 Deltaproteobacteria bacterium
AAAATGATGATCGCCCACGGCCAGACCGGTTTGAACGTGGCCTTCGACCTGCCTTCCCAGATGGGACTGGACTCCGATGATCCCATGGCCGAAGGCGAAGTGGGCCGGGTGGGCATGGCCATCGATTCCTTGCGGGACTTTGAGATCGCCTTTAAAGACATTCCTTTGGATAAGATAGGAGTAGGCCTGACCATTAATGCCGTGGCCACCATCATGCTGGCCATGTTCCAGGCCATGGCCGAGAAATTCGGCTACACCAAAGACCAGATCAGCGCCACGCCCCAGAATGACATCCTCAAAGAGATGATCGGCCGCGGGGCCTGGATCTTTCCCATCGACCCGGCCGTCCGCCTTATCGGGGACACCATCGAATATTCCATCAAGGAAATGCCCAAGTGCAACCCGGTCAGTGTCTGCGGCTACCACATCCGGGAATCGGGGGCCACCTCCTCCCAGGAGATCGCCTACGCCATCCTGATCGCCAATGCCTACATCGATGAAGTCATCCGCCGCGGTTTTGAGGCCGAAGATTTCGTCGGACGCTTTTCCTTTAACATAAACATCTTCGGCAATCTCTGGGAACAGGTGGCCAAGTTCCGGGCCGCCCGCAAGCTCTGGGCCGTCAATTTAAAGGAGAAATACGGCGTTAAAAATGATAAAAACATGTATCTCCGGGGACTCTTCGGCGGGGGCGGCGGCGGGCTGACCAAGGCCCAGCCGGAAAACAACATCATCCGCGGGGCCTATTACGGCCTGGCCGCGGCCCTGGGCGGGGCCCAGACTACGGCCCTCTGCTCGTTCGATGAAGCCTACACCATCCCTACGCCCCGGGCCGCCTTGCTGTCCCTGCGGACCCTGGAGATCCTCATGGAAGAAGTGGGTCTGCGCGATACGGTGGACCCTCTGGCCGGCTCTTATTTTGTTGAAACCCTGACCAAGCAGATGGAAGAAAAGATCCTTGAAGAGATGAAAGAGGTCGAAAACATCGGCGGAATCGTCAAGGCCGTGGCCCAGGGGTATATCCAGAGAAAGGTCTCCCGTCAGGCCTATGAATTTGAAAAGGCCGTCCAGGAAGGGGAGCTGATCAAGGTGGGGGTCAATAAATATGTGGAGGGCGAAGAAGAGGACGTGGACCTCCACGAGTACCGGGAAGAATCGGCCGAGGAAAAAATCCGCGATTTGAAGGCCCTCCGTCAGGAGCGCTCAAACGAAGAAGTCGGCCGTACCCTCAAGGCCTTGGAGATTGCGGTCCAGGAAAAGAAAAACGTCATGCCTTTTTTGGTAGATTGCTGTCAAGCCTATTGTACGGTGGGAGAGATGACTCGAGTCTTCAAAGAAGCTTTCGGAGAATTTGAGGAGCCGAATATATTTTAAAAAAAAGGGGCCAAGGATTCCAGGATTCGAGGGTTCAAGGGTTCAAGGGGTTTTAACTTCCAAGCCTTTCACTTGAATCCTTGACCTCTTGAACCCTTAAACCCTGCACCTTGAACCTTGTACCTTGAGCCTTGAGCCTGCTTTTATTGGAGGAAGAATGGCAGACAAGCATTACCGGTTAGGCTGTGATATCGGCGGCACCTTTACCGACTTTGTCCTCCTTGATGATCATACCGGGGAGATCAAGACCGGCAAGTGTCTGACCACCCCCCAGGACCCCTCGGATGCGGTTGAGGAGGGGATGCGGATGTTGGAGGCCACCACGCCGGCCTTTGTGGCCAGGCTGGATGAGCTGATTCATGGAACGACCTTGGTCATCAATGCCATCATCGAGCGCAAGGGGGCCAGAACAGGGCTGATCACCACCAAGGGCTTCCGGGACGTCCTGGAAATCGGCCGGGAGATGCGCTACGCCCCCTATGACATCTTCGCCGAATTCCCCAGGCCTCTGATCCCCCGAAGGTTTCGTCTCGAAGTGGATGAGCGGGTCCGCAGCGACGGAACCGTCCTCAAGGCCCTGGACCCGGAAGAGGCCCGCGGGATTGTGCGCACACTCACCCAGATGGGTGTGGAATCGATTGCCGTCTGTCTCCTCAATTCCTTTGAAAATCCCTCCCATGAGCTGCTGCTTAAGGAGATCATCGAACAGGAGGCCCCCAACCTTTCCGTCTCTATTTCCTACCATGTTTTACCGCAGATCAAAGAATATGAGCGCACCAGCACCACCGTGACCAACGCCTACGTCAAGCCTTTGACCGGACGCTATCTGACCAAGCTGGCCGGCCGGCTGGAATCCATCGGCTTCCAGGGAAAACTCTTTATCATGCTTTCCAGCGGCGGCGTCACTTCCCTGGAAACGGCGGCCGAGTTTCCGGTGCGGATCATCGAGTCCGGCCCCACCGCAGCGGTCATCGCCGGCCAATACTACGGCAAGCACTTCAATATTTCGGAAATGTTCTGCTTTGACATGGGGGGGACCACGGCCAAATCCTGCCTGATCCAGAAAGGGGTGGCCGGCGTGGTCCCGACCTTTGAAGTGGGACGGGTCCAACGGTTCATGAAAGGAAGCGGCCTGACCATCCAGGTCCCGGTGGTGGACCTGATGGAGATCGGCGCCGGGGGGGGCAGTATGGCCAAGGTGAGCAAGCTGGGCACCCTTCAGGTGGGGCCGGAAAGTTCCGGAGCGGCCCCGGGACCGATCTGCTACGGCCGGGGAGGCACGGACCCCTGCGTGACCGATGCCGATCTTCTCCTGGGCTATCTGGACGAGGATTACTTTCTCGGCGGGACCATGAAACTCGACCAAGAGGGGGCCCGGCGCGGCGTCGAAGAAAAGATCGCCAAGCCCCTGGGCGTCTCCTTTATCCAGGCCGTCTGGGGGGTCCACGACCTCATCAATGAAACTATGGCCGCGGCAGCCAAGACCCACATCGCCGAAAAAGGCGGAAACCCCAGGCTGGTGACCATCGTCGCCTTCGGAGGAGCGGGGCCGGTGCATGCCTATGGTCTGGCCAAGAAATTGGGGGCCCCCCGGTTGCTGGTGCCCCCCAACGCCGGGGTCGGATCGGCCATGGGTTTCTTCACCG
>JACRCK010000098.1 GCA_016219065.1 Deltaproteobacteria bacterium
ATTACCGGGCTGAGCCCGTTCAAGGTGGCCCGGCTGGGGATCGGTTTCGTCCCCGAGGATCGCCGGATTTTTCCGGACCTCACCGTGGCCGCCAACCTGGATGTGGGCCGGATGAACACCCAAAAAAAGTCCAATCCCTGGACCCTGGAACGGGTCTACCAGATCTTTCCCGTCCTGGAAAAATTCGCCCAGCGCCGCGGGGGGACCCTGAGCGGCGGAGAACAGCAGATGCTGACCATTGCCCGGACCCTGATGGGCAACCCGGAGGTGATCCTCTTGGATGAACCCTCGGAAGGGCTGGCCCCGCTGGTGGTGCGCATGCTCGGAGAATTCATCGACGTGTTGAAAAAAGAAGGGGTCACGGTGCTGCTTTCCGAGCAGAACGTCAAGTTCGCCCTGAAGCATTCCGATCGGGCCTACATCGTTGACAAAGGGACGATCAAATACCAGGGCACCATCGCCCAACTGGAAAAGGACGAAGCGATTAAAAAGCAGTATCTGGCGGTTTAGTTCGAAAGAAAAAACGGGCTGGCTATTTTCATGCTTCGTGGGTGCCCACCCCGAGCATGGGGGTTTAGCACAAACAAATTACACACTGATCGAATTTAAGGACCTGCCATGAATTTAGGAACCTTACTGCCCCGCCACGCCCGGTTTCGCCCGGAACACACGGCGATCATATTTGAGGAAACCCGGCTTTCCTACGCTGAGTTTCACCAAAGCGTCAACCGGCTGGCCAACGCCCTTTTGCACCTGGGCCTCGGGAAGGGCGACAAAGTCGCCACCATCCTGCCCAATAGTCTGGAATTGTACGAAACCTACTGGGCCGTAACCCGGATCGGGGCCGTCGTGGTGCCCTTGAGCCCGCTCTTGCGAGGGACCGGCCTGATCACCCTGCTGAATGATTCGGACACGGCCGTGGTGATCACCAACCGCTCCTTTGCCGAAGTGCTGGACCCCATCCGGGATCAGCTCCCGGCCATCCGGTCCGACCGTTATCTTTTGATCGACAGCGACGCTACCCCCGGATTTCAAAGCTACCAGGCCCTGAAATCCGGGGCCGGCGACCAGGATCCCCCTTACGTCGATCTAAGCGACGAGGCCCCCTACAACATCATTTACAGCAGCGGCACCACCGGTCTGCCCAAGGGGATTATCCACACCCATTACGTCCGCTCCAACTACTGCACCCACTTCGCCTCCGCCTACCGGATCACCCCGGAAAGCGTGATCCTGCACACCGGCTCCATCGTCTTCAACGGGGCCTTTCTGACCCTCATGCCGGCCATGTACCTGGGGGCCACCTACATCCTCCATCCCCAGTTCGACGCCGGCCGGATGATCCGGACCATTCGCGACGAAAAAGTCACCCACGTGGACCTGGTCCCGGCCCAGGTGATCGCCCTGCTCAACTCCCCGGACTTCGGCCTGGAGACCTGCGGCTCCCTCGAATGCCTGATTTGCCTGGGGGCCCCCCTGCACAAAGAACACAAAGAAGAGCTGCACCGTCGTCTGCCCGGGCGCTTCTACGAGCTCTACGGCCTGACCGAAGGGTTCGTGACCATTCTGGACAAAACCGATTTTCCCCGCAAGCTTACCTCCGTAGGCTGCTGCCCGCCCTTCTTCGAGATGAAGATCCTGGACGAGCAGCGCCGGGAAGTGCCGGTGGGGGAGGTGGGGGAGATCGTCGGCCGCGGTCCCATTTTGATGCCCGGCTATTACAAGCGCCCGGACCTGACCGAAAAGGCGATCATCGACGGCTGGCTCTACACCGGCGACCTGGGTTTTGTGGATGAAGAAGGGTACCTGATCCTGGTGGACCGCAAGAAGGACATGATCATCTCCGGCGGCATCAACGTCTACCCCAAGGACATCGAAGAGATCCTCGTCCAGCACCCGGCGGTCCGCGAAGCGGCCGTCTTCGGCCTGCCCCATGACAAGTGGGGGGAAACGCCGGTGGCCGCGGTGATCCTGAAACAGGCCGGCCTGGCTTCCGCCGACGAGCTGAAGGCCTGGACTAACGACCGGGTGGGGGCCAAGTACCAGCGCCTGGACCAAGTCATCCTCAAGGACGACTTTCCCCGCAGCACCGCCGGCAAGACCCTCAAACGGGTCATGCGGGAGGAAATGCAGAAGGGGTAAAAGCAATAAAAAAACATAATAATCAATAATCAATTGTTGATTATCAATTGTTAACGAAAAGCGAAGCGAAACCCGACAAAGGGCTCGCCTCCGGTCCCGAATCCCACCTGGCCGCCCTAGCCCTCGAACACGGCTGCGAGCTTTATTCCAGCGATTCCGGTTTTTCCCGTTTCCCTAGACTGAAGTGGAGATATCCGCTGGCCAAAGATTGATTGACGCCCTTCCTTTGGATGATATAATCCCTCCTTGAAACCTTGATATAGAAACAATATTCCTCCCCAACCTTTGGAAATAAATTTAACGGCTTAGGGGGGCCCGGTTGCCCGCCCGGGATTACGGAAAACCCTTTGGCCGGGATACCGCGTCAACGCGGGACAATACCAGCTAATGGGGCTAACCGCTCAAAAGGGCGAAGCGGCAAAAATAAAAGAAGGTAGGGCGCCGCCCCCTGGTGTTGAAACCGGTTTTAAATAGGAGAGGAAGATGAGACGGATCGTTGTGATGGTAGTCCTGATACTGGTGGCCTGCACCGGCCTGGCGGCGGCGGACCGGCTGGACCTGGAGCAAGCGCGATTGGAGCGCAACAAACAGACGGTAATCGCCTTCTACACGACCTTTATGAACGACCACGATCCCGAAGGAGCCATAAAAAAGTACGTGGGGGCCGAATACCGCCAGCACAATCCCTTCGTCCGGGACGGCAAGGAAGGATTTATCGCGGCCTTCAAGGACCTGTTTAAGCGCAACCCCCAGGCCCGCATGGAGATCAAGCGCGCGGTGGCGGAAGGCGACTTTGTGGTGGTCCACGTCCACCACCTGGACCCGACCGGAGGGAAAGGCCGGGCCTCCATGGACTGGTTCCGCCTGGATGCCGACGGCAAGATCGTGGAGCACTGGGATGTGATGCAGTGGGTGCCGGAAGACAATGAAGTCAAAAACCAGAACACCATGTTCTGAGATATACCAAAAGATTGAGATTTTCTTCCTTCTTTCCCTTTTCAGGGTTAAAATATATTTTTGTTACTTCAAAGTAATGGAAATCCATTGCTAAATTATAAAATAACCCCACCTACTATTTATTGAAGTCCAAATGCTCTTCGAGCCTTTATACCCGTCTGGGGGTTCACCCTTTTTTTCCTACCAGTGTTCGGGGATCCAGACCCAGCCCGGGTGGAGAGGTGGGTATCCAGCAGCGATTGTCCGGAACTAAGGTGGCGCTGTGTCCTTATTTTAGCCTCTCTTCCGATTTCCCAGGCCTGAAATAGATAAAAAAATTAAGTCCAACAAGAAGAAGGGTCCCGATCACAACGACGTAATGGGGGACCTGGAGATAAACCACCTGCTCCAGGTATTGGATAATGAAATCAACGGCATAGGACGTCGCAGGGTCGTGCCGGGCCCGCAGGTAGACCTCCAGGTGGGTCAGGGGGCAATACCAGTCGAAGACCTGCATCAGGACGGCGAAGCCCAGTCCGGACAGGTGGAATATTTTCACCCGGCGGCTGCGCACGCCCCACAAGGCCCCCAGGAAAAGAAACCCGATCCAGGCCAGATGCAGGGCCACCATGAGATCAGCCAGGATTTTATAAATCATCCGCCCGCGACCTTTCTCCCGGATTGGCAGCCATTGCGTAACTATCCATTAATAATTGACATTTGACAATTGAATATTGATGATCTCGCAAAAAGTCCGCAAGGGAGTCATTGCGAGGAGGGAAGCGACGAAGCAATCCCCTGGAATCAGCTACTTGCGCTGGGGGATTGCTTCGACCCGCCTAAGGCGGGTCTCGCAATGACGACTTTTTGCGAACCCATCATTATTGATTATTGGCTGAGCATACCTCCCCCGTCGTCTTGATCGGCCTGCTTTCACCTTCGGAGTGATTACTTTTCTCAGTCCTGCCCTCTCGCGGCGAAGTTCCATAAAGGGGCGCAGGCAGCAAAATACTCGGCTTTTTCCCTCAGGATACTGGGTAAACCCTATTTTTTATTTTTATCGCATTGTTATAATTAAGTTAATTATTAGTCTTACCGATTATGAAGAAAGTGGGAATATGATTCAACGCTGTTCTTACCCGGGCTGCGGGATCGTCTATGGCGAAAAAGAACCGCTGGCGGACCAGAGAATAACCCATGGGCTCTGTCCGAAGCATTATGAATTGGCCTGGAAAGAGCTGCGGGCCGATATGGACTATTCAAACGCCATGACCGGAATCCTTAAAGTTTTAATCGTGGAGGACAACCGGATCTTTAGGGAAATACTGAAAGAGACGGTACACCATCGATTTCCCACTTTGGAACTCGATGAAGCCGTTGATGGACAAGAAGCCCTGCAGAAGACCGAAATTTTGCGTCCCAATCTTATTTTTATGGACATTAAACTGCCCGGGGAAAACGGTCTTGAGGTGACCAAAAAGATTAAAGCCCGGCATCCGGAGATCATCGTCTTTGTTCTTTCGGCCTATGATTACCCGGAGTATCGGGAAGAATCCTTAAAATATGCCGATTACTTCTTCTCCAAGAATTCTTCGACCACCAACAGTATTCTTGACCTGGTCAACTCCGTCTTTCATATTCAATAGCCCGATCTCCCGCTGAAGCCCCGGTGAGTCGGCCCCATTCGTTGGAGCAATAACGATCCAGGCCGGATGCAGGGCCGACATGATATGGGCCAGGTTTTTATAAATCACCCATCCCTACCCATCCTGTCTGTTTTTTTACCGCCGGCCGCATCCACCGCCGGCCCCGAGCTTGAAGGGGTTCGAGGTCAATTATTTGGCCGAAATAAATAATTTATTGAAATATCGAGCAAACTATGGCACTTAAATAAACCCCCTGTTAAAAAGGGCGATAAATAAATTTGATTATTAGCCATGATGAAAATATCTCCCTTTTCCCTCGGCTCGATCAGGCTGGTCCGGTCTCAGGAAATCCCGCATTTTCGAAATCTGGGCCCCATCTATGAATGGGTGGACCGTCAGACCTATCTCCTTATCGACCGGGTCAGTTTCCGGGAGAAAAAGGGCGCCCTGCTGGTCTATAACAATCCCCCGGTCCATCAGGTGGCTACTCCGGGCCTGCACGCCTTTCTGGACGGGATCGAAGCCGTCGGCCGGGAGGCTTTGGGCCTGGAATACCTGATTCTGTACGACTCCAATGACCCCCTCCATGCCGGGGGAGATCTGAAAGAGAGTCTGCGGAATCTGGAAATCACCCTGGAAAAGAAAAAACTGAAACAAGCGGCCGGGGCCACTACCCGGGAGATCGACGCCTTGTTCGGCTGGGGGGAAGAGCGTCTGCGCAAAGGGGTTACGCTCTATCAAAAAATCCGGGACTTGGCGCAACGGCTGCGCGTGCTGGCCGTCTGCGGGGGAGGGATGCGCTTCGGCGGTTCGGCGGAGATCCCGCTGATGGCCGATTACCTGATCGGGGATTCCCGCGGGGGCATGTGTTTCAGCGAGGCTTTGATCGGGATCATTCCCGGCTGGGGCGGGATTACCCGGGTGCTGCTCAAGGCCGGCCGGACCAATGCGGCCTTCATGGCCATGACGGCCAGAGAAATCCCTGCTGATGACCTGAAGGCCATCGGGGTTTATAACGAGGTGGTGCCGGTCCCCTTTCCTTTCCCCAAGCGGGCTCGGACCGCTGATCCCCAAAAGGACGCTGAACAATACCAGGATGCTCTGGAAGACGGCAACCAAAGGACAGGCCGGCTGCTCCTGCCCAGGGCCCTGGAGTTGGCCGTCTGTCCTCCGGCGGAAATCCCCACCCTGATGGACGCTGAAAAGAAGGACCTGGCCACCTTCGAAGAAATTGCCGCAGAAGTGGAACGGCGGGTGGACCCGCTTAATTATGCGCCTGTCTGGAACAGGCCGTTGCGAGAGGTGCGGGAGGAAATAAGAAAAATCGGCCGACCCCTGGCTTCCCAGTCCGTAGCGGCCCTGGAGAAGCTTCTGGCGGAATACGATCCCCGCTCCTTCGTGGAACAGGAATTTGTGAACCAGGAGTTGGCGGCCGATGCGGCCTTATACCGGCATCCGAATTTCCTGGAAGGGCTGAAGGCCACGCTCGAACAGCGGGTTCCCGATTTCAGAAACTCCTTGACCCGCATGGAAGACGACCTGGAAACGACCACCGCAAGAAAGTATAAAATCGGAGAAAAAAAATGAGTCAGCACGATTTGTATGCCCTGCATGCACGAATGCCCCGCAAAGTCCGGCTGGCCGACATTACGGTCCGGGACGGATTTCAACATGAGGAAAGCTGGATTCCTACGGAAGCCAAGATTTTTTATTTGCAGGAACTGGCGGCGGCCGGGGTCAAGCGGCTGGAGGCCACCAATCTGGGTAATCCCCGGGTGATGCCCCAGTTCAAAGACGCCGAGGAGGTCCTTACGGCCGTCCGTTCCGAAAATTTTTATAAAAAGCTCAATCGGAAAGGCATCGATCCCCGGTCCCTCGAATGGACGGCCATTACCATCCGGGAATCGGCCGTGGACCGGGCCCTGTCCCTGAAGGAAAAAGGGATCGGCCCCGATCGGGTCCTGATGATGGTTTCCACCGACGAAGAGCATCATTTTGCCAACAGCGCCCTGACCCTGCCCCAATACTGGAAAGAGGCGCAACGCTGCATAATGAAGTGCCATGACCGGGGCATCAAGGTCTGCGGCACGATCAGCACCATCTGGGGGAGCCCCATCTCCGGGCCTACGGAGTTGAAAAGCGCCCTGGACTTTACCCGGCGCTGGCTGGACATCGGCGCCGACGATATCGAACACGCCGATCACGACGGCTCCGCCCCTCCGGACCAGGTCTATCGTTATTTTTCCATGGTCCTGGACGCCTTCCCCGATCCGGATCTCCACATCGCCCATTTCCATGTGACCCGGGGCTGGGGCTCGGCCAACGTCCTGGCCGCCCTGCAGGCCGGGATCAGTATTTTTGAAGGGACCCTGGGCGGGATCGGCGGACAGCCGGCCAATTTCCTGGACCGGACCCCCGTTCCGGGCACCGGGGCCTATTATTACCGGGATCCGAACATCGTGGGCCTGGTTTCCTTCGAGGACCTATGCGTCATGCTCGATGAAATGGGTATCGACCTGGACGGTATCGACGTGGACCGGGTGCTGGAACTGGGGACCCTGATGGAAAGAACCGTCGGCCGGCGGCTCCGCTCCGAATCCATCCTAAACGGCCGGATCCCGAAGACGCCACGCGAGGAATACCGTCGGCCCCAACTGGCGGGGCTGAAGCAGAAACTGGGGGAACGTCCCGGCCAGATCTTTCCGGATGATTGGAGTTAAAGGACTAAACTCTCCTGCCCGTGCCAAGCACCCACGAAGTCTGAAAATTTCATCTGCTTAGAGTTTTTCGTAGGGAGGAGTTTTATACCCCTCCGCCTGGGCTGGCGCCAGTCACCCAAGCTGAACGGTTTATTTTGCATTTGATATGATAAATTAAATATTATATTTAAATTATCATGTATAATAGAATAATAAATATACCTTCGAAATCCACCTGCTTTTTATGGGGACCCCGGCAAACCGGCAAAAGCACACTGCTTCGGAACGGTTCCCTTCCTCTCTAAGATATGACCTCCTGTTATCCGATGAATTCCGTCGTCTGCTGAATCGGCCCTCCTTGTTCAGGATGGACAATATTTTCACGCCTCGCGGGTGTGACGCCGCAGGCGCTACCTGGGCGTTTAATAAGCAAGTGATCAACCATGGTTGGGTCAGCGCACGGCTTCGATCCGATCGGCCAGTTTGACCACCCAGGCGGTCGTGGTCTTCTCCGCCGTAATCAGGGGGACGTCTCTGGAAAGGCAGAGGCTGATGAAAACGGCGTCATAGGCTGTCGTCCGATATTCCAAGGCCGTATCTAAAACGGTTTTTCGATCAGGCTCCCCCTCCTCCAAAGGGGCCTCCAGATGCAACTCCAGAATCTCCCGGCCCAGGTCGGCGTCTAATTCCCGCCTCCAGACCAGGATCCGCAAAATGTTGGCAAATTCCCAGAAATGGAGGGAGGGGACAATTAGTTGGGCTTTCCCGCTGAGCATCCGGTCCTGCCAAAGCCGGGCTGCCGGCGAAAAAACTTCGTCCAAGTACCAGGCCACGGCTACACTGGTATCCAGTACAAAGGTGTTCATCGGCTGTCCCGGTCCTGACGCAGGATATCCCGGGTATCGCTGGCCAGACGCACCGATCGCGTCTTGTCCCGCAGGCGGTTGAGCCGTTCTTTATAGGTCAAGCGCCGCTGCGCTTCGGCCTTCACCGCCACATAAACCCTGAGCGCCTCTTCCACGATGGCCCGTTTATTTTTGGCCCGGGAGTATTTCCGGGCCTCGGCCAGCAAATCGTCGTTTAATTCAATATTCGTTCTCATACACCTTAATATACACTAGGTGCATAATAAGGTTCAATAATAAATTTCCGGCCGGTAAATGCCCCCAAGGTCTTCTCCCGGAACTGTCAAACTTTGGGAGTCCCCCGGCAAAGCCGGAAGTTTCCTTAAAAAATTACCAAGACCAAAGAGCGGGCTGGCCGGTCAGCTCCATCGATTTTTCGGGCAGTCGTGAACGCATCAGACCATGACCTCCTCCGAAGCGAAGAGACGAAACTCCGCGAGCGTGGCGAATCCAATTGATTGGTACAGGGCCTCCGCCATAGGAGTGGAATGGAGGACGGCTACCTGATAGCCGGAGGTCCGGGCTTCGTGTAGGGCGATCAGGGTCAAGGCGCGAGCGAGGCCGAACCGCCGCGCTTCGGGTTTAGTGGCGACACCGTAGATCCCGGCTGATCCGGACCCGAGATACATGCCGGCCTTGGCGACGGGCCGGCCTTTGCGCCACGCCTGCCACAGGTGCGCCTTCGAAGCGGGCAGGCCCAAACGCAATTCAGACACGATGAAGGCGTACTGTGGGGCGTGCTCTTTGGGAATGTTCCAGCGCCAGGCGGCAAATTGGTAGAAAGCGCTGGCGTCCCGCTCGTCTGCGACTTTGCGGATTTCAATGGCCTCGGGTAACCGAGGAACTTCCGGCAGGTCGGCCAGGCTTCTGGCCATGCCGTAGATAGGTTCCACGTCCTTCAAGCCGTATCGGGTCAATCGAGAAGGCAGGTCTGTCGGCTGGGAGGAAGGGTGGACTATCCACATGAAAGGGACCTGCCGGCATTGGAAATGTTCAACGATCGCGCCGATCCTCCGGTCAGGATTTTCACTGACCTGAAATTTGAGGACTCCGTTATAGGGAATGATGGGGACGGGCGTTTCGAACCAGAGCGCGCCGTGCTCGTCATGGAGTGCACATCCTGGTCCGCGACCAAAGTTGGACCAGGTTTCCCACAGGTTGTTTTCTATCTGGTTGGTCAGGGCAAGCCCACTGGAAAGCTCGGCTTCTCGCATGCTTAAGATCTTTTTAACTCCCAGTTGCAATAGATTTCTAAAAAGAACACGGAAAATAGTATACCAAAATTCAATTATTTCCCGTGGCCCGACCCTGGTTTCCGGACCGATGGAGTGGTCATTTTTTTCCGCGCAGCTATGACTATCGGGGCGCAGGCATCCGCATCAGAGGCGGCATTGTGATGATCGAGCCGAATGCCTAATTTGCTGCAAACCTGGGGAAGTTGGGTAGGGTAAATCCCCAAAATTTTTCGTGCGAGATTAACCGTGCAAAGAAATTTGGCCTGCGGGATTCCCAGGCCGGAAACTTGACAACAGGTCTCCAAAACCGATCGGTCAAAGGAGGCATTGTGCGCCGCCAGGAAGGATGCCCCCTGAATCATCGGCAACAACTGCGGCCAGATTTCCCCAAAAGTGGGTTCGCGGGCGACATCTTCCCATTTGATTCCATGGAGGTATGAAAAAACAACCGTCTTCCTGGGAGGTCTGATCAGGCGATACATTCTCTGGACAATTCGATTGTTTTCGACCCTAGCCAGCGCTACAGCGCAAGCGCTATCCCGCTGGTAATCCGCTGTCTCAAAATCAATCGCTACGAAATCCCCATCTCTAAAAAACACGTTTTCCCTTTATCCTATTAATAATGGGTTTGAAATTGGCCCCAACCGAGGGTTGCAAAATGGGGTCGGACCCAATGCCGTTAACTTAGCAGAAAGCGCCTGTTTTTGCTATCTTTTACAGATTTTTCACCTCAACTGGCTCGCTGATATCCAGAAAAGTTAAGACGATCCTCGCGAATTGGGTGGGTGCTTCAAAAATCAAGTGGTGCGTCGCCTTTTTGAATTGCACAAGCCACGCCCCGGGAATAGCCGAAGCTATGGTTTTTGAACTTTCAGTTCCGACCACGGTATCCGCAGTTCCAACTAGGAGCATAACCTGATTGGTAATGAGCGGAAGCTTGTCCATAGGGGTCTTCCAGTGAGTTGTGGCTTCAATCTGTCGCAAAACGGTTGGCGGGATATCTGGTGGCTGGCCCTTCCCCTTCAAGGCCGCGGCAACACTGCTTCCATCTGTGGATGTTGCGTGGATAATGGCTTTGTTGAAGCGCTGTGGGTATCCCAGCAATAATTCTTGTGTAATCGTGCTCCCCATGGAATATCCAAGTACATGGGCCTTTTTTACTTTAAGGGTGTTCAGTAGGCCAATGACATCATCGGCAAATAATTTAAAGGTAAACGTTGTCTCGTTAGTTTTGGTATATCCCATGCCCCGGTTGTCCAGCAGGATCAATTGATATTTCTGTGACAAGGCTGCTATAATTTCTTTAGGCCATTGGTCCATTGTTCCGCCTAACCCCATGATCATTACGAGCGGTTCACCTGCGCCAATCAATTTATAGCCTATGTCTATTCCATTTGCAGTGACTTGGTAGATAGCGTTACCCTGTTTATCCGAGCCAATAGCTTTTCCCAACGGCTGTATCTGTTGAGCGGAAGCGCTAAAGACTCCAATGGCCAGTAAAATAAGCAGTGAAACAAATAGGGTAGTGGTTTTTTTCATCTGCATTGGCATCTCCTCCTTGATGATTCGAACAGTTTCTTCACACGCTCGACGAACGGCTGACTCCCCACGGCGATAGCGCTGCAGAATATACACCCATCCGGGAAATGATTGTAGAACAACCACAGGATGAGGCCAAAAGCCCAATCATCAAGGCGAGGAGCGTCCTTTTATTTAACCCGAACACAAAGCCCCTCCTTGCGCCGGTCCCGGATAACCAGAAGCGGTAATTATGCCGGTTTGAAGGGTTGCCCTTTATGGCGCCTATAAATCGGGGTCGGATCAAATAATCTCAGGAAAAACGTTCCATTTCAAGCCAATATTTTGGCTTATAATAAACGACCCTTTGCGGGATCAAAATAGGCGCTGTAAGGTTGTGGAAGATCCCGAAGCCGCTGTTCACATCCGAGATGACCGAACGGCCCTTGGCCCTTGCTCCTAAAGCCTCCTGAATTTCTTCTACAATGGCCTCTCCACCCACCGCCGGACTTTCCGTCCACCGATCATCCCGGAAGGGATCCCCCCCGTGGCCAATCCTTCATCGATCAAAAACCTATGGAGTTTTTTGAAGTCCTGCCGGCTTTTCACCCCGACCAAACCCATCAGTCTTTCGTGGTCAATCAGGCCATGTCTTTCCCTGGGCCTTTGAATTTAGTCATATCCGGAATTGGACCATTCCCGCGGGTGCGCGACAACTCCCACCCGGACCCTTTTCAAATCGACAGGGACAATCCAAAGCGCTTCCTGGCTTCAAGGAACCGCCCCAGCCGGCGCTGACAGTCTTGGGCAAATTTCAGCAACTAATTACGTTCGCCTGAACTGATTATTTCTGCTACATTAGCGGCAGTGGGCCCGACTCCGGGCAGCGGCATGAAAAAAGGAACATCCGGCAGATTGTTATCAGCGGGGAGAATAGGAGACGGCGTGGACTACAGCGAAAATATTTCGACAGACTGGGTCAGAAACCTGATCGGGAAATTCATCTCGGCTTCGCCCCTGAACAGCCTGGGGGACCAGACCGGCGAACCGGCCTGGGACGACGTGCTGGTCGGGTTCGCCTCCGGGGCCGATCCCATCTGGCAACAGTATAAAGAATATATCGGACCGTTTCACTGGACTCCCTGGGAAGTCTACAACCAGCACTGTCCGCGGGCCCCCGCCGGAGCGGCGGAATTGACTGTCATTTCATGGGTCTTGCCCCAACGGCAGGCGGTCCGCCGGGCAAATCGCCGGGCCCGGAAGTACCCGTCCGAACCCTGGGCCAGGGTCAGGGTTTTTGGGGAAGCGTTCAATGTCGCCCTGCGCCGCCACCTGGCTGAAACGCTGAACCAGCGCGGCGCGCCTGCCGTGGCCCCGATGCTGGCAGCCAACTGGACCATCGTCCAATCCGCGCGATTTTCCTATGCCTCCTCCTGGTCCGAACGTCATGCCGCGCATGCTGCCGGCTTGGGCACGTTTGGTTTGTGTGACGGACTGATTACCGCCAAGGGGAAAGCCGCCCGCATCGGGTCTGTCGTGGCCAAAATCTCCCTGGAGCCGACGCCGCGCCCCTATGCCGATCACCACGCCTATTGCCTTTTTTACGCCCAAGGTACCTGCGGCAAATGCATCGACCGCTGCCCGGCCCGCGCCCTAACGGTAAAAGGCCACGACAAGGAAAAGTGCCGCCGGCACCTGGTGCGGTCGCGAGATTATGTCAAAAAGAACTACCTTTTCGAAGGCTACGGCTGCGGATTGTGCCAGGTGGGTGTGCCCTGCGAGGCCGGGATACCGGTCAAGGCCGCCCGGGAAGCCCTGGAGCGGGGGGAATTGCCGCCTCCCCCGCCGCCTTTGGCGTAGACCCGGTATCCCGAATTTCTTTCTGGGAAAGGAAATTTTTACTTCCAGAGATTTCTCTCGCCCTGGCCGGGGCCTCTGAAGAGGAACGAAACAACTTTGAGGTGGGTATCTTTCGTGATGATGGAGTTAACCCCCGCCCGCGAACCCCTTAAGCCCGGTCTCCCCTATGCCTGC
>JACRCK010000104.1 GCA_016219065.1 Deltaproteobacteria bacterium
CCCTGAGGCGGGGACCCTATCCTCCCCTGCCGGATCGGCTCACTTTCATCCACGCCGAGGACCTGCTGGCCCGTTATCCGGACCTGCCGCGAAAACAAAGGGAGACGGCCATCCTGCAGGAATACCCGGCCATATTCATCTACGGCATCGGCTGGACCCTGGAGGACGGTTACCCCCATGAACTCCGCGCCCCGGATTACGACGACTGGGTCACCGAGACCCGCTCCGAGGAGGGGAAGCGCCGGCACGGTTTGAACGGGGATATCCTGGTCTGGAACCCGGTGACCAGACGGCGTCACGAACTGATGTCCGGGGGGATCCGGGTCAACGGTTCGACGCTCCGGAAACAATTGGAGCTTACCAGGCGCCTGGATTGGCTCGGGCTTCCTTACCACCAGGCCGTTGTGAACAGTGAAGTTCCGCTCAGTATCGGCGGGGGGATCGGCCAGTCCCGGACCCTCATGCTCCTGTTGCGGAAGGCCCACCTGGGTGAGGTGAGCGTCACCGTCTGGCCGAAGGTCCTGAAGGAGATCTGCGCGAAGAAGAATATATTCGTGCTGGAATAGGATTCAAGGATTCAAGGGGTCGAGAGGTCAAGTGGTTAAGTATTAAACCGCCGTACTTGGGGCGGGCACCCCAAGGCATGAAAATCCCCCCCAACCCCCCTTTTTCCCCGCGTGCCGCGGGGCAGGCTCGGGGGGAGACAAGTCCCCTCAGCTGCAGGGTTGAGACCGACTCGGTCTGCCAGACCGAGTCGGTCTGAGCCCGGATAAGCCTCGAACGCCCAATGCCGAGCGGTATTTTCGGATTAAACCGCTATGCTCGAAGTGAGCACACGACGCATAGGAATTCCGTCCACATTCGATGTTGGACGTTCGTCTTTGTTTTCAAATTAAATGAGTTTCACTTAATCGTTTTCTAGAACAGGGTCTTAAGCCATTCCTGGACGTCGGCGGGAACCGTGTGGACGCCTTTGGGGGTGCAGCAGTCCCAAAACTGTTTCGGCAGCTCGAGTTCGTGGAGGGTCTCGGGACCGTCCTTGGTCATCTTCTGCAACCGGACGAGGTAGGGCTCCTGCCAGGTGTCAATGGAAAAGTAGAAAGATTCCTTTTCCGGATTGCCGTATCGTCCGGTATACCCGGTGTTGCCCCATTCCAGATGGACCGCGACCGCGTCGGCCGGCCCCATCTCCCAATTAATGGGCAGGGATTTAAACTTTTCCAATGCCCCCATTTCCTCCCCTCCATTCATTCGCCTGCGCCATTGTTTTTCCCCTAACAACTTTTTTCGGAAACTAATATAAGGCGGCGCTGCGAATTCCTCAAGGGCAGGAAAGAATATATCCGGCAACCGGTCTCAGCTTTTTAAGTTCTGATGATAACTCTGCAAGGACCGCACGGCGCCGTGCCCCTGCCGGAAGGCCGCAATCCCCTTGGCGGCCGCAATGGCCGCGGCCAGCGTGGTAATGTAAGGGATTTTGTACTGAATGGCGGCCTTGCGGATATAGGAGTCGTCATGCTCGCTCAGTTTGCCGCTGGGGGTGTTGACGACCAGTTGGATCTCCCCGTTCTTGATCCCGTCCACGATGTTGGGCCGCCCTTCGTGCATTTTTAAAATCCGCTCGGCCGCGATCCAGTGTTCGGCCAGAAACCGCTCCGTCCCTTCCGTGGCCTTGATTTTAAAGCCCAGTTGCTGCAATTGCCGGACTACGTCCAATACACCGTTCCGGTCCTTTTCCTGAACGGTGACCAGGACCGTGCCTTCCGAGGGCAAAGTGGACTTGGCGGCCTCTTCCGCCTTGTAAAAGGCCAGCCCGAAGCTATCGGCCAATCCGAGGACTTCGCCGGTGGAGCGCATTTCCGGACCCAGGATGGGATCCACTTCGGGAAACATGTTGAAAGGAAAGACGGCCTCCTTGACGCCATAGTGCTTGATCGGGTGGTGTTTCAGGTCGAGGTCCTTCAGGGTCCGCCCCAGAATGAGCTGGGTGGCGATGCGGGCCAGGGGGATGTTGCAGACCTTGGAGACCAGGGGTACGGTCCGCGAGGCCCGGGGATTGGCTTCCAGGACATAGACGCGGTCCTGGTAAAGGGCGTACTGCATGTTCATCAGGCCCACGACCTGCAGTTCGATGGCGATTTTGCGGGTGTAATCTTCGATGGTTTCGATGTGCTTGGCCGGCAGGCTGATGGGCGGAATGACGCAGGCCGAGTCCCCCGAATGGATGCCGGCCCACTCGATGTGCTCCATGACCGCCGGGACGAAGACATCCTGCCCGTCGGACAGGGCGTCGGCCTCGGCCTCGATGGCATTTTCCAGGAACTTGTCGATCAGGATGGGCCGCTCCGGAGTCACCCCGACAGCCGCGTCCAGGTACTGCCGAAGCGTCTCTTCATCATAAACCACTTCCATGCCCCGCCCGCCGAGGACGTAGGAAGGCCGGACCATCAAAGGGTAACCGATGCGGGCGGCCACGGCCCGGGCCTCGTCAAAGGTGCTGGCCATACCGGATTCCGGCATGGGGATGCCCAGGTCGGCCATTTTCTGGCGGAAACGATCCCGGTCTTCAGCCAGGTCGATGGCCTCCACCGAGGTGCCGAGGATCTTTACCCCGGCCTGGGCCAGTTCGCCGGCGATGTTCAGGGGGGTCTGCCCGCCGAATTGGACGATGACGCCCCGGGGCTTTTCCTTGTTGTAAATGCTCAGGACGTCTTCCACGGTCAACGGTTCGAAATAAAGCTTGTCCGAGGTGTCGTAATCGGTGGAGACGGTCTCGGGATTGCAGTTGACCATGATCGACTCTAACCCCTCGTCGCGCAGGGCGAAGGCCGTGTGCACGCAACAGTAGTCGAATTCAATCCCCTGGCCGATACGGTTGGGGCCGCCCCCCAGGACCATGATCTTGGAACGGTCGCTGACCGGAACCTGATCCGGCGCGTTGTAGGTCGAATAATAATAAGCGGCGTTTTCCACGCCGCTGACGGGAACCGCCTCCCAGGCCTGAGCCAGCCCCAGGGCGAGCCGGCGTTTCCGGATGGCTTTCTCCGGCTGGTCTGTGAGCTGGGCCAGATAACGGTCGGCAAAACCGTCTTTTTTTGCCCGGAGCAGCAGGTCTCCGGGAATTTCCCGGCCACGGTAGGTTCGGATTTCTTCCTCCAGTTGGACCAGCTCCTGCATCTGATCGATAAACCAGGGTTTGATATAGGTCTTTCGGTAGAGCAGCTCCGTGGTGGCCCCCTTCCGCAGGGCCTCGTACATCAGGAATTGCCGTTCGCTGGTGGGTTCGTTCAGCCGCTCCAGCAGTTCTTCCAGAGACAGCTCGTGAAAATTTTTAGCGAAACCCAGACCGTAGCGGCCGGTTTCCAGGGAGCGGATGGACTTCTGCAGGGCCTCTTTATAGTTCTTGCCGATGCTCATCACCTCGCCCACGGCCCGCATCTGGGTGCCGAGCTTGTCTTCGGCGCCCTTGAATTTTTCAAAGCCCCAGCGGGCGAATTTGACCACCACGTAATCGCCGGAGGGGGTATATTTCTCCAGGGTCCCGTCCCGCCAGTACGGGATCTCGTCCATGGTCAGTCCGGCGGCCAGCCGGGAGGAAATCAGGGCGATGGGGAAACCGGTGGCTTTAGAGGCCAGGGCCGAGGAACGGGAGGTTCGGGGGTTGATCTCGATGACCACCACCCGGCCGGTTTTGGGATCGTGGGCGAACTGGATATTGGTCCCGCCGATCACCTGGATGGCTTCCACGATATCGTAGGAATGCTTCTGCAGGCGTTGCTGCAGTTCCGGGGCAATGGTCAACATGGGAGCCGTACAGTAAGAATCCCCGGTGTGGACGCCCATGGCGTCTACGTTTTCGATGAAGCAGACGGTGATCATCTGGTTTTTGGCGTCCCGAACCACTTCCAGCTCCAGTTCCTCCCAGCCCAGGACCGATTCTTCCACCAGAATCTGTCCGATCAGGCTGGCGGCGATGCCCCGGGCGGCTACGGTCCGCAGCTCCTCGATGTTGTAAACCAACCCGCCGCCGGTCCCCCCCATGGTATAGGCCGGGCGGATGACCACCGGGTAGCCCAGTTCGGCGGCGATTTTTTCCGCCTCCTCCACCGTGAAGGCCGGACTGCTGAGGGGCATCTCGATACCCAGGCGGTTCATGGTTTCTTTGAAGGCAATACGGTCTTCGCCCCGTTCGATGGCGTCCACGTCCACCCCGATGATTTTTACACCGTATTCTTTTAAAACCCCCTTCCGGGCCAATTCGGAGGTCAGGTTCAGCCCGGTCTGGCCGCCCAGGTTGGGTAGGATGGCGTCCGGCCTTTCTTTCTGGATGATCTCCTTCATAGTCTCGAAATTCAGCGGCTCGATATAGGTGGCATCGGCCATCCCCGGATCGGTCATGATGGTGGCCGGGGTGGAATTGACCAGGACGATTTCGTATCCGACCTCCCGCAGGGCTTTGCAGGCCTGGGTGCCAGAGTAGTCGAACTCGCAGGCCTGTCCGATAACGATAGGCCCGGAACCGATAATCATGACTTTATGGATATCTTCGCGTTTAGGCATAGGGATGCTCCTTTGGGGGATAGTAATCGGCTTGTTAAGGTAAACTGTTGATAAAGAACTGTTTTTTAGTTGAGCGGCAGTATAGGGATTCGGGGTTTATCGTGTCAAGCTAAAAAATATATTTATTTATTCAGTAAAACTAATAATAAAATTAAAGTTTGACATCCGATTTAGAGAACGATAACAGTAAATTGGAAAGTCTTTGGCCCGGAACCCGGGAGCTTCGCAAAATATAGGGGTTACCCATTCAAAAGGGCGAAGCAGGCACTAAATTTTGGTTAAAAACAGCCGGTTTCGAAGGCCCGGAGAACATCAGCTTAATGGAGGGAAGGAAATATGACTCCTTGGATAATCGGGAAGGCGATCGTTTTGTTGGGCTTTTTGCTTTATTTTGAAAAAATCGGGCAACCCCGTGGACGCCTGGCGGTGAAATCCATACTGTCACTCCTGTTTGTGGTCACCGTTTTTCTCCAGCCGAACGCCCAGACCCTTTTCGGCCGCCTGCTGGCGGCCGGGCTGGTTTTGTGCCTCTGGGGGGATGTCTTTCTGGCTTTGCCGGGGTTGAAATGGTTCCGGGCGGGACTGGTGGCTTTCCTGCTGGGTCACCTGTTGTACGTGGCCGCCTTTACCCGGCTGGCGCCCGGCGCCGATTGGATTTCTTTCGGCGCCCTGGTCATCCTGGCCGCCAGCGGCGGGGCTTATTTATGGCTGCGGCCGCACCTGGGGGAAATGCATATCCCCGTAGCGGCGTATATCCTCGTGATCACGGTCATGCTTTTCGGGGCTCTGGCGGTTTACAGGCAGACCGGGCTGGCCTTTTCCGGAAAGACCATGATCTTCCTGGGGGCCACCCTGTTCTACCTCTCCGATCTTTTTGTGGCCCGCGATCAATTCGTAAAAAAGGAGTTCAGTAACCGCTTGATCGGTCTGCCCCTGTACTACGGCGGCCAGTTCCTCCTGGCTTTCTCCCCTGCGTATTTAATGAATAATTAAGAATTAACCGTTGATTATTGATAATTAAGCCTTACCATCCTCCTCTTTAATCGCCGCATGGGCCGCGGCCAGACGGGCGATCGGCACCCGGAAGGGGCTGCAGCTCACGTAGTCGAGGCCGGCCCGATGGCAGAACTCGATGCTCTTGGGATCGCCGCCGTGTTCCCCGCAGATCCCGACGTGCAGGTCGGGGCGGACCCGCCGGCCGTTGGCCACGGCCCACTCGATCAGCTTCCCAACCCCGACGGTGTCCAACTGCTGAAAGGGGTTATGGGGCAGGATGCCATCTTCCACGTAGCGGATCAGGAACTTGGCCTCGGCATCGTCCCGGCTGATGCCGAAGGTGGTCTGGGTCAGGTCGTTGGTCCCGAAGCTGAAAAATTCGGCCTCCTCGGCCATTTCGTCGGCCGTCACGGCCGCTCGGGGCACCTCGATCATGGTGCCGTACTTAAAATCCACGGTGAGGCCCGTTTCCTCGAAGACCGCCTTGGAAACGGCATCCACGATTTTACGGATGCGCTTCAATTCGTTCACATGGCAGACCAGGGGGATCATGATTTCCGGATGAACGTCCCCCCCCTCCTTCTTCACCCGGATGGCCGCTTCCAGGATAGCCCGGACCTGCATCTCGGAAATTTCCGGCATCACCATGCTCAGGCGGTCGCCACGCATGCCGAGCATGGGATTGGATTCCCTCAAGGCTTCCACCCGGTTGAGGATATCCTCTTTCACCCGTATCTCGGCCAGGGCCTGATCGATCTCGCTCAAGGATTGATAATGCTGGATGCGGACCTTCAGATCGGCCAGGTCCTGCACCAGGGTATCGTGTGCGGGCAGGAACTCGTGCAGCGGCGGGTCGAGCAGCCGGATGATCACCGGCAGGCCGTCCATAGCCCGGAACAGGCCCTCGAAATCGCCGCGCTGCATGGGCAGCAGCCGGACCAGGGCGGCAACCCGCCGGCCTCGTCCGCCGGCCATGATCATCTCCTGGACGGTGGGCAGCCGGTCTTC
>JACRCK010000099.1 GCA_016219065.1 Deltaproteobacteria bacterium
CTTCCCCAGGTGCAGGCGTTGCTTGTGGCGGTTCCTGGTGGTCCGTGGCCTGTTCCTGCGCTGGTATGGTGCTGGAGGTCGGTTCCGGCGTAGTGGTGGAGGGTTCCGGGTTCGGTAGGCCGGCGCGGACCCAGGCGCGAAGGTTCAACCCCTTTTGCAGGGCCTCCGTCGGGTCTTTCCCTATCCCCTTCGGGACCGGCCAGCGCTTCGCGTTCGGGTAGTGCTTCTTCCACCAGCCCCAGGCCTCCTGCACCCCGGCCGCGTCGGTATCCAAGGCCACCAGAATCAAACCGGCTTCCTTCAATACCTGGTGGTTTTCCTGGTCCGGCCGCGCCTGTGCTGACCCTAAGGCTATAATCCCGGCCAAGTCCCCGGCTTCTTGGTGCAGTAAAAAACCGTCAAGTTCGCTCTCAACAACCAAAAGCGTTTCTTTGTCCCGGCCCCAGATCATAGGCGAAGCATCGGACCCGGCAACGTGGGTATATCTTCCGCCGGTATCCGGGTTTGCTTTCCGAATTTTCAGACCGATAATCTTCCCGTCCAGGATATGAGGGATTATAAGGCCGGCCTTCAGATAGGTCCGAATCGGTTTTCCTTTTTCGTTTGTTGCAGGGTCCAGACCCCAAAGGGTCCGGGTGAAAAATTCGTCTTTAGGGTTCCAGCCCAGGCGCGCCGCTCGGATGGTTTCAAACTTCAATCCCCGGCCTTGCAACCATTCCCGAATTTCCGGGTTCCCCAACAACCGGTATTCGCTTTCTTCCAGGAATATTTCAGCCATGTTTGACCACTCGGCAGGGACCCCGTTTTTTTCTTTCGGCGTCCAGACCCGTTTTTCTTTCGGCCGGCCTGTGCGTGGGAAGTCTTCCGGCGTCAATCCCCAGGCATCAACCGCTTGCAGGAAGGTCAACCCTTGAAGCTCGCGCAAAAGTTTCAGGCCGTCGCCCCTCCGTTTACAACCCCGGCACCAAAAGGCCCCGGTTTTCCCGCTTTCTGTCCAGGTGATGAAACGGTCGTCCCCGCCACAAAAAGGACACGGTCCGGCAAATTCGCCGCGGCCTTTCTTTAGCTTGACTTGAATCAGGTCTGAAATTTTCAATTTAAAGCGCCCCCTCCTTCCGGCCAGTATCGGAAACGGTCCCGGCTACCACAAAAGGGACAGGCCCCGACCCACTCGCCGCCGGCTGTCGTGGCCGCTTTTTTTAATCTGGGTATCAGGTCAAGGAGGGTCATTTTCTTATCTCAGGTCTAAAGTGACGTAGTGACGTTAATGACGGACTTTTCAGTATTTTTTTAAGCTTTTTTCTCTCATATAGAAAAACCCTAAAAGTCGGTAACTCCCGTCACTACGTCACTCGGCTATTATTCCCAAACCTTCCCAAAACCACTTCCCCCCTGTCCCGCGCCTTTTTTCATATCCCCGCTCTGTCAACCTCATTCCAAAGCTTTGTTGACTAATCGGCCGTTTTTCCCCCTGCGACTCGCTCCAATCTACGAAAACCGCGTAAAGATTTTTAGCCGTGACCTGGTATCCCGGACCCGTCAAACATCGTTCCATGATAAATTGGCCGATAATGTCCATTTCGTCCCGGTAGTTCTCCGTTGCCGCTTTGACTTCATCGGGTGGGGTCAGGCCTTCCTTTTGCCAGGCAAGGCAACCGGCCAGGCACCAATTTAAAATTCCGGGTAACTCTCCCCGCAGTTTTTCCGATAGCCGCCGGTCTTGTTCTTCTGGTGGTATCTGAACGGTGAACGGAATCAGCCTGATCCGCCGCCATATGGCATAATCTCCCCCCCGGATAATCGGTTTGCTGTTTCCGTCAATCCAAAGTTTAAATTCCGGCTTGAAATTGAAAAACTCCCCGTGTAAAAACCGTGCGGAAATAACCCCCCCGCCGGTTACTTGCTTCACCAGACTTTCGGCCAACCTTTGACCCGATTCAACCTCTTGTGCAGATGCCAGCCGCGCGCCCTTCAACCCAGCCAGGTCGTTCGGAATACCGCCGGTCATTTTTTTAACCATTATCGTTTCCGTGCTGGTCTGTTTCGCGTAGTCCCCCAACATAGTTATTACGGTATCAACAAAGGTCGTTTTTCCATTGGCTCCCAGACCATAAAGGAAATGAAGGACTTGTTCCGAAGTGTCGCCGGTCAGGGTATAACCTACGGCCTTTTGAAGGTAGGAAATCAGTCTTTCGTTGCCGTTCATTACCCGAAAAAGGAATTTTTCCCAAGTGGTGCAGGTGGCTTCTGGTAGGAAATAGACAGATGCCAGCTTGCTTATCAGGTGGCCCGGGTCATGCGGTATCAACTGGCCGGTGCGCAAGTCCAGGATTCCATTTAGGACGTTAAAAAGCCAATGGTCCCGGTCCAGGTCGTCAGGCAATACCGGAATCCCTGGTTCCGATTGCGACGAAGCGATAGCGGCCTTTCGCTTGGCTTCGGATTCCGATGAAAGCGCAAATTTCGCAACCGCCTTCCGTCGGTCCCCGTTCGTTGACTTCGCCGCCTCAGCATAGACCCTTGAAACGGTGTTTTTCATCCGCCGTTGAATCTCTCCCCGGTCGTCCTTAATCCACCGGCAACCGTCGAAAAAAAGCCATGACTGCCAGGGATAGCAAAACCGGATAAGGTGGCCGTGATACCCGATAAACCGCTTGGCTAAACCCAGGTCGGAAAGGTGGTCTGAAAATTTGTCCGTCACTGTGCTGGTGGCCGTCTCTTCCTGGTCGTGGCCGTTCCCTCCATTCCCCTGGTCGGCCTCCGGCTCCGGCTCCGGATCCCAGGTGGCGCGCTCCTGGTCGGCCGTAGCCTCACTTCGCCGGCGTATTTCTTCGGTGTTCCAGGTGGCTGCTTCCATTTCAGTTCAAGCGCGTGGCGCGGGACTCCAACCACTCGATTAAATTTGAAACCGGGTAGCAGATTTTTTTCCCGACTCGAAAGCGCCCTTTTACTCCCGTGCCTAAACTGTCATGGTTCGCCATACTCTTTTCCGTGATAATACCCCCGGAAAACTTTCTCACCTCCTGCCTTGCCACAAAGGCCGACGGCCATTTGTCGGCCAGGGTCTTCAGGCCTTCGGTGTTGTTGGTGGTACTCATTCTTTTTCTCCTTTCCATTGGGTTTATAAACTATCCAATAGGGTAAGGAAAAAAATAATTTCTGTCAATTTATTTAATTATTACAAATAGTTAAAAGAAATTGCCGATTTTTAAAAAACTGCCACAATTTCTACCTACTAAGAAGGGTCAGACAGGTCTTTTTCATTTGAGGGTATTCAGGAAGGGATGCTAAGGGGTGGTTGAATAGAAAGTTCTCAAATATAAATCCATCGTCGGGAAGGCTATCCCGTTTTCTTTTCTACGTTCATTGATTGCCGTTTTTAGGCGATTGGCTATCGCCTTATCTGTCCCGGCCTCAAAACCCAGGTATTTCAGCAACCGACCAACTGACGCGAATATTTGAAGTTCAGACAAGCGGGACAAGTGCTTAAAGCTTAAGAACAACATAATCCTTAAATCTTCAAGCGGGGTCTTCTCTGTCCGGTCTACCTTTACGGTCGCTACCAACATCATCCAGCGTTTAAGCCGTTTAACTGTAACGTCAAAGGACTTCTCCGGGACTCCGGCTTCAAGAAAGGTTTGACGGGTTCCCGTGATAGTGCCAACAGAACGGGTGATTTCGCTTACCAAATTCCAGGTGGAGTATCCCTTTGTTTTGACTTGGTGGGTGAAAAAGTCAGCGAGGGTCGCCGCCAGATCCTCCAAGAGGAGTTCCGCGTCGTCGCAATACTCCCCGCGCGGTTTTCTCTTTAATGGTTTGGATAGAACAATTGAAACCTCGTCCCCTTGCAAGGTGAAAAGGCCAGCTTTAATAATGTGGTCCCGGAAGACTTCTTTTACTCCCGATCCTGAAAATATCGCCTTCCGAAGTTCTGGTTGTTTCGGAAATAGGATTTTCAGATTGAACGGGACCCCAGGCCGTCGCCGCGATTTGGTGGGTTTTTTCTCTTTACTTGGTGTGGTCGTATGGGGTTTGGCCTTCGCCGTGGGTTTGGTTGCTCTTGTGGGTTCGGTTTTCGCCTTGCACCTGGTGGTGGGTTTCTTCATTGGTGGCCCCCCTTCGGCCTCCCTGAAGGGATCCGGGGAAGAGGGTTAGGGAAACCCGAGTTCGGCTGGCCGAACCTATCCCCGAAAATTGTTTAGGGCGCTCGTCTTTTTGATATTATTTGAATAATTTGAAAGTGGATTCCCCTCGGATAATAATTGGATTTAGCGGACTCCCTGGTGCATATGGGTCATTATCAGGTATGATTAAAGATTTAATTTCGTAGTCCCCAGCCCAGGTTTTTTCTATTCTAAAAGGGTTCCCTCTTGTCCCTGGCGCGTACCTATTACGGTCCATAGATTCAATCTTTTTCTCAAGCTCAGAAACCTCTATGCTTTTGGCTTCTTTCATTGCTTTGTCTCTTTCATTCAGATCTTTAATGCTTTGCAACAACTCATAAAACTCGGCGTCAGACATTTTTTTCTTCTGCTCTCCATAACAAATTATAGGGACCAACAGCCAAAAAATTATCAAAAAGATCACCAATTTTTTCACTTTTCCCTCCCGGTTTATTAGGGTTCCTGACTTGTTGGCCCGTCGGCCTATCCCCGCAAACGGGTTAAAGAAAAACCCGGTAATCCACCTTCAGGACCTTGCCCAGCAGGCGCGCATTTTTCTTGCCGATAGGCCGTTTGCCGTGTTCCATCATGGAAAGGTACCGTTGCGGTATCCCGGTCAATCCGGAAAGTCGGGTCTGCGTCATGCCATCTTTGGTCCGCGCCCCCAGCAAGGAAACCCCCGGAAGGTTTTCATCCAGATATTCGGGGAAGGCTTCCCGCCAGGGGATTGAATCGCCAACATTCAGAGAACTTGGCCCCATTTTTTCCCCTAACCGGTAGCCTGTTTTTTGTCCATCCCAATCGACTTTCTACCCGGTTTCGGGACAAGCTTGATTTCCAGCCGGCAGCCGACAGCTTGAGCATATTTCTTGAGGGAAGTCAGAGAAGGGGTATGCTTCCCGGTGGCTTCCAGGCGGGAAACCGCGCTTTTGGTAGTTCCCATCAATCCGGCAACATCTTCCTGGGTCAGGCCCAGACGGGACCGGGCAGTCAGCATTTCACGGGCCAGCCGGTATTCTTCTTCCAATCCTTCATAAGATTCCCGGAAGTCTTTTCGTTTCAGGGCTTTTCTAAGGAAAGCTTCGTGGTCATGAGCAACCGGTTGATAATCTATTTTAGCCATCTTGAACCTCCTTCATCCTTTTTCGGGCCAGGCGCAAGGCTTGTTCCGGTGTTTCCTGGGCTTTCTTTATGAAGGCGTGGAGTATTACAATGCGCCGGCCCATGGCAAAGCAATAAAAGGCCCGCCCAATCCCACCGCGCCCTCGTGGTCTCAATTCGAAAAGGCCGCCGCCCATTGGTCTTGAATGGGGCATCCCGATTTGTGGGCCAAAGTCTATCAATAATTCCAACATTCGGGCAAAATCAGCCAGCAGGTCGGTCGGCCAGCTTTCGATCTCTTTTTTAACGCGGGCGTTAAAGTATTCGATGTTGAAATTCATTTTATTCCAATGTTAGCATTATTGCTAACCATAATCAACCTGGTTTAGCGAATATTATTTAATTTTGACAATCTTCCCGGCCTTGGCTTGGTCCCCGGTCAGGACCGGCATTTTCCGCGCGGCCTCTTTCAAGGCGTCGTTGGCCAGGTGGGAATACCGTTCGGTCAGAGCGATTGTCGAATGGCCCAGGATTGATTTGACCGTGTAAAGGTCCACTCCCGATTGAATAAGAAAGCTCGCCGCAGTGTGTCTCAAACCGTGGAAGGTAAACCGCTCCCGGCGGTCCTCGATACCCTTGTTGAAGCCCAACTTCTTGACGGCGCGGTCGAATATCCGGGGAACTTGCGGAAAGGGTCTTCCTCTTGGTCCGGGAAATATCAGGTCTTCGGGACTGTCCGGGGTCATTTCCTGGAACAGGTCATGAACCGCCTCCGGCATATAAACCGGCCGGCTTTTCCCTGATTTGCCGTCCATGATCCACAACAGGCCGTTTTCCCGGTCCAGATTCTTCCACTTCAGCCCGAAGACTTCCCCGGCTCTTAGGCCGGTATAGAGCGAAATAGCGGCCATTCTGTAAACGGCTGGGCTCTGGCTCAACAACTCTTCAAGGAGGGTATGCGCCTCTTCGGTAGTCAGGTAGCGGATCCGCTTATTTTCCACCTTCGGCTTTTTAACAGCCTTCGTAGGTGCGTCCTCTTCAATTAACCGATGCTTTCGGGCCATATTCCAGGCCCCGCGGATAGTGGCGAAGATATATTCTATGGTCCGGGCGGATTTCGGCTTTTGGACGATCTTCTTACCGTTGGCCCCCCAAATTTCCCGGCTTTCCATGAGGGTTTTTTTCAGCCGTTCAAGGTGAAGCGGCCGGATATCCTTTAACGGGATCGCGCCGATAGCCGGCTCAATCCAGTTTTTGAAATGGCCCCACTCGGTCAGGTGGCTCATTCGTTTTTTATCCCGTTTGGCGGCAGGATAGTAAGTTTCATGGAAGAATTGACCGAAGGTCAGGTTTTCTTTTTCTTGTCGCACCTTCTCCGCGGCCTCCCGCTCCCGGCGATCCTGGTCAACTTGCCTTGCCTCCGACAGCCTGGTTGGCTTTCCCTCTCCTGCCTTGTATGCCTTCTTCAACTCTGCCAGCTTCGCGGCTGCAATCTCAGCCGTCCACAATGCCTTCCCATCGGGTCCTTTTTCGGAGGCCCAACCCAACCCCTCTTCTTTGCTGACCCCCTTTTGCTTATAGCGGATAACAAAATACCGGTCAGGGTGAATACCGTGCTTTCGGGTGGCGTGTTCCCGATACCGGACCCCCGGATATTTCGTTTTATGCCAGGTCATGGATTCCCCCCCCTATTGGCCTTTCATGAAAGTCCGTTGACGATCTGTCCCACCATTGTCCCACCTTTTATTTTTACGTGGTAGGTTTCAATGGGAGGGTATGGGAAAGATTATAATTCAATAAATATGCGGTTGTCAAAGGTTATTTGGCTATTTTGAGGAAGAAAAAGAAGGTATGGGAAAAAGCGGGAAAAAGCTATTATTCGGACTTCTAATCCGTAGGCCGCAGGTTCGAATCCTGCCAGGCGCGCCATGTAAATTATTAGACTTTTAGGATTTTAGTTCCCCCCTTTTTTTAACTATTTTTTCAATCCGTAGGCTATCAGTCCCAAAACTGTCCCAAAAAATTTTCTCTCTAACCTCTCCCAAGTGGTCAACCGGCCCCGTCCAGGTCAATAGAAAGGCCGGAGGTGGTTCCCTCCGGCCTCGAAATTACCGTCATTTTTTAAGGAAGCTCGCGGCCGTGTGCCTCAGACCGTGGAAAGCGAATTTCTCCCGAAGGGGTTAGTTCTCATCCGGTTCGGTCTGGTCCCAACATCGTCCCACCGAGCTGCCCTATCAAAGAAAAAGGCCGAAAGGTAGTCCCTTCCGGCCTTATATTTTCCTGTTTGGCTTCCTGTGCGGTCCCTGGTGTAGCTTTCTCCAGGTGGCCTTGGTCTCATATCCTATCGGCCCAACCGCCGGGCAACGTGTCAGAAGGGCCTGCTTCCTTTAAATTTAACTACTTCGGCCCGGTTTCCCGCCACGGAGTACCTTTGGAAAACCCTTTGGCCGGGACCTGTCATTTAAAGCTTAAAATCAGTTCATTTAAGTCATCGCCTATTTCCTTAAAATCTTTCTCAATGGCCGATATAACCAGTTTCTTTCCCTCCTCATCCAGCCCTTTAATAACGGTGCCCCCGGGTACGCCTTGAACCGACGAAGTTCTGGTGGTTTTAAATTTGAGAAAAACTTCATTGTTCTGAGGGGCTAGTAATTCTCCCTGAATGTCTACCCAGGCCATAGGATTCCACCAGATCGATCCCGGCTTGACGCCAATTTCTAATATTGAAATTTTTAAGATTAAGGCCTTGCCGGAACTTCCATTCTGGCCTTCGATCATTTCTAAATGTTGGGGATTGTTTTTTATTCGGTTAATCAAAATCCGATTTCCCTGTTTCAGGAGATTTTTTTTCACCTCCTCGGAAAAACCGTCTAGTTGGTATTGGACATTGGCCGTGTCGATGTCCCGGATAATGAATTGGGAATAATCCGTTATTTTAAATGATCGCAGAATATCCAGTCGGTTGATCATCCTCCCCCAATTTTCATACGCCCCGGGATTGACATTTTTTACCGAGGTAAATCCCTGAGAAATCAACAGCAGATTAAAAATAATGGCCAGTGGAATCACGGATTTGATTCTCATTCCAACTTCCTCCTTTTTTTGTGGGATATTCCCCAATAGCAAATTCATAATTTTCGGTCAAGGGCTTTTAACCTTGGTGTTTCAGAAAAAAGTTCACCCCAGGACTGCGGAATCCTTTAACTCCCCCCCCGCCCCCCCTTTGTTAAAGGAAGAAAGCCGACTGGTCCAGCGGAAGACTTCACCTTCCGTGGTTTTTTCGACTTCAGCGCAATGACTAATTCGTATAATTCCAGGCTATCTTCCGTGTTCTTTTTAAGAAATCGTGGGCCGCTATGAGGCCTATTCGCAGAAATCCGGATGCAGAATGGCCGCGCCGTATTCCCGGTTTTTCCCCCCCAATAGCAGGAGGTGTTTTTCGGCCACGATTACGATTTTTCGCATTTCCGGGTGCGGGAAGGTCCGGATTCGTTCCCAATATTTTCCGTCGGCCGTCCGATAGAGGGCCGACGATCCTTCCCGGCTTTCCCAGCCGGAATCGGCCAGGGCATACAGGTGGCGGCCACAGGCGGCCAGGCTGGTGATCCCGTTCATTTGGATGTCGGCCAGGACCAACTCCTGCTTGCTGCCGTCGAACCGGTAAATCCGGGCCTGGTTTTGCGCCTCGCGGGCCGTAGTCCAGCCGCCGCTACCCAGATAGAGCCGGCCCTGCCAGGCATAGGCGCATTGGTACTGGAATTCGCCTTCCAGGGCGGCGACCGGTTCAAAGCGGCTCCCGTCCTGGCTCCGGAAGGCGGCGGTACCCTGGTTGGTATAGGCGGATCCTTTGTGCCCCACCAGAAAAAGCTGATCCTGGAAAACGACCGGAACCCAGGCCCAGTCCGGCAGCTCAGCCGCCGGTTCAAAGCGCCGGCCGTCCGGGGAGCGGAATACCGTCAGGCCCCTTTGTTTCGGGACCCCGCCGGTTATGAACAATTGCCCCTGGAAAACGTGGCCGAAATAAAAGCCTTCCCGGGAGGGTATGGCCGCCGGCTCCCATACCCCGCTCTCCCGGTTCAGTCTTCTGATTTCGGAAGGACTTTTCTCCACCACCCCGTACAGAGTTCCTTGAAATTCGATCAGGTCGAGAACGGCCTCCGTAGGCGCCGGTTTGTCGGGGAAGAAGACCCGCCGGACCTCCGAACCCAGGGGACTTATTCCGAAGGAGTAAACCGATCCGGGGTTGTGGGTTCCGGCAAAGATCCGATTATTGTGCCAGATGCCGGAAACGAAGCGGGTGGCCGGGTCATCCCTGAAAATCGCTTCCTGCCAGCCCGGGGTTTCGGCAACAGCCGCCGAAAAAATTCCGAGGATAAAAAAGAAAAAAAGTCCGTAAAACCAGGAGAGCCGCTTCATGAGGAACCTTAAAAACAGAACGTCCCAGTTCTGCCTATAAAAAATCCGAATAAAATTCCGGGAAAGGCCGTGTTTCCGAAAACCTCGACCCGCTTGATTTTCTTGACAGGATGCTTTCTTCCATATTATATCAGGTTTCGTTGGAGAATGAATTGAATTCGGGCAGCGGAGCGGTTCCCTTGTTCCCGCCGCACCCGCAAAGGAGGAAAATGAATGGATTTTGATTTGACCGAAGAAATGAAAATGCTCAGCGATATGGCCTATAAATTCGCTCAGAAAGAATTGGCCCCGGTCGCCCGGCAATGCGATGCCGAGGAAAAATACGATCGCGAGGTAGTCCGGAAAGCGGCGGAGAACGGGTTGGTGGCCGCCTGGGCCTCCGAGGAATACGGCGGGGCCGGTGTGGGCAGCCTGGGGTTGGCCGTGCTGACCGAGCAGCTCGCCCGGGTGGATATGGGCAACTGCACCAGCATCATCACCGCCTCCTTCGGCTGTGAGGCGATTCACGCCTACGGGACCGAGGAACAGAAACAGGCTTACATAGCCCCGGTCTGCCGGGGTGAAAAGATCAGCGCCGGCGCCTATACAGAACCGGATGCCGGGACCGATGTGGCCGGCTACCGGACCCGGGCGGTGAAGGACGGCCAAGACTACGTAGTCACCGGAAACAAGATGTTCATCACCAACGGGTCGATCTGTGATTTCTACGTGACCCAGTGCATCACCAACCCCGAAGAAAAGCGGCACAACCGCTTCAGCCTGATCATCATCCCGGCCGACATCCCGGGGATTACCCGGAACAAGATTCACGGCAAGCTCGGCATCCGGGCCAGCGACACTGCCGAAGTCAGTTTCGAAGAGGTCCGGGTCCCGCAGGAAAACCTGGTGGGGACCGAGGGCCGCGGGTTCTACCAGTTGATGCACTTCTTCGACACCACCCGGCCCATGGTGGCGGCCCAGGCCCTGGGGCTGTCCCAGGCCTGCCTGGAGGTAGCGGTTCGCTATTCCAAGGAGCGGATCGTCTTCGGCGCTCCCTTGGGGACCTATCAGTTGACCCAGGCCAAGTTGACCGAGATGGCCATCCGTATCGAGGCCCTGCGGGGCCTGGTCTACAAATGCGCCTGGCTGATCGACCAGGGACGGCCCGATTTCAACCTTTCGGCTATGGCCAAGTATTTCGGCGGCCAGACCGCCGTCTTCTGCGCCAACGCCGCCCTGGAGATCCACGGCGGTTACGGATACATCGCGGAATACGACGTCCAGCGCTACTACCGCGATGCCAAGATCCTGGAGATTTACGAAGGGACCAAGGAGGCCGAGGTCATGACCATCGGCAAGGCGTTGCTGGGAAAATAAAAAGGAGGATCGGCATTCTCCCGGGGAGGGGGTTATCCCCTTCCCCGGTGGGGATTAATAAAAAGACAAAAACAATAATCAATTGTCAATTGTTAATTATCAATTATTGAAAGACTGAACCGCTTGAAAACTTAACCGCCGACACGGTCGGGAGGTTTTGTCCATGATATTTAGAAGCGAAAACCCACCATGCCGGTGAGGGTCACTCCATCCAGGGTCACTTCGCCTACCTCAAAGTTTGGCTTGGTCGCCAGGTAGGTCCCTTCAATCCCCACTAGAACGGGGCCGAGACGGAAATCGATCCCCAGGCCGCCATGATAGCCACCTGACCACTTGGTCCCCTTCCCCTCCCCCGATTTCAGATCCAACTCGGTGTAGTAGGCGCCGACGCCGCCCCGGGCGTAAGGGGCCATAAAAAGCAGGGGCAGTTGCAGTTTTCCCGAAAGCAGAATAGGCACGGTTTGGATATCCGCCCGCGAGTTTTCGGTCTTGAGATAGCCGACCCCGAGTTCGGCCCCGAAGATTCCCCAGTTGAAACCTCCGGCCAACTCCCAGTAGGGCCCCCCGTCCAGTTTGTCTCCCTGAAAATCTCCCGTGGGGCTGAAATAGCCCCCCTTCAGGGCCAGGTAGCTTTTCGGCAGAATATCCGCAAACCCGGGGCCGGTGGAAACGCTTAATAAAAGCAGGGGTAGCAGAAATAGCAGCGCCCGTTTTGTTTTTTTCATGAAAAAGTCTCCGGAGAATTTTTTCCGAACTCTGTATCACGACTTGATGGTTTTTACCAACTATTTTGTACGGGCAAAACTTTCTAACTTCGTGAAATGGGGTTTAATACGAAAATAGTTTACCAAGCTCTTCCGGGCTCAGACCGACTCGGTTTGCCAAACCGAGTCGGTCCCCATGCCATGGCGGTGCCCTAAAAATTTTTCCGGCATTCGATGTTGGATGTTGGATGTTCGATGTTGGACGTTCGAGTAGTTAGTCTTTCCCGATCAGGCCTCCGGATTCATTTTATTGATGGTCCCCTGGGCTGCGGCGCAGAGGGATTCTTGGCCTTCCTTTAACACAAAAATCTCGCAGCGGCAGACGGCCTGGGTCCGGCCGGAATGGATTACCTCGGACCGCGCGATCAGTGCGTCTCCCAGTCCCGGGCGCACGTAATTGATTTTGAATTCGGACATGACCACCGCCGGACCCAGCACGCTGCCGCCGGCGAAGGTGAGGACGTTGTCGGCCAGATAGGCCATGACGCCGCCGTGGACAAAACCGTGTTGCTGTTTGAGCCGCTCCGTGATTGCCAGCTTCAATTCCGCCTGCCCCGGAGCAAAGGATAACAGTTCCGCCCCCACCAGGGCACTAAAGGGTTGGGCGGCCAGGGCCTGTTTTCCGAATTCAAAAAGATCATCCATGGTTTTCCTCTTTCTGCTCAGGGTTGAGGTTTTACCGGCGAAAATGTTTAACAAGGAGCGGTTGCCTCCGTTATCGCCCACCAGGAAGCACCTGCTGCATCTCATCCGCGAAGCCTGAAAATCCCCCCAACCCCCTTTACAAAAGAGGGAGCCCAAGTCCCCTTTGGCTAAAAAGGGTTGAAACCGGGTGCGCTTGGAAAGCTCTTTCGCCGAACGCCGAACGGTATTTTCGTATTAAAGACCGGGCTCAGGCTTTGAACCGCCGCAGGCGGAGGGAATTGCTGACCACCGATACGGAACTGAAAGCCATGGCCGCCGAGGCCAGAATGGGATTGAGCAGGATCCCACAGAAGGGATAGAGGGTGCCGGCGGCGATGGGGATCCCGAGGACGTTATAGAAAAAAGCCCAGAACAGGTTCTGGGTTATGGTCTTGATCGTGCGCCGGGATAATTTGATGGCGGTCACGATAACCCGCAGATCGTCCCGGATCAGGGTAATGTCCGAAGCCTCCATGGCCACATCGGTTCCGCTGCCGATGGCGATTCCTACATCGGCCTGGGCCAGAGCCGGGGCATCGTTGATCCCGTCCCCCACCATGGCCACTTTTTTGCCCTGCGCCTGGAGGGCCCGGACCTGTTCGGTCTTGTCCTGGGGCAGGACCTCGGCGATAACCCGGTCCAGTTGAAGCTGCCGGCCGATGGCCTCGGCGGTCTGGCGGTTGTCGCCGGTGAGCATCACGACTTCCAGGTCCATGGCCTTCAGGGCGGCCACCGCTTCGGCGGCATGCTCTTTGAGGGTGTCGGCCAGGGCGAAGACTCCCAGAATTTTCCTTTCCCGGGCCAGGTACATCAAAGTCTTCCCCTGCTGCGCCAGCGAGTCGCCCAGGGTCTTGAATTCACCCAGGGGGATCCCCTCGGCGGCCATCAGGCGCCAGTTCCCCAAAAAGACTTCTTTCCCCTGGTAGCGGGCCTTGACGCCCTGACCGGGCAGGGCGTCGAAGTCCTCCACGGCTTCGAGCGGCAATCCCTGTTCCCGGGCTCGCCGGACGATGGCCTCGCCCAGCGGGTGTTCGGAGCCCCGTTCCAGGGCCGCGGCCAGGGTCAGGAGCGCGTCCGGGCTCATTCCAGTTGCGGGCTGGATATCCGTAACCGTCAACTCTCCCTTGGTCAAGGTTCCGGTCTTGTCAAAAACGATGGTCGTCAGGGAATGGATCGATTCCAGGCTTTCCCCGCCCTTGATCAAAATACCGTTCTCCGCTCCTTTCCCGGTGCCCACCATAATGGCGGTCGGGGTGGCCAGCCCCAGGGCGCAGGGGCAGGCGATGATCATGACCGCCACGAAGTTCAACATGGCCATGGTCAGGGTCGGCGGCGGCCCCCAGAAGTACCAGACCAGGAAGGTGCTCACGGCGATGGTCATGACCACCGGAACGAAAATACCGGCCACCCTGTCGGCCAGGCGTTGAATGGGAGCCTTGCTGCCCTGGGCCTGTTCGACCAGGCGGATGATCTGGGCCAGGGCGGTCTCTTCCCCGATGCGGGTGGCTTCGAAGAGAAAACTGCCGCTCTTGTTCAGGGTGGCGCCGATGACCTCATCGCCCGGTTTTTTATCCACCGGCAGGCTTTCACCGGTCAGCATGGATTCGTCCACGGCCGATTGGCCTTCCAGAATCCGGCCGTCCACGGGAATCTTTTCCCCGGGCCGGACCAGGACCCGGTCCCCTCTCCGGACTTCCTCCACCGGGATATCCGTTTCCGTTCCCTCCCGAACCACCCGGGCGGTCTTGGGAGTCAGCCCCATGAGCTTGCGGATGGCTTCAGAGGTCTGTCCCTTGGCCCGGGCTTCCAGCAGCCGGCCCAGAAGGATCAAGGCGATGATCATGGCGGCGCTGTCGAAATAAATTTCGGCCTGCAGGCCGCTCCGGGTGAAAATGTCCGGGAAAAAGGTGGCCACGGCCGAGTAGAGGTAAGCGGACAGGGTGCCCACCGCGATCAGGGTGTTCATATCGGCACTGCCGTGCTGGAGGCCCTTCCAGGCCCCGTCGATAAACTGCTTCCCGGCCCAGAACTGAACCGGAGTGGTCAGTAGGAAAACGATAAAAAAGAGGGGGCGATGAGGGAAATCCTGGAGCCAGGGGATATAATGGGGCATGGAAAGGATCATGATCAGGATCCCGGCCGCTAGGCTGAAAATAAATTTCTTCTTGAGCAGCTTCAGTTCTTTTTCCCGTTCTTCCCGCTCCCGGTCCCGCAATTCGGCCCGATCGATCCCCCGGAACTGATAGCCCGCTTCCTCGATAGCCTGTCGGAATTTGGCCAGATCGACCCGCTTCGGGTCAAAAATAATCTGGGCCTTTTCGGTGGCGAAATTGACCGCCGCCTCTTCCACTCCCTCCAGCCCGGCCAGGGCCTTTTCCACCCGCCGCACGCAGGCGGCGCAGCTCATGCCCCCCACCGCCAGGGTTGTTTTCTCCAGACCTTCTCTGTTTTCCGAAACTTCAGGCACGCTGGCTCCTTTACTGGGCAAAACTTAAAAATATCGGTTAAATTTAATTACTATCCGGGAAAATGCAAGGAAGGGTCATGAAAAGAAGAGGGAAATTTGATGCTTCAAGTCCAGGTCCGGCCTGATGCACAGCCCCGCGTTGCGCGGGGCTGTGCTACATCCCCCCACCTCCTGGCAAGAGGTGGGAGGACGTTTCGGTGATTTGCGTTTTGATCAATTGAATTTGTCTCGAATTTCGAATTTCGGGTTTCGAATTTAGCTCCAGCCTTTCAACTGCCAGCGGCTAGGGATTCAACGTGGTCAGATAGACGAATTCCCCATTTTTAACGGTCAGGATCACGGCCGGTTTCACCGCATTGCCGTCCGGTCCGATATCCATGACCCCGGAAACCGCGTGGAATTTTTTCGTCTCCGTCAAGGCCTGACGAACCTTCACTCCTTCCGTGGTCTTGGCTCGTTCCATGGCGTCCAGGAGCACGAAGTACGCATCCGCCCCCAGGGCGTGGAAGGCCGTAATATCCTTTTCCTTGGGAAACTTTTTGCGGAATTGCCCGATGAACTCCCGGGCTAGCGGAGTGGAGGCCCCCTTCAGGTGAAAGTGGCCGATAAAATGAATCCCCTCCACCGCCGGCCCGCCGATCTGAATCAGCTCGGGGGTCTGGGCCCCGTCGGACCCGAAGATGGGCAGGTTCAGCCCCAGTTCCTTGGCCTGGCGGGCGATGAGGGCGTCTTCCGTATAGTAATTGGGGATAAACAACACCTCCGGTTTGGCGGCCATGATGGTGGACAGTTGGGCGGTAAAATCCTGGTCGCCGCTCTGGCAGAAGGTTTCGGCAACGATTTTCCCACCCAGGCGGGTGAAAGCCTTCTTGAAAAATTCGGCCAGACCCACGCAGTAGTCCTGGGACTTATCGGTCAGGATGGCCGCCCGGCGGGCCCTGAAATTCTGATAGGCGAATTTGGCCGCTGCTTCGCCCTGAAAGGTGTCCAGGAAACAGACCCGGAAGACGTATTTCTTCCCCTGGGTGACCAGAGGGTTGGTGGCCGTCGGGGAGACCATGGGGACCCGGGCCTTTTCGGCAATGGGCCCACCGGCCAGGGTATTGCCGCTGATGGCCTCGCCGATGATGGCGGACACCTTATTGTTTTCAATGAGCCGGCTGGCGGCATTGGCGGCCTCGATTTTATCGCTTTTGGTGTCCACCAGGAACAATTCCACCTTTTTACCCAGCACGCTGGGTTTCAGGGCCTGGGCCGTTTGAATGCCGGCCCACTCCATCTGGCCGAAAGAGGCCACGCCCCCGGTCATGGGCAGATAGACACCGATCTTGACCGTGTTCTGGGCGGAAACCGCCGAAACCATCACCAGGCCTAGGACCAGTCCCCATACCATCCATTTGATTTTCAAGATCATCCTGCAGCCCTCCGGGGTATGTTTTTTCTTAATTGATCATAAATTGTTAATTGTTAGTTATTGGTTTACATTTTTACCGCAATTCGACGTTCGATGTTCGATGTTGGATGTTCAATGTTCGTCTTTTAATCGGTCTTATCCCTTTTCCTGAAAACCACCCGGATCGGACACTGGTCGAGTTTAAAATGCTCCCGCAACTGGTTGATCAAAAACCGTTGATAGGAGAAATGGATCTTCTCCGGATAATTGGCGAATAACAGAAAGGTCGGCGGTTTGGTCCCGGTCTGGGTCCCGTAATAGATTTTCACCCGCTGCCCGCCCCGCAACGGCAGCGCATGGCTTTCGATGATCGTCTTCAACGCCTGGTTCAAAGGGCCGGTGCCGATTTTTAGGGTATATTGCCGATAGACTTCCTGGGCGGTGCTCATCAACCGGCCCAGGCCGTAGGCGTTCAGGGCCGACAGGGGCAGAAAAGGGGCAAAGGTCAGGTATTTGAGCTGATAGCGCAGTTCTTCGATGAAGGGCTTTTTTTTAGTGGCTTTCGGGAGGAGGTCCCATTTGTTGATCCCGATCAGACAGGCTTTGCCCTTTTCGTAGGCCAGTCCGGCGATCCGGGCATCCTGATCGGTGACCCCGTCCTGGACATCCAGCAGGATAACCGCCAAGTCGCAGCGGTCCAGGGTTCTCAGGGCCTCCAGGACGCTGTATCTTTCCAGGCGCTGGGAGATGCGGGATTTGCGGCGGATGCCGGCCGTATCGATCAACAGGTATTTCTGACCGCGGTAATCGAAAGCGGTATCGATGGCATCCCGCGTGGTGCCGGGGATGGGGCTGACAATCACCCGGTCCACCCCCAGGAGGGCATTGACCAGGGAGGATTTCCCCACGTTGGGGCGGCCGAGAATGGCCAGGGCGATGCGGTCTTCGGGGACTTTTTCCTCCGCTTCCGCAGGCAGGAGCCGGATGATCCGGTCTTTCAGCTCGTTGATCCCGAGTCCGTGCAGGGCCGAGACCGGAATCATGGCCTCGATCCCCAGCCGATAATAATCGGTCAGGCCTTCCTCCCGCCGGGGATTATCTATTTTATTGACCGCATAAATAACCGGTTTTTCCGTCCGCCGCAGCCGGTTTGCCACCATTTCATCCGTCGGAGTCAGTCCGGCCCGGCCGTCCCCCACAAAGACGATTACGTCGGCCTCTTCCAGGGCCAGCTCAATCTGCTCCTGCATTCCCCCGCCGATGGGCCCGTCCTGGTTCCATTCAAACCCGCCAGTGTCGACCAGGGTCAGGGCCTTCCCTTCCCAGACCTGGTCCTGGTAATTCCGATCCCGGGTCACCCCCGGCTGATCGTCCACTATGGCCTTGGGTTTTCTAATCAAACGATTGAACAGGGTGGATTTCCCCACATTGGGCGCCCCGACCAGAGCCACGATAAATCCCATTAAAATTCTCCCAGAAATCGCCTCAGGCCGCGATAGCCTTTGAAGGCCGGAAAATTGATCCAACGCTTCAGATTGGTCACGGCAGGAACGATAAATTGTTCGAAAGAATGTTTACCTTTAACGCGGCTCAGGAAGCTGAAGGCCCCCAGAATCTGGAGGTTCCGCTGCAAGCCGATGAAATGATAATTCTCGATAAATTTATTTCGGTTGAATTTTATTCTATCAAGTAAAAGTTGAATATAACAATCCCTGATTTGCTCCTGCAGAACCGGTTCCAGCCGGACGTAGGGATCGATGAGCAGGGAGGCCAGATCGTATTGAGGCGGGCCCAGGCGGCCGGCCTGGAAATCGATCAACCCGTAGCCGTTCTCCCGGACCATGATATTGCGGGATTGAAAATCCCGATACAAAAAAAGGTGATTTTTTTCCTCGTCGATCCGTCCGGCAATTTCCCGCATCTCGGAACGGATCCTCTCGCTGACGGCCAGACCCAAAAAGCCCCCGACAAATTCGCGAATAAAATATTCGCTTTCCCGCTTCCAGGAAAAATCGCCGTCAAAGAGAGCCGTATCATAGCACCAATCCGTCCGAAATCCTTCCCGGCCTTCGACCTGGATAGTAATCAATAACTTTATAATTTCAAGATATTTATTCAATATAAAAGGAGTTTTTTGGCCTTTGATCGCATCGGCCAGAGACAGGTCTCCGAAATCCTCCAGTAAAAATTGGCCCCTTCGTCCGCTGTAATCGTACACCACGGGACAGGGCAGTCCCTTGGACCTCAGGTGAGAGGCGATCCAAAAAAAAGAATCGTTTTCCGAAGGGCATCCGGTCATCCCCGCCGGGTAATGAACCAGAATAAGGGCTTTCCGCCCGCAGTAGACCCGGAAAACCAGCCGGTCCGATCCATCCCCTTTCAGCGGTTTGACCCGGATCCGGCCGCAACAACCCAGATCCGGCAATTTTTTAATCAAGTAATAGTTTATGTTTTTCATTTAACATATTATTTTATTTATTATATTTTCTTTAATTAAAAATCCATCAGCTATAATGGAATTTTCAATGAAGATCCCCTCCCCTACTCGGACGCCTTTCCATAAAATGGAATTACGTACTCGGCAGCCGCTCCCAAGACGGCAGTGTTCACCAACGGACCCCCACCCTTCCAGTCGCACCCCGGTCGCTATTTCGGCTCCGGGATCGATGCACCAATTCCGAGCATCGTCCGGTTTACGGCAGGGGAAATCCAAAGGGGGGCGGAATTCCCCGGATAAGATTTCCCGATGCAATTCCCGATACGATTCCGGGTTACCCATGTCCCGCCAGTAATGGTTCCTGGAAACGTACCCCCGGACCGGCAGGCCTTCGTCGATCAGTTTCTGATATTGAGGGATGATATCATAGAATCCGACCGGAGGGAGCCGATCAAGAATTTTACGGCGCAGCAGGTGGATCCCGGTAAAGGCCCGAGTTCCGTGCGGAACCCTGAATTTCAGAATGTCGCCCTCGGGGGAAAGAACGATATTGTTGAATTTCGGATGGTCCTGCAGGATCAGGGTGGCCGGCTCCCCGTGGCTCCGGTGGAATTCGAGAGCCGGGCCCGGATCGATGTCCGTGACGATATCCCCGTTTAGTACCAAAAAAGATTCTTCCCGCCAGAAGTCCGCCGTATTTTTCAGGCCCCCGCCGGTGCCGAGGATTTCCGTTTCAGGGCGGGGCTCAATTTCCATCTCCGGGTTCTCCCCGGCGTAGGTTTCCAGAAAAGCGCCGATCTGGCGGCCCAGGTGATGGGTATTTACGATCACCCGGTTGAAATGCCGCCGCCGCAGGTAGTCCAGATTCAGGGCCAGTAGAGGAAGGTTCAGGACCGGGAAAAGGGGCTTGGGTTTATGCCGGGTCAGGGGCAGCAGCCGGGTGCCTTCTCCGGCGGCCAGGATCATGGCTTCCATGGTTTGGTATAAAATAGTTGTTATACTATGTCATCCAATCAATAATTAATTGTCAGTTAATAATTAATTATGGATGTTGAATGCCTGCAAACAATACTTCACTCGGAAGTTTAATGCCAGGATAAAAATACGCTTACAGGCCCAGATAGGCTTCCTTGACGTGGGGATTGTACAACAACTCCCGGCCGGTTCCCTCCAGGACGATCCGGCCGTTTTCCAGGACGTAGGCCCGATGGCAGATCGAAAGGGTGTGCTTGACATTTTGCTCGACCAAAAGGACGGTTACGCCTTCCTGGTTGATCTTCGGGATCATCCGAAAGATCTCCTGAACCAGGACCGGGGCCAACCCCAGAGAGGGTTCATCAAACATGAGCAGTTTGGGCAGGGACATCAGTCCCCGGCCGATGGCGCACATTTGCTGTTCCCCCCCGCTTAAGGTACGGGCGGATTGTTTGCGCCTTTCTTCCAGCCGAGGGAATAGGCTATAGACCCATTGCAGGGAGTCTTTCCTTTTGGCTTTGGCCTTGGCGGACAGGGAACCCATGATCAGATTTTCTTCCACCGTCATTTCCGGAAACAAACGTCTTCCCTCCGGCACATGGGCAATTCCGTGTTCGATGGTTTTGTGTTCGGGAATTTGGTCCAGCCGAATCCCGTCCAACTCGATGGATCCTTTACGAGGGCGGAGGAGGCCGGAAATCGTGCGCAAGGTGGTAGATTTCCCCGCCCCGTTGGCACCTACCAAGACCAGGATCTCTTTTTCCCGGACCTCAAAAGAGACCCCCCACAAAACCTGGACATCCCCGTAAGCGACGTCGATATTACTGACTTTGAGCATATTCATCTCCCAGGTAGGCCTCGATCACCTGTGGATTCCTGGAAACCTCTTCCGGAGTCCCTTCCGTGATGGTTTGCCCGTGATGAATGGCCAAAATTCTTTTCGAGATGGTCATGATGACTTTCATGATATGCTCGATAATGATGATGGTGACCCCCCGGCGGTTAATGGCTTTGATCAGTTCGATGGCTTGATCGACTTCCCTGGGATTTAACCCGGCGCAGGTTTCATCCAGGAGCAGGATCTCGGGCCGGGTGGCCATGGCCCGGGTAATTTCCAGCCGTTTGCGCAGGCCGATGGGCAGGCCCTTGGCCGTCTGGTCCTGGTAAGCGGAGAGACCGCAAAAATCAATCATCTCCAGCGCCAGTTTCTGAGCCTCCCGGGTGGAATGGACCCGGCAGAAGGCCGAGGCAATCACGTTATCCAGGACGGTCATACGGGCCAGGGGTTTGACCACCTGAAAAGTCCGGGCGATACCCAGGTGACAGATTTGGTGGGTTTTCTTGCGGGCGATGCTCCGCCCTTGGAAGAGGAAATCTCCGGAGGTCAGGGGAAAATAATTATTGATCAAGTTGAATATCGTAGTTTTCCCGGAACCGTTGGGCCCGATCAATCCGAAAATTTCTCCCGACTCCACCTGGAAACTCACCCCGTTCACGGCCATTAACCCGCCGAATGATTTCACCACATCGCGCGCTTCAAATAGGGCCATAGTCGAATCCTTTAGGTCTGGGACTTTTTGACGAAAACGCCTTTGATCTTGGCCCAGTCCCCCACCAGGCCGTTGGACAGGAAGAGGATGGTCAGGACCACCAGGATGCCGAAGGCCAGGGCGTGCCCGTGGCTGATCCATTGGGGGCCCCAACCGAAAAGGGCGGTACGAAAAAGTTCTTGAATTCCGACCATGACCAGGGCGCCGACCGCCGGGCCCCACAAGGTGGCTACGCCGCCGATAATGCCCACCAATATGGCCTGGATGGAGATATCATGCAGGGAAAAGACCACCGAAGGATCGATGAACCCCATATAATTCATATAAAAGGCGCCCACGGTCCCGGTAAAAAAAGAGCTGATCATCAGGGAGGCATTTTTATACCTAGTGGTGTTGATGCCCAGGGATTCCGCAGCGTCCTGGTCCTCCCGGATCGAGAGAAAATAGTATCCCCATTTGGAGTTCATGGTCAGATGAACGATCCCGAGGCAGGCGGTCGCGATGCCCAGAACGATATAGTAATACGGGAGCTTGCTGGTAAAGGTCGGGATGATCAGGATGCCGACCATGCCTTCGGTAAAGTTCACCCAATTGTTGGCCACCAGCCTCAAGATTTCCCCGGAAGCCAAAGTGGCCAAGGCAAAGTAAGGGCCTCGCAAGCGAAAGCAGAGGTAACCGATCAAGATCCCCAGGAGTACCGCGGACCAGCCCCCCCCCAGCATCCCCCACCAGGGGGAGAGGCCGAGTTTGGTATGGAGGATGCCGGCCGTATAAGCACCGATACCGAAAAAGGCCGCATGGCCGAAGGAGACCTGACCGGTGTACCCGGCCAATAGATTCCAGGAAGACCCGATGATAACCCACATGAGGACCAGTATCATGAGATGTCGATAATAGTCCTGCTGGACAATCAAGGGCAGCAGGGCGGCCAGGATCAGTATGATCAAGCTGGACAGGCCCCGAGCAGGTTTTTTCATGGCCAGGTCTCCTTCCGAACCCAGAGGCCTCTCCCCGACGGCAAAGGCCCCGGCGAACTAAATTTTAGTCACCCGCTTCAACCCTCCCGGCAGAAAGATCAGCACCAAGAGAAATATGACCATGCCCACGGCGTCCTTATAGCCCATAGAGATAAAGGTGGCGCCGAGAGACTCATAGACCCCCAGAGTCAACCCTCCCAGAATGGCCCCCACGGTGCTGCCCATCCCCCCCAGGATAGTGATGACAAAGGCTTTCAAGGTAAAAGGGCCTCCGATGTCGGGAAAGAGATAATAGACCGGGAGCAGCAGTGATCCCGCCGCGGCATCCAGGGCTGAACCCAACGCATAGGTGGTGAAGGTGATTTTCCGCTGGGGGATGCCCATCAGTACGGCCGCATCCTTATCCTGGGCGGTGGCCCGGATGGAGCGCCCGATATCGGTTTTCATCAGGAAGAAAAAAAGTCCGATGGTGAGCACGATAGCGATCAGAAAGGCAATGGCCAGGGGATAGTTGAAAGAGATGCCCCCCAGATAAAAGGCCTTATTGGCGTAGCCGGTTCTCACGGACTGGTAGTTGGAGGTAAACCAGAAACGGGCGATCTCCGTCAGACAAAGGCCGATACCTACGGTCATGAGGACTTGGTTTTCCGGCAGGATGGATTCTTTGCCGATCAGGGGATCCAAAAGGTATTTTCCGATAAAAAAGGCCAAGATGAATAAAGCCGGCATGGTCACCAGAATCGACAGATAAGGGTCCATGCTCAAATATTTGAAGCAGACGAAGGTAATGTACATGGAGGTCATCAGGATCTGACCGTGGGCCAGGTTGATGATGCCCATCACCCCCATAATCAGGGTCATGCCGATCCCGATCAAGGCGTAAAGCCCCCCGATCAGCACGCCAATGATCACGGTCTGGGTCATCTGGAACAGGTCACCGACCCCCATCACCCCCAGGGCCATACCGATCAATACCAGGCCGTAGGGGAGACCGATCAGGATCAGGGCCGCTACCACCAGGATCCGGAAAAGAATAGCCATGGTTCTATCCTTCGGTTTTATTGGTGGGGGCAGGCGTTTGGGTCCGCCCACCCCCATGAGGATGGGTTAGCGTTCTTTCCAGGGTTTATGGGGATAGAGGTATTTGCTGGTGGCAAATTCTTTGGGCCAGACGCACTCGAGCTTGCCCTTGTTCCATTGGACCAAATAGGTGGCCACTTTGTTCTGGTTGGTTTTTTTATCGTAAGCGATGAATTTTACCCGACCGAAACTGGTCATGATGTTGGTCGCGGCCAGGGCCTGCCGGATATCTTCGTTGGCGAACGACTTGGTCCTTTTCAGGACATCGGCAATCACGAACATGGCCGCGTAGGCCTCGGCGCCATGGTATTCCGTGTCTTTACCGTGGAGCTTTTTGTAGTTTTTGAAATAATCCATCGCCCCGGGGAAGGGGAGGCTGGGGACCCACAAGGTGGCGGAAAATACCCCATCCGTAGCCTTACCGGCGTTCTGGTAGAATTCGGGCAGGGTGAAGCCGGCGGCCCCGCCCACGAAAAGTTTGGGGTTGATATCCAACTCCATGGACTGCCGCATGAGGAGAGAGGCATCCATGATATAAGAGATCATGTAAATGAGATCCGGGTTGGCATTTTTTACTTTGATCAGGAGGGGCTTGAAATCCACGGCGCCCTTTTCGTAGCCTTCCTTGATCAGCACCTGAATCCCTAACTGCTGGCAGGATTTTTCAAACTCCTTGGACCCGCTGGTCCCGAACAGGGAATTTTCAAAAAGGATGGCGGCCGTTTTCGGTTTGGCCACCTCCTTCAAAAAGGTCTCCGCCGCCTCGGAATATTCACTGACCGGGGGATTTAGGCGAAAGACAAAATTCCAGCCCTGCTCCGTAATAATATCGGCAGCGCCGGTGTTGATTAGAAAAGGCATTTTGTTTTGCTGGGCCACTCCGGCAATAGCCCGGGTTTCGGAGCTGCCGTACCCCCCGCCCAACATTACGACCTTGTCCTTGGAAATGAGTTTTTCGGCCGCGGCCCGGGCGATATCGGGTTTGCCGGTATCATCCTCAAACAATAATTCGATTTTAGCGCCTTTGACCCCTCCGGCCTTGTTGATTTCATTGAGCGCCATCAGAAATGAGTTTTTCTCGATTTCCCCGAACGCCGCCTGACCCCCGGTTAAGGGCAGAATGATCCCTACCTTGATGATATTTTGGGCCGTCGCCGGGGTCATTCCAACGAGGAATCCGAAAAAGAACCCCACCATTAAAGATACCACCGTCCAGCGCTTCCAACTGTTCATGTCGCTTCCTCCTCTATGATGAAAATTTTGCAACCCGTCAGCTCCTGAAAACAGCCAAATCCCGGAACCGTCCTCCGCCGGCCTGGAGCCACTCTTCCCAGGGAAAAAACATAACAGGGGTTTACCCGGCTTCAACGATTTTTCAGTCGGGCATCACCGAAGGTAAGTTTATGAACTAATTAATAATATTACAATTATTAAAAAACGGTTTGATTGTCAAGGGAAAAACTTGAAGGGCGGGTATTTCCGCAACCGGCAAATCCCTTGACGAAGCACCCGTGAAACGGTACCATTTAGCCCATGGCCAATCAGGACTTCGAATTCGAAATCGAAAAAATCATCGGCGAAAGCCACAAAGAATTGCCCATCCCCCCCACCCTGCCGCTCGTGCCGGTGCGGGACACCGTGATTTTCGCCAACATGATCCTGCCCTTGATTGTGGCCCGGGAGGGCTCCATCCAGGCTGTGGAACGGGCGGTAGCCCAGGACCGGCTGATTTTCCTGGTGGCCCAGAAGGACCAAACCGTCGAAGAACCGGGGCCCGAGGATCTCTATACCGTCGGCAGCGTCGGCCTGGTCTTGCGCATGATGAAACTGGGCGACGGCCGCCTGAAAATCCTGGTGCAGGGGATTACCCGGGCCCGGATTATGGAGTTTCTGGAGTTGCGGCCCTGGCTGCGGATCCGTCTGGAGCCGGTTCCGGACCTGACGGTCGGCCGGCCGCCGGTCGAAATCGAGGCCTTGATGCGCAACGTCCGGGAGCAGAGCGAAAAAATTCTCTCCCTCAAGGGACTGCTGTCCCAGGATATCATCGCCATCTTGAACAGCGTCGAAGAACCGGGGCTACTGGCCGACCTGGTGGCCTCCAACCTCCGGCTGCGGATCGAAGAATTTCAGACGTTGCTGGAACAGGTCGATCCCTTCGAGCGCCTGCAGAAGGTCAACGAACATCTGGGCAAGGAAGTGGAAGTCTCCACCGTCCAGGCCCGCATCCAGTCGGAGGCCAAGGAGGAGATGTCCCGCAATCAACGGGATTATTACCTGCGGGAACAACTGCGGGCCATCCGGCGCGAACTGGGAGAATTCGACGAACGGAGCCAGGAACTGGCGGAGTACAAGGCCCAGATCGACGGCCTCCATCTGCCCCCGGAAGCCAAGGAAGAGGCCCTGAAACAGGTTTCCCGGCTGGAACAGATGCACCCCGATTCCGCCGAAACCTCCATCGTCCGCACCTACCTGGACTGGATCGTCGGCCTGCCCTGGGACAAAAAAACCAAGGACAAGATCGAGGTCAAAACCGCCGAACGCATCCTGAACGAGGATCATTACGACCTGACCAAAGTCAAGGAACGGATACTGGAATATTTGAGCGTTCGCAAGCTGAATCCGCGGATGAAAGGCCCCATCCTCTGCTTCGTCGGACCGCCGGGCGTCGGGAAGACTTCCCTGGGCCGCTCCATCGCCCGGGCCCTGTGGAGAAAGTTCCTGCGCATCTCCTTGGGCGGGGTCCGGGACGAGGCGGAAATTCGCGGGCATCGGCGCACCTATATCGGGGCCCTGCCAGGACGCATCCTCCAGGGGCTGAAGCAGGTCGGGGTCAACAATCCGGTATTCATGATGGACGAAATCGATAAACTGGGGGCCGATTACCGGGGCAACCCGGGGGCGGCGCTGCTGGAGGTCCTCGACCCGGAACAAAATTTTTCCTTCAGCGACCATTACCTGAGTCTGCCTTTCGACCTGTCGGCGGTTATGTTCATCACCACGGCCAATCTGGGCGATCCCATCCCCTCGGCCCTGCGGGACCGGATGGAGATCATCGAAATTTCCGGGTACTCGGCCGAGGAAAAACTGGAGATCGCCCGGGTTTACCTCTGGCCGCGGCAGATCCGGGAAAACGGCCTGAAACCGGAACAATTGTCCATCAACCGCGAGACCCTGCTGAAAATCATCAACGAATATACCGAAGAAGCCGGACTGCGGGGCCTGGAAAAAGAAATCGGCACCATCTGCCGCAAAATCGCCCGGAAAGTGGCCGAAGGGAACAAAGGCCCCTTCAAAATTACGCGCAACAATCTCCACCGTTTTCTGGGTGCCCCCACCTATTTGCCGGACGAAATCCGCAAGGTCCATGAAGTCGGAGTGGCCACCGGATTGGCCTGGACTTCGACGGGGGGCGAGGTCCTCTATATCGAAACGACGGTCATGAAAGGAAAAGGGAATTTCCTGCTTACCGGTCAGCTCGGCGAGGTCATGAAGGAATCGGGTCAGGCGGCCTTGAGTTACGCCCGGTCCCGGAGCCGGAAATACCATTTAAAAGAAACCGATTTTGACCAGTGGGACATACATGTCCATGTCCCGGCCGGGGCCATCCCCAAGGACGGTCCGTCGGCCGGCATCACCATGGCCGTGTCGCTGCTGTCGGCCTTGACCGGGATACCGGTCAACAAGGACATCGCTTTGACCGGAGAGATCACCCTGCGGGGCAAGATCCTGCCCATCGGCGGCCTGAAGGAAAAAACGCTGGCCGCCATCCGGGCCAAAATAAAGACCATTCTCATCCCGGAACAAAACCAAAAAGACCTGGAGGAACTTCCCCGGTCCATCCGCCGGCGCATCCAATTGATCCCGGTTCGGGATATGGACCAGGTCCTCGAGCAGGCCCTGATCCGTTCGCCGTCCAAAGCCCGGCAAAAATCAGCGGTGCGCAAGGGCCGGAAATGATCATCGCCTATTTTGACTGTTTCTCCGGGATCAGCGGCGATATGGTGCTGGGGGCCTGGCTGGATCTGGGGTTGCCCCGGAAATTGCTGCGTTCCACCCTGGCGGCCCTGGACCTGCCCCCTTTCCGCCTGACGGTCCGCCGGGGGGAACGGGGCGGATTGAGCGGACTGCGGGTGGAGGTCCGGGGGAAAAAAAAGGACCCTTTCCCCCGTCATTACGGAGAACTGCAGAAACTGCTGCAAAAGAGCGGTCTGGATCCGGCGGTCCGGGAAAAAGCCCTGACGGGCTTGCGCTACCTGGCCGAAGTGGAAGCCCGCATCCATAACCTGTCCGTCGACTCCGTCCACTTTCACGAGATCGGAGCCCTGGATACGATCGTGGATCTGGTTGGGGCCGCCCTGGGCTTTCATTATTTTCAGGTCGACGAGGTCCAGGCTTCCCCCCTGCCGGCCGGACGGGGCTGGGTCCAGAGCCAGCATGGACCGCTGCCCTTGCCCGCCCCGGCCGCCCTGGCGCTGCTTCAGGGGGCGGCCCTGGTCCCCTCCGCTTCCGACCGGGAACTGGTCACCCCCACCGGCGCCGCCATTCTCAAGACCTGGGCCCGGGTGTTCGGGCCGCCGCCGGTCATGACCTTGAAGGCCGTGGGCTACGGATTGGGGCTCCAGGAACTGGCCGATCGTCCCAACGCCCTGCGCCTCTGGCTGGGGGAAAACGCGGCCCCCGCCGCCACGGAAAAAATCCTGGTGCTGGAAACCAATGTCGACGACATGAACCCCCAGTGGTATGATTACCTGCTGGAACGCCTTTTCCAGGCCGGCGCCCTCGACTGCCTGCTGCTTCCCTGCCAGATGAAAAAGAACCGGCCAGGTACGCTGCTTCAAGTCCTGTGCCGGCCCGCGGACAGTCCGGTCTTGTCCGGGCTGCTGCTGGCCGAAACCACCACCCTCGGCGTCCGCTTTCAGGAAGCCGGCCGCTGGGTCCTGGACCGGAAGGGACGCCGCCTGGCCACTCCCTGGGGGGTTATGGGCCTCAAAGAGGTGCGGCGCCCCGGAAGGTCCAAAAACGGCTTCCGCGATTATTCCCTAGAATACGAGGACCTCAAAAAAGCGGCCGCCCGGGAACGAAAATCATTGAAAGAAATGGAAGGACTGATCCGGGGCTGGATCGAACGTCGCGATTCTCCTTGCCGCAACTGAGGGCTTCTGGTATAGTTTATTACCCCCGCGGCGTAAAGCCTTCGGGGGAACGTGTTTTTGAAAGGGAGCATTTTTTATGGATCGTACCCCCATCACCCAAGCCGGATTGGATCGCCTGCGCGAGGAACTGCGCCGGCTGGAAGTCGAGGAGCGGCCGGTGGTCATCAAGGCCATTGCCGAAGCCCGGGCTCACGGCGATCTCTCCGAAAACGCGGAGTATCATGCCGCCAAAGAACGGCAATCTTTCATCGAAGGACGCATCGGGGAACTGCACGCTAAAATCGCCACCTCCGAAGTGATCGATTGCTCCCGGCTACCCTCGGACCGGGTGATTTTCGGCTGTACCGTGTTGATCACCGATCAGGATACCGGAGAAGAATTGAAGCTGCGGCTGGTCGGCCCGGACGAATCGGACGTGGATAACGGGGATATCTCGGTCATCTCGCCGCTGGGCCGGGCCCTCATCGGCAAAGAGCCGGGGGATGAATTTCAGGTGCAGACCCCGGGAGGCGTGCGGCAGTTGGAAGTTCTGGACATTGTCAATCCGGAGTAACCTTGGATGTAGTCCTTTTTCGCTGGATCAATCAGGGGAGCCGTAACCCCTTCTTCGACCAGGTGATGCCCTTCATCACCGAATTCGATCATTTTCGGTTTCCGCTGCTGGGGCTGTGGCTGATCCTGTTTTTCTGGGGCCGCCGGGATACCAAAGTCACCCTGCTGCTGCTGGCCGCCCTGATCGGGATTCTGGATTATTCCAACAGTTTTTTTTTCAAACACCTGTTTGCCAGGCCCCGCCCCTGCCAGGTCTTGGCGGACGCTCATGTTTTCTGGCCCTGCCCCCGTTCCTTTTCCTTTCCTTCCAACCATGCCGCCAACATTTTCGGCGCCGCTTTTTTCCTGTCCTTCCTTTACCGTTCCTGGTCCCCCTTATTTCTTTTTCTGGCGGTGCTGGTAGGCTACTCCCGGGTTTATGTGGGCGAGCATTATCCGGTGGACGTGCTGGGCGGGGCGCTCCTGGGCGCCCTGGGAGCCGGTTTGATGCTGCTGCTCCGCTGGCAGGTCTTGAGCGGGTGGGAAAACCGCCAAGCCAGCGGAACGGGAAAGGACGGAACGAGTTTTTGATGCAAGGAAGAGGTATATAGCCTCCCGCTCCCGAGTTGTCCCGGGCGGCTAGGCCGGTTAGGGATAAACCCCAACCCTACGTTAATACCTTTGAAATTCGAAGTTCAGTGTTCGCTGTTCGATTTATTCGGGATTAATTTCCTTTTACCTTTATCCTTTATCCTTTTTTTTCACGCAGGTGTCCTCCTCCAGGTCCGGTTTTTCCGTGGGTTCCTCACGATTTTTCCCGGATGTCGACTGGAGGAGTTTCAACAGTCCGTCCAGGTCCCCCTGCTGTTGCTGATAGAGGCTCTGGATCGAATGCTCCAAGCTGGTCAGTCGGGATTCCAGGGAACCCTCCCGGCGGCTGAACCAGTAATAGAGAAAGAGCCCCACGGCCAGGACCGCCGCCAGGACCAGTACCAGCAGCACCGTCAGCAGAACCGGGTAGTTGATCACCAGGCGGCCGCGATCGCCGGATGGACTCCCCGGATATAGCGGGTTCCCCTGGCCGAGGAAACCGACGCCGGCCAGCCAGGCGGCCTGGACCGGTTCCGCTACCGCTCCCGGCCAACCGAGCAAAAAGGCGGCCCGCAGGCCGCCCTTCTCATCCCTTTTAAGTCCTTTCATGAGCAGGTCCCCCCGGGTTAGGCTTTCAACTTCCCTTTTTCCAGCCTCCGCTTCTCCTCGTCCCGGATTTCCCGGCGCAGCAGTTTTCCGACCTTGGATTTGGGCAGCATGTCCCGGAACTCGATGTACTGGGGAATTTTATAGGGGGCCAGCCGCTCCCGGCACCACTTGATCAGTTCCATGCCCCCCACCCCTTTGGCATCGCTTTTCAACACCACAATGGCCTTGATCCGTTCCCCGACCTTGGGGTCCGGGATACCCACCGCGCAGGCGCCGATGACCGTAGGGTGATCCTGGAGGACGGCCTCGATCTCCGAAGCGGAGACCCGGTACCCTTTGTATTTGATAATATCGGCCAGGCGTTCCACATAGATTAGTTCCCCGGTCGGAGCCCGGCGGACGAAATCTCCCATGCGGTAAAAGATGCGGTCTTCCACTTGCAGATAGGCCCGGGCCGTTTCATCCGGTTTGTTCCAGTAGTTTTTCAGGGTAAATTCCGAGGTCACCATCAGCTCCCCCACTTCCCCGTCCGGGACGATTTCCAGCGTTTCGGGATCCACCACCCGGCAGTCCCGGGATTTCAAGGGCCGGCCGATGGACTGGAGATCCGGTTCCCGGTCCAGACGGTTGTAACAGATATGGCCGGCTTCGGTGGAACCGTAGACCTGATAGATGGCGACTCCGAATTTTTCCTTCCAGCGGTTGAAGACCTCCAGGGGCAGAACGTCTCCGCCGCAAAAACAATATTTAAGGCTGCTGATATCATAGCGGTCCAGGCGGTCGTTTTCCAGGATCATGCGGTAGAGGGTCGGGACGCCGAGCAGCCAGCGGACCCGGTAACGGTGGATCGCTTCCAGGATGGCGTCCACCTGGGGAACGGGCATCAAAATGGTGGTATTGCCCTGGTTGAGCCCCACGGCCATGAAAAAGCCCAGGGCCATGATGTGGAACAGGGGGTTGACGGCAATGTAGGTATCCCGGCCTTCCTGCAGATAGTCCTTGACCACGTCTTCCATCACGTCCTGGACGTAGGAGGTCATGCTGATATGACTTCCGGGAACGCCCTTGGGAAAACCGGTGGTCCCGCCGGTATACAGGATATAGGCCAGATCGTTCCAGGGATCGATGGTGACCTGCGGCGGCTGGGGCGGGCTTTTCAGGACTTCCAGGAAGGGGATGATCCGGCCCCCTTTTTCAACTTTGCCGCCGGGGATTTTGTCGAAGAGGCTGCCGACGGCCCGTTTCCAGAAAGGCAGGAGATCGGCCAGGTTGGTCACGATGGCCCGTTTCAGGTTAGTGTTGGCCAGGGCTTCCTGCACGTAACTGAAATTGGTGTCGTGGCAGATGATCGTTTCGGCCCCGGAATCCCGGATCATATATTCGATCTCGTGGGATGTATAGATGGGGGAGACCGGGACGACGGTGGCGCCCGCCTTCTCGATGCCTAGGAAAGCCACCACCCACTGGATGCAGTTGGAGATGTAGAGGATGACCTTGTCGCCCGGTTTGACGTCCCGCTTGGCCAGGCCGGCGGCGAAGCGGTCCGAAAGTTCTTTGAGTCGCCGGTAGGAAAACTTTTCTCCGAGATAGACCACGGCCGTATTCCCGGGATACCGCTCTACCATGGCCTCGAAGCGGGCAAAGACCGGTTCAGCGTGATAATGATTGTTGGACACTCGCAGCTAATCCCTTTTAAGTTTTTAATTGATCCGACGGATCGGTCCGATCCGACTGATCCATCGGATCAACTTTAACTACATCCCGAAATAGGCCGAGCGGACATCCGGATTGTCAAACAGTTCCTGCCGATTGCCCTCCAGCACCGCCGCTCCGTTTTCCAGGATATATCCGTAGTCGATAATCGGAATGATCGGCCGGGCGTACTGCTCGGTCACCAGAATGGTTATGCCCCGCTGCTTGTGGATCTCCCGAATGGCGCGGACCAGCATGGCCTGGACCAGGGGACTCAAGCCCATCAGCGGTTCATCCAGCATCAGGATCTTGGGCTGGGCCATGAGCGCCCGGCCGATAGCCAGCATCTGCTGCTCCCCACCGCTCAGGAACCCCCCGGCCCGGTTTTTCAAGGGCACCAGGGCCGGAAAGGTCTGAAAGATGTAATCCAGGGTCTCTTTCTTTTGGCGGTTCGAAGCCAGGTAGCCCCCGATCATCAGGTTTTCCAGGACCGTGCTCTCCGGAAAGATCCGTCGTCGTTCCGGGCAGAGTATAATCCCCAGCCGGGCCCGCTGACTGGGTTTGAGGGACATGATATCCTGTCCCCGGTACTGGACCTGGCCCAGCACGGTAATCCGTTCCCCGCCGGCCATCTCCTCCTTGCGCTTGATGTCCAGGATGATGCCGGAAATGACGTACATCAGCGTGGACTTCCCGGCGCTGTTGGCCCCGAAGAGGCCGATGATCCGGCCTTCGTCCACCCGCAGGCTGACATTGTTCAGGGCCAGCATATTCTCGTAAAAAACCATCAACCCTCGGGCTTCAAACATAATCGGAAAGGTCCTCCGATCCCAGATAGGCTTCTTTGACTTTTTCGTCGGCCATGACTTCATCCGGGGCGCCTTCAATCAATTTTTGCCCGAAGTTCATGACCATGATCCGATTGGCCACCCGGAAAAGTTCCTTCAACCGGTGTTCGATCATGATCAGGGTGATCCCCTCCAGCTGCAGGCGTTCAATGAGCGGCAGCATGCTGGCGATTTCGCTCATGCTCAACCCCGAAAAAACCTCGTCGCAGAGAATCATTTCCGGCCGCAGGGCCAGGCAGCGAGCCAGTTCCAGCCGCTTCAGATATCCGGTGGGCAGGGTCGAGGCCAGTTTGTACGGCACCTGGGAATCCCGCTCGAAGCCGATTTCTTCCAGGATGTCGATCCCGACCGTGTCCCGGTCTCCCAGCTTGCCCCCACCCCGCCAACCGCCCTGGCGCCGGGCCCGGGGCGAAAAAAGGGGGATGATCAAATTTTTGTAGGCCGGCAGGCTGTAATAAGGCCGCATGATCTGAAAGGTCCGGGTGACCCCCAGGTCGGCGATTTTGTGGGGCGGCCGATTGGTGATGTCGCGCCCCTGAAAACGGATCTTTCCGGAATCGATCCGGATGAAACCGGTGATGGCATTGACCAGGGTGGTTTTGCCCGAACCGTTGGGTCCGATGATCCCGAAGATGTCCCGGGGGAAAACATTGAAACTCACGCCGGAAAGGGCCTGAATGCCGCCGAAGGCCTTGCTGATGTCCTGAACTTCCAAAAGGGGTTGGTCGCTCACACCTTCACCCATTTTTCAAACTGATGGTATTTACGTTGGGCATACACCATGATCCCTTCACTGCGAAAGACGATGAAGGCCATGAGAATCAGCGCATAAAAAACGATCCGCAAGGTGCCGAAAGCCCGCAGCAGCTCGGAAATGGGCACCAGAATCAGGCTGCCCAGGACCGGGCCGACCAGCGTGCCGCCCCCGCCGATGACCGTGGCGGCGATCGGGATGATGGAAAAATCCAGGGCCAGGGTGGAAATGCCGGCCCACATGTAGATGTGGACCAGGTAGGCCCCGCCGAGGCAGGCCAGGCTGGCGGAAATGAAGACCCCCAGGGTTTTATAGAGGGTGATGTTAATCCCGGAGGCCTTGACCGCCTGGTCGTTGTCTTTGACCGCCCGGAAGACCAGGCCCAGGTCGGTATTCACCAGTCGGCGCAGGCCGAACAGGGCGACCAGCACGATCAGGATTAGGGAATACTGTTCCACCCAGCGGTTGGGAAAACTGGCCACGCCCAAAATTCCATCGGTGCCCCCGAAAATATTCAGGGCCTCGATGACCCGCATGGCCAACAGGGGATACATGAGGGTGACGATGGAAAAATAGACCCCCCGCAGGGGCAGGCAGGGCAGGATAGCCAGCGTGCAGAAGACCCCCCCGCCGAGCGTGGCCAAAGGAATGGTCAGCAGCGGCGGAAGGCCGAATTTGGTATTCAGCAGGGCCGCCAGATACCCCCCTACGCCGACAAAAAAAGCGCCTCCCAGAGAGACCAGTCCGACGTAATGGGTCAGGAAATCAAAGCTGAGGGCCAACAGGGCATAGATGCCGACAATGGAGATCACCCGCTGCCAATAGGGATTGGTGACGACCAGCGGCAGGAGGAGCAGGCCCACGATCAAGAGCAGGCGGGGCAGGATCAGGTAGGCAATTTCCTTGCCTCCGGAAATGGCATAAATGCCGCTGGTCCGGACCTTGATCCCCCGGTCCAATCGTTCTTGACGGACATCGGTTCCGGCCATGGTCAAACTCGCTCTTCCAATTCCTTCTGGTGACCGAAAAGGCCCGAAGGTTTGAGGATCAGGGTAACGATAATGGCCAGGATGGCCACGACCATCTGAAAATGGGATTCCAGGTAGACGACGGTCAGGATCTGGGCAAAGCCGATGACGAAGGCGGCCACCACGGCCCCCACCCAGCTCCCCAGTCCACCCACGATGCAGACGGCGATGGCCATGATCAGGACATTGTACCCGGCCTCCACCACGATGTTGCCCAGGGGCAGCAGGGCCACGGCCGCCAGCCCGGCCAGCACCGAACCCAGAAACATGGCCAGGACGGCCATCCGGTCCGAATCAATTCCCAGCATCATGGCCGCCCGTTCGTCCTGGGCCATGCCGCGCAGGGCCAGGCCGACCCGGTTGTAGTGGGTGAACAGCCAGAGCAGGGCCATGACGACGGCCCCGATGACGACCACGGCGATCCGCTGAAAGTCGATCTCCACGCCGCCCAGATTAAGACTTCCGGGGATGAACGCCGGCAGGGTATAGGTCATACCTTTGAACCCGCCCCAGCGCAAACCTTCCAGGATCGCCAGTCCGATGGCATAGGAGGCGATGATCTCCGAGGTGGCCATACCCCGGATGCGGATGAGGATGAAATAATAGATGCCCGCACCGATCAACCCCGTGATGGCCAGGGAAAGGCCGATGGCCAGCGGATAAGGCAGGTGCAGGGTGTTCAGCAGGCTCCAGACGATAAACCCGGTGATTACGTAGAGGGCCCCGTGGGCAAAATTCGGCAGCCCGCTGATGCCGTAGACCAGCGTAAAGCCCAAAGCCATCAAGGCCAGCGTGACGCTATTGACGATTCCGTAAACCAGGATTTCCATAATAAATCCGATGCTGGATACTGGATGCTGGATACTGGATAAAGACCGCTTTCTACCGGCGGGGTTTACCTGGTTTATCCAGCATCCAGAATCGTTTTTGGTATTTATCCAGTATCCGTCTTATTCTTATTTTTTCATCCAGGGCGGGAGTAAAATCTGCCCGGTGGCGATGGAAGTCGGGAAGACCACGACCCGCTTCTGTTTCTGCCACTGGAAGATGGTGCCCACGGCCCCTTCCTTGGGATCCAGGCTGGCTTTGACCTGGTGGGACTTGGGATCGAACTGGATTCGGCCGTAGACGCCCATCAGATCGGTCTTTTCCAGGGCGGCAATCACCGCGTCGGGGTCCAGGGATCCGGCCCGTTCGATGGCGTCCTTCAGGGTGTAGACCGCCATGTAACTGCTGGAAGTTCCGTAACCCTCCGGTTCGATCTTCCAACGCTTGGTGTAGGCGTCATAGAATTTCATGGTCCAGGGCGTGGCCTTGGAGGGGGCGTTCCCGGCGTTGACCACGTTGGCCAGGGTGAATTCCCCTTTTCCATCCGTGGCTTTCCAGAACCCGGGCTGCTCGGCAGCGGCAATGATGGAGCCGAAAGGCAGCGCCGGTACCTTCAGATCATACCATTGTTTCAGCAGAATGGCGCTTTCGGGCATGTCCATCCAGATCAGCAGAACCTGGGCGCCATCCTTTTTGGCCTTGAGGAGTCCCATGGAGAAATCCGTGGTCCCGGTGGGATAGATCTCCGGTTTGCCCAGCACCGTCCAACCCTTTCCGGCCATGATCTTGGCGATCAGCTCTCCACCGGCCCGGGCGTGGGCCACGTCCTGGACCATGATAAAGAGCTTATTCAAGTTGAACGTTTTGCCGATATTTTCCAGGGAAGGGATGATCTCGCCGGTCACCATCCACTTGGCTTCACCGCTGATGCGGAAGCAGTATTTGAATTTATCGTAATTTTCAGCCACCCGGGCATGGTAGGCCGGGGTCAGGGCGCCCGTGGTCAGGATGGAGACCTTCTTGTATTTGGACAAAAGGTCCATGGCGGCCAGGGCGGCCTCGGAGCGGACCGGGCCGCCGACGATGAAGTCGGCCTTTTTTTCGAGGATGAGTTTTTCCACGGTCAGGAGGGCATCACTGACCGGCACCCCCGGCTCCAGGTCGCGGGTGTCGATTACTTCCACGGCAAACGGCCGCTTAACCGCCCCCACTTTCACCCCGCCCAGGGCGTTGATTTCTTCCACGGCCAGCCGGAGGCCCCGCTCGGCATCCCAGCCGTAAAGAAAGGCCGTGGCCAGCGGGGCGCCGATTACGATCGGTTTTTCAGCAGCCAGCCCCTGTCCTCCGGGGGCTGAAAGCAGCAGTAGCAAAGAGACCAGTACCCAGGCAACTCCCATTTTCACTTTCATTCGTTTCCTCCTTGTTTTGGATCCCTTTCGGGACCTTTGGTTACAGGAAATGCCGCCCCAGAACATCCCAGCCGGAACCCCATCGGCAGGCTGCTGGGCGTAACGACCTTTGCAGGCTTTTTGCTAGCTGCCCGGATGCCGACTGGAGCCTGTGCAAAAGCGCTGCCAAACGGTCTTCTTATCCGAAATGAAATAATGTCAAGGATTTTCCACTTCGGGCCCGGGGACCCGGGATACGGTATTGTTTAAAATTTACACTTTCTGAAAATTTTTTTCAATCGCCAGCGGTGCTTCTTTGTATCCCGGCGAGGAACCGCTAGCCCACATCGTCCGGTCGTCGGGACGCAAGGCCGTATTCCCGGAGTTTCGTTCGGAGCGTCGGACGGGAGATGCCCAGGTGCGCGCAGGTCTGGCCCAGGTGCCAATGGGTGCGCTGCAATATATCCAGGATATAACCGCGCTCGATGTCTTTCAGGCTCGTTTCCTTCCCGCCCGGTTCCGGGGCGGCTGGCGGGCCGCCGGGATTTTCCCCCAGCAGGGGCTCGACCAGGTCCTCCAGGACGACCTCCCCCCGCGTATGGATCGCCACCCGGATCAGGGTATTTTCCAATTCCCGGACATTGCCCGGCCAGTAATAATTCATCATTCGTTTCAGAGCGCTTTCCTCCACGCGCCGGATCCGCTTCCCCAGTTCGCGGTTGATCTTGCCCAACATGTATTCAACCAGCAGGGGAATGTCCGCCTTGCGTTCCCTTAAGGGGGGCACCTTGATCACCGCCACATTAAGCCGGTAATAAAGATCCTCCCGGAACGTGCCCGCTTTCACCATGCCTCCGAGATCCCGATTGGTGGCGGCAATGACCCGGGCCTTGGAGGACAATTTTTTTTCACCGCCCAGACGCTCGAATTCCTTTTCCTGGAGGAAGCGCAGCATCTTGGCCTGCAAGGGAAAAGGGATTTCACCGATTTCGTCCAAAAAAATGGTCCCTTGACCGGCCAGTTCGAATTTCCCCCGCTTCGGCCCGGAGGCCCCGGTAAAAGCCCCTTTTTCATGGCCGAACAGTTCACTCTCCAATAAGGTGCCGACGATGGTCGAGCAATCGATAGTCTGGAAAGGGTGCTCCTGAAAAGGACTATTGCCGTGAATGGCCTTGGCGATCAGTTCTTTCCCGGTACCGGTTTCTCCTTCAATCAACACCGTGACCCGGTTTTCCGAGAGCACGCCGATGCTCTTGAAAATTTCTTTCATGGACCGGTGCTGCCCGATGACCTTCCCGGGCCGGTATTGCCCATCCGCATCGAGCACGACCTTCAGCGAGGAGGCCGAGGACTCGGCGGATTTGATGGCCTTGTCGATGGCGCTTTCCAGTTCTTCCACATCGATCGGTTTGGGAAGGTATTCGAAAGCGCCGCCTTTCATGGCCTTAATCGTGGTATCCATATCATGAAAAGCGGTGATGATGATAATGTTATTCCAACCGTTCCGGATCAGTTGCCGGAGGACGTCCAGTCCGTCCAGGTCGGGGAGGCGGACATCCAGGATGATCACCTGGGGATCGAAGACCCGGCAGCGGTTCAAGCCTTCGGCGGCCGTCTGGGCGCAGGCCACTGCGTAGCCCTTTTCCTTCAGGAACATCTCCAGGGACTCCAGGAGCGAAAGCTCGTCGTCGATAATCAGGATCCTTTTCTCTTTCATGGCTTATCCGGAAGCGGGATGGTCAGTCGGACCCGGGTTCCCCGGGGTTCGACCAGGGCGATTTCTACGCTCCCGCCGTGGGCTTCGATCACTTTTTTCACATTGAAGAGTCCCAGCCCCGTCCCCTTTTTCTTGTTCGTGAAGAAGGGATTGAATACGAAGGGCAGATCTTCCGGTTTGAAGCCCGCGCCGTCGTCGTGGATAGCAACCTGCAGGGCTCGTTGGGGCCGCAGGGATTTGGTGACGACCTCGATCCGCCCGCCGGTGGGCAGGGCCTCCAGGGCGTTTAAAAAAATATTGATCAAGGCCTGTTCCATCTTTTCCTGATCCACGGGTATCCGGGGCAACCGGCGGGCATAGTCCCTGGTAATGGACAAGGCCTTTTCTTTTACCCGGGCCTCGATAATCTCCAGGCAGGAATCCAATATGGCGTTCAGAGAGGCCTTTTTGAGATTCAGCCCGACCGGCCGGGCGAAATCCAGCATCTCCTCCAGGATCCGTTCCAGCCGGGAGATCTCCTGGACGATGATCTCCAGACGCCGCTGGTCATTGCCGGCGCATTTCATATTTTTCAGGATGATCTGGCTGTTCAGCTTGACCGCCGAAAGGGGATTGCGGATTTCGTGGGCCAGGGAAGTGGTCAGGCGACCGATATGGGCCAGCCGTTCGGATTCCCGGATCCGTCGTTCGGTCTCGATCCGTTCGGTGATATCCCGCCAGATGCCGGCCACGGCGTTTTTCTCCCGGAAGAGAATGCGTTTGACCTTGTTTTCGGTAGGCAGCGTCCGGCCGTTGCGATGGCGGCGGAGATACACGTACAGGTCGGTGGTTTCCCGGCCGGACATGCGTTGCCGGTAGAGGGTCTCCACCTGAGAGCGGGATTCTTCGGCCACAAAATCGATATAGGGTTTGCCGACTATTTCTTCCGGGAGGTACCCGTGCAGGTCGGCAAAGGCCCGGTTGGCAAAGACGATACGGCCCCGCTGATTGACGAAATAGCCGTCGTTGATTTCCTCCACCAGGACCCGGTACTTGCCCTCGGACTCGGACAGCTCCTGGGTTCTTTTTTCGACTTCCCGTTTCAGGTTCTCCGCATGCTCCCGGATCTCTTTTTCATGCAGGGACTGGTAAAAATTGCTGAACCGCTTGATGGTATAGAGCAGGCAGGCATCGATTTTTTTCAGGGCCGCGGCGATCTCCCCCGGGTCGAGCCGCTCCACCAGAATGGGCGTCAGCACTTTTCGGTACAGATCATAGGCGTTCTGGACTTCCGAAAGGGAAAAGCCCCCCTCGAGCCGCAGCCGGGTAATCCACTCGATGTGGGCGTCGATCTGGGAAAAATCGTTTTGGAGCACCACGATCAGATTGGCGTCGTACACCCGGGAAACCGTCTGGAAAAGTTCTTCCGTCGGCCGCTGGCTGTAGCGGGGGCTGACCTCGGTTTGCAGCCGCCGGACCCACTCGGCAATCAGCGGCATCCGGTTGACCCCCAGAATCTGTGCCAGTTTCATAATCGCCGGAGCCTATAAAATAGCCCAGGGTTTGGGCAGGAAGATTTTTTCATAAAGGCTCAGGGCGTAGCGGTCGGTCATGCCGGCGATGAAATCCGAGGCCCGTTGCGGGTCCAGGTCCCCTTCGCCGATTTCGGACCCGGTTTCCCGCCGGACTTCTTCCGGAGCGGACAATAAAACCTGGTAGAGTTCCTGGACCACCTTGCGGGCCTTGATAAAATCGTGGTGCACCCGGCCCACATCATACACCCGTTCGTAAAGGAAATTCCGCAGGGTCACCATGGCCTCCAGGACGTCCGCCCCGATGGCTAGTCCACCGGGTAGTTGGGGCCGGCTGTGGGCTACCAGGCTGGAGACCATGGTATGGATCCGCTGGGAACTGCGATCCCCCAGGATGCGGGCGCAGGAGGCCGGGATTTCGCCATCGGTAATAATGCCGCCGCGCAGGGCGTCGTCCAGATCGTGGCTGATATAGGCGATAATATCGGAAAGACGCACCGCCTGCCCTTCCAGGGTGGCGGCCAGTTCTTCGGAATGACCCGGCAGTAGTATTTCGCCCTTCCCTTTGGAGTGTTTCAAAATGCCGTCCCGGACCTCCCGGGTCAGGTTGAGGCCCCGGCCCCCTTTTTCCAGTTGTTCCACCACCCGCAGACTCTGGAGATTATGGCAGAAACCGCTTGGAACGATTTCATTGAGCACTTCTTCCCCCGCGTGACCGAAGGGGGTATGTCCCAGGTCATGGCCGAGGGCGATGGCCTCGCTCAAGTCCTCGTTCAACTGCAGGCACCGGGCCACCGTCCGGGCGATCTGGGAGACCTCCAGGGTGTGGGTCAGGCGGGTCCGGTAATGATCCCCGGTGGGAGAGAGAAAAACCTGAGTTTTATGCTTCAAACGGCGGAAGGCCTTGGAATGGAGGATGCGGTCCCGGTCCCGCTGAAAGGCGGTCCGGAGTTCGCATTCCGGTTCGGCCTGCGCCCGTCCCCGGCTGGCCGCGCTCAAAGCGGCCCAGGGAGCTAAAAAAATCCGTTCGCGGTCTTCAATGGCTTCCCGGGTGGTCATGGCTGCTTACTCAAAACTGAAAACTTATCGAAAAAAATGGAGTATTGGAGAAATGGAGTAATGGAGTGCTGGTGAGACGATGCCCCATCCTGCCCGGCAACCCCAATACTCCAATACTCCATTATTCCATCATTCCATTATTCCCATCTTCACCATCTTTTATTACCAATATTTTATATAAAATTAAAGCCTTTTAAAGGCCACCCCCTCATTTTTATTTACATTAAAAGAGGCCTTGGTTTACTATTCGGCATGCAGATTATTTCCCATTACATTTCCCGTGAATTTCTCAAGATGACCCTGATCTGTCTGGGGACCTTCGTCTTGATCTATCTCCTGGTGGAAATCCTGGAAAAACTCGACGACTTCAGCAACGCCGGGGTTTCTCCAGGCCTGACCCTGAGGTATTTCGTCTTTATTGTGCCGGGAATCGTCAAACAGATGATGCCGGTGGCCATCCTGATGGGCACCCAGTTGACTTTCGGTCTTTTTTCCAAAAACAACCAGTTGATCGCCTTCAAATCCAGCGGCATCAGCATGATCCGCATTTCCGCCCCGATCCTGATGCTCTCCCTGGTGGCCAGCCTGATGGTGTTCATCCTGGGGGAAGGAATCA